>NZ_CFAFZJ010000009.1:0-91219 GCF_983172305.1 Arcobacter thermotolerans
GCTTCATTTTGAAGCACTTTAGGTTTTTGCTACTTTTTAGGAGATTTTTAATCTCCGCTATAAAAAGTAGTTATAAAAGATAAGGTTCCTTTTTAAATGGGAACCATTTAAGACAGGCTTCATTCTTGAAGCACTTTAGGTTTTTGCTACTTTTTAGGAGATTTTTAATCTCCGCTATAAAAAGTAGTTATAAAAGATAAGGTTCCTTTTTAAATGGGAACCATTTAAAAAGGAGAGTATTTGAGAATTAGTGTTCCAGCAACTAGTGCCAATTTAGGGCCTGGATTTGACTGTTTAGGAGTAGCTTTAAATTTAAAAAATCAAGTAATAATTAGACCATCAAAATTTCATAGTGTATCTTTAAAAGGTGAGGGTTCAAATAATCCTGCATTAAAAGATAATAATATGTTTATATCTATTTTTAATGATTTTTACTACAATTTGACGCAAAAAAAGAGACATTTTAGATTTGAATTTTTTAATGAAATCCCACTTTCAAGAGGTTTAGGAAGCTCTTCTGCCGTTATTGTTTCTGCAATTGCTAGTGCTTATGCAATTGAAGGAATAAAAGTTGAAAAAGAGAGGCTTTTAAATCTATCGTTGGCGTATGAAAGTCATCCTGATAATATAACACCAGCTGTTATGGGCGGATTTAATGTAGCAAGTGTGCATGAAAATGAAGTTAAATTTATAAATAAATCAATTCCTAGAAGTTTAAAAGCAGTTGTTGTTGTACCAAATAGACCAATTTCAACTACACTATCAAGAAAAACACTTCCATATAAATATTCAAAAGAGGATACAATTTTTAATATATCTCACTCATCACTTTTAACAGCTGCATTTATGAGTGAAAATTGGGAAATGTTAAAGTATGCATCAGCTGATATGGTTCATCAACAATTTAGAATGAGACATATGCCAGAGCTATTTGAAGTACAAAAAACAGCTCTTAAAAATGGCGCTTTAATGAGTACACTTTCTGGTTCAGGTTCAACATTTTTCTCAATAGCATATAGTGAAGATAGTCAAAAGCTTGAACTAGCTTTAAAAGAGAAATTTCCTCACTTTAGAGTAATGAGTGTAGATTTTGATAACAACGGTGTAAAAATTGAAATTTAATTATTTTATATTATTAAGAAAAATTTAGGTATAATAGTTGGCTAATTTGAAAACAATCTTAAGAACTTGCATATTTTGTAGGAAAAAGCTTGAACAAAAAGAGCTTTTAAGATTTAAATGTTCAAATAAACAGTTATCTATTTATGATAACATTGGAAGAAGCTTTTATATTTGCAAGCCATGTAAAGTTGATTTTCTAGATATGAAAGAGATTAAGAGATATGAAAAAGCACTTTGTAGAGAGTGTAAAAATAAAGATAAGTATGTTATACAACTTGAGGAGATTTTATTAGATGTCAGATAAAGTAAGAGTTTTTGAAATTGCAGAAGAAGCCGCATCAACAAGTGCTGAGGTTATGCAAAAAGCAAAAGAGTTAGGGATAGATTTAAAAACAGCACAAGCTACAGTTTCTTATGAAGATGCAGAAGAGATTACGCAATATATAATGACTGGAAAGAGTTCTAGAATTAAAGAGCCAGTACAAGAAAAAGTTGCAAAACCTAAAAAAGAGGTAGAAGTAAAAGAGGAATCGGAAGTAAAAGTTCCAAAAATAAATGAACAAGATAAAGTAATTGGCAACTCAATAAAAACTGAAATCAAAAAACCAACTATTTCAAAACCTATTTTAAAAACTGAAGAAAATGTTACTAGTCTAAATGATGAAGATAATATGATAAATCCAACAAAAGTTGTTCCAAAAAGAAAAGGTCTTGTAATTATTAAGAAAAAAAGACCTGAAGAGCAAGAGGTAAAAATTGTAAAAGAAGATTTTGAAGTTAAGAAAACTCAAAAATCTTTAAGTGATATTTTTAGTGAAAATGAAGAGAAAAACTTTGAAAAGAATAATAGAGTAAGAGAAGATAATCAAAGAAATCAAAAAGTAAAAAAAGAGAAGAAAAAAACTCCTATAAAAGCTCAAGATCATGGAAGAAAAATAGAAGTTTCACATACTAGTGAAGAGTTTAAAAGTAGTGATGATTCTCTTTTAGGAGATGAAGTTGTTCTTCTTGATATGGATTTACAAGATAATTTTAAAATCTTTGATGAACCAAAACCAGTAAATACTGCAAATCACTCTAGAAGTTCAAAACCTGCAGCTTTTGGAAATACTCCAACAGGACTTAAAAGAGGAAAAAGAAAGAAAAGAGTTGTTAGAACTCAAGAAAAAGAGGATATTACTTCGATTGTAATTCCTGAGGATATTAGAGTTTATGAGTTTGCAGAAGCTTGTGGAAAAACTCCAGCTGAAGTTATTACTGTACTATTTCACTTAGGAATGATGGTTACAAAAAATGACTTTTTAAAACAAGATGAGTTAGAAATACTTGGTGAAGAGTTTGGTATTGAAGTAACTGTAAAAGATGCATTAGAAGATGTAAATTATGAAGAGAGTTATGATGAGGAGATTGATACTAAATCATTTGTAACTAGACCTCCAGTTGTAACAATCATGGGACATGTTGATCACGGTAAAACATCTCTATTAGATAAAATTAGAAGCTCAAAAGTGGCTAGCGGTGAAGCTGGTGGAATTACACAACATATAAACTCATATACAATTACAAAAAATGGACAAAAAATTACTTTTGTTGATACTCCTGGTCACGAAGCATTTAGTGCAATGAGAACAAGAGGAGCAAATGTTACTGATATTATTATTATAGTTGTTGCTGCTGATGATGGAGTAAAAGCTCAAACAGAAGAGGTAATTTCTCATGCAAAAGCAAGTGGTTGTCCAATTATAGTAGCCATGAATAAAATGGATAAAGAGTCGGCAAATCCAGATATGGTAAAAGCTCAAATGGCTGAAAAGAATTTAACACCTATTGATTGGGGTGGAGATATAGAGTTTATTGGAGTATCTGCAAGAACAGGTGAAGGAGTTGATGATTTACTTGAAAATATATTAATTCAAGCTGAACTTCTTGATCTAAAAGCTGATCCTACTGCTAAAGCTAAAGCAACTGTTATTGAGTCATCTTTAGAAAAAGGAAGAGGTCCTGTTGCAAATATTATTGTTCAAAATGGAACTTTAAGAGTTGGAGACAATATAGTTTGTGATACAACATTTGGAAGAGTAAAAGCTATTACAAATGATATGGGAGAAATTGTAAAAGAGTTAGGTCTTAGCGAAACAGGAACTGTTTTAGGTTTAAATGATGTTCCAACAACTGGTTCAAGTTTAGTTGCAATGGATAGTGAAAAAGAAGTAAGAGATATTGCAACAACAAGAGCTGAGCATGCAAGAGCAAAAGAGTTATCAAAATCTACAAAAGTATCACTTGAAGAGATGAGTGGATTAATAGCAGAAGGAAAAATTAAACAGTTACCAGTAATCATTAAAGCAGATGTTGGTGGTTCTTTAGAGGCAATTAAAGGCTCTTTAGAAAAAATTGCAAATGATGAAGTAAAAGTAAAAGTTATTCATTCGGCTGTTGGTGGAATTACTGAAAGTGATATAGTTTTAGCAAGTGCTAGTGAAGGTTGTATAATCTTAGGATTTAATGTACGACCTACAGGAGCTATAAAAGCAAAAGCAAAATCTGATGGAGTTGAGATAAATACATATTCAATTATTTATGATTTACTTGATGATGTTAAAAATGCTCTATCTGGAATGATGAGTGCTATTATAAGAGAAGAGAATACTGGACAAGCAGAAGTTAGAGATACATTTGTTGTACCAAAAGTTGGAACAGTTGCTGGATGTTTAGTAACAGATGGAAAAGTAATAAGAGGTGGTCATGCTAGAATTATTAGAGATGGAGTTGTTACATATACTGGAAAAATTGCATCACTAAAAAGATTTAAAGATGATGCTAAAGAGGTTGCAAGTGGATATGAGTGTGGAATTATGTTTGATAAATTCAATGATATAAAAGTTGGAGATTATATTGAAACATTTATTCAAATTGAAGAGAAAGTAAAAATTGACGATTAATGAAAAGTATAAATCTTCAAAGAACTGAATCATTATTGATGGAGCTTATACCTCAGGCTCTATCACAACTACAAAATAGTAAAATAAACTCTTTGCCAATAACAGGTGTAAACTGTAAGAATGGAAAATATGATGCTATTGTATATTTTGATGGTAGTGATTTTGATAAAGATGAGGTAAAAGAGGTTATTGAATCTCTAAAAAAAGCAAATGGAAGAATAAAAAGTGATGTATTGGCAAGTACGGGATGGTATAAATGTCCAAATTTTAAATTTGAACTTGATACATCTTTAGAGAAATCAAAAAAGATAGAAGACCTATTTGCAAAAATTAAAAAAGATAAAACAAAAAGTGAAGAAGAATGAATTTAGAAGAACAAATTAAACTAATAGTTGAAAATAGTGGTTTAAAACTTTATGATATTGTTACAACTAAAGAGCATGAGAGAAATATTTTTAGAGTTGTTGTTACAAGTAAAGATGGTGTAAATCTTGATAAATGTGCTGAAATTTCAAGATTAATATCTCCAATTTTAGATATTGATGAACCAATGGGTGGAAAATATAATCTTGAAGTAAGCTCTCCTGGAATTGAGAGAAAACTAAAAAAGCCTGAACATTTTATAGCAAGTGTTGGTGAGCTTGTAAAAGTAAAAAATATTGAAACAGATCTTTTCAAAGGTGAACTTATAAATGCTGATAATGAAAAAATTACTATAAAAACGCAGTTCGCAGATGAAGAGATTACTTATGATAATATCTTAAGTGCCGCAACATATTTTGAGTGGTAAAAAGTAGTTTTTTGTGAAGATTGATGATAATTTCTATATGAAATTAGCCATTGATGAGGCTTGGAAATATCAACTTTTAACTTATCCCAATCCTGCTGTTGGATGTGTTGTTGTAAAAGATGGAAGGCTTTTAGCAATTGAAGCTCACAAAGAAGCAGGAATGCCACATGCTGAAGTAAATGCTTTAAAAACAGCACTTCTTAGCAAAGAATCTAACTCTTTATTAAGAGCCTTAACAAAAAGTTCTGAAATACATGAGTATTTAATTAAAAATCATAATAACTTTTTTAATGATTGTGAAATATATACAACTTTAGAACCTTGTAATCATGAAGGAAAAACTCCATCTTGTGCAAAACTTTTATCTATTTTAAAACCCAAAAGAGTAATTATTGGCTCTATTGATACAAATAAAATTGCAAGTGGTGGAATAAAAACATTAGAAGATGAAAATATAAATGTGACAACAAAGGTTTTAGAAAAAGAGTGTGAAAATCTTTTAATTCCTTTTAAATCTTGGCAAAATAAAACATCTATTTTTTTCAAAATGGCACAAACTTTAAATGGCTCTATAGATGGACAAATAAGCTCTCAAAGAGCAAAGCTATATGTTCACACATTAAGAGACAAAATAGACCTTATTTTAATTGGTGGAAACACTATAAGAACTGATAAACCAACCTTAGATACAAGATATATAAAAGGAAGAGAACCAGATATTTTTATCTATTCAAAAAGCAAGGCTTTTAGTCAAAATATACCACTTTTTAAAGTACCAAATAGAAAAGTAATCATTAGTGATGATCTATTTAAACTGCTTGATTATAAGTTTGTAATGGTTGAAGGTGTCTATAATCTTCTTGATATTTTAAAGGATAAAATAGACTTTTTTATTTTAATTATAAGCCCAAAAATAAGAAATGGTGTAAACGCTTTAAATGAACTAAATATAGATTTTGAAATATTGCATGAGAACTATTTAGGAGATGAAAAGATAGTTTTTTTAAAGAGAAAAGTTTAAAATTACTTTATCTTTATATATCTAAAAAAATCTCCATAAATAAATTTATTTCTTTCTAAAAACCTATAAAAATATATATTTTCGTGTTTATAAACATCATATGTAACAAGATAGTGACAATTATTTTTCAAGGCAAAATCACTTAAAAAGTCTATCATTTGACTACTATAATTTTCATCATATTCAAACATTATGTTAAGTTCATTTATAAAAAGATGTTTTTATAATAAAGTGTTGTCTGTATGCTAACCCCAGCATAACATACAAGAGTATCATCTACAAATAATCCAAACATCTTATAATCATTTTTTTCTTTAATCTCTTTTATTAGCACTACAAAATCATCATAACTTTTAATATTTTTTATAAAGTTTTTATTTATTATTAGCTCAAAAACTTCTTTTAAGTAATTTGAACCAAGCTCACGAATATTCATAATATTTTCATAATTTGTAAATATTGCATCATTTTCTTTTTTGCAACTTTTATCAGGTGCTATACTACTAAAATTATATTTGAATTTTTCAAGAGATTCTCTTTTTGTATCATTGAAATAAAGTTCTATTTTTTGCTCATCTTTTGGAATATCAAAAAATTTACTACCAAAGATTATTTGTGTCTCTTTTGGTAAATTGTTATTAAAATTTTCCATAATATCACTAATTTCAAATAAACTTATATCTTTATTTACATGAAAGATTACTATCAAAGATGAGAAATTGTTCTTATAAAGTTCAGCAAAAGATTTAAAATCAAGAGTTAGTTTTTTTATATATTTTGTATCTTTAAAAGCAATTTTAAAATCCTTTTCATCAACATGTATTTCATCGCTATTTTTTGGAAACTCAAAATCTTTTATACACTCTTCTAAACTATCATATGATTTCTCTTCATATTTTACTTTTACTGAGCTATCTTCTAAAAGAGTAGAAACCCTCCTATTTAACTTATCTATTAACTCAATTTCTGCCATAATATCCTCTTTTTTTATAAAAATCTTATTGCTAAACCATCTATGATATGATATTCATCTATCTTTGTATCTATGCTCTTGTGTTTTCCAAAGCCAGAGGTTTTTATATTTGAACTAGTTGAGTGCTGATAGCTGTAGTTTATTATAGCATCTGCTTTTATATTAAAAGCTAACTCTAATAGTTGCTCTTCACTATTTTCAAATGATTTTCCCTCTATATGAAGCCTTCTAATCTCCTCATACTCTAATCCTTTTGGAGTAGTTTCCCAAAATTTTAGTTGCTCTTTGTAACTTTTTTTTAAAACCATTTTTTTAACCACCTCATAAGGTGAAGAAAATACTAGAAATAATTTAACAATATAAAAAGCTATAAATAAAGAAGCCAACATAGATAAGACAAAAATACCAGAATTTGAAGTTTTAGCTGTAAACATAATATATAGTGGAATAAGTAAAACTAAAATAGATAAAATTAGATAAATTTTATACTCTTTTTGGATTGCTTCAGAGTGTTTTGGGTTTGATAACTCATTCTCTATAGATTTAAAATCAACTTTTTTAATATTCAAGCTACTGCTAGTTGGAGTTTTCTCCTCTTTTTCTATCTTTATAGCTTCTTTTGAACTCTCTTTTGTTTTTATAGGGTAAATCTCTTTTGCTATATTTTCATCTACAATAAAATCAACTTCACAATCAATATCTATAGATTTGTTTTTGCCTTTATAATCAGAAATATCAAAAATATATCTATTTCCATCTTCTCCTAAAATCAATCCATTATTTTCTGTATTAGAAAAATCTAGTACTGTTCCTTTCATCTTTTTCCCTTTTTTTAATAATATTATATCTTAACACTATATTAGTGAATTATAAAAACTTTCCATTTTCCATTCTCTTTTTGGTAAGTAAAAACATAATCATACTCCCTAGACCAATTTTTTCTATCTCCTATAAAATCTCTCCAAGCTGCTTCATCATCTTTTGCTGTTTTATTTCTCACTGTAAAATACACAGAATATTGACCACTTATCTCTTTGGTTTTTACAATTTTAATTTCATATTTATCTGGATTTTCAACTTTACCATAAAGGTTTCTTGATCCAGCATCAAATCTCTTTTTAATGTATTCTTCATTACCATAAATAAATTTTTGAACATTGTCCTTATTTGTTTTAGCTAATTCTTTAAATACATACTCTGTAATCTCTTCTGGAGTACCATTTTCTATATTACCACATCCTGTAAATCCAAAAGCAATAATTATTGTAAAAAATATTTTTTTCATTATACTCTCCTTAAGTCGTTTTTATTATTTATAATTATCGCTATATATTGCTTAAATAGAAATTATTTCGCAATAAAATATAAAATAGCAATATTTTAATCTATATTATGGATAATATCTCTTATTTTTGGAAATATCTCATAAACTATCTTTTTTATAATCTTCTCATCTATTTTTTCATAATCAAACTCTATAAAAGTTCTAGCTTTTTTTATATATTTCAAATCTTCACTATCAAATTTTTGCAAAACTTCAAATTCGCAACTATCTTTTAGTTTGCAAAATTCTTCATCAACTCTCATAATATTCATATAAATAGATGATTGAACAATTTTGCTATCTATTTTAGAACTAAAAGCAAAATTTATAGTTTCAATAGAATCTAAGATATTGTTAAAGAGATATCGTTTAATTCCAAACTTCCTATTTAGATAATCTTTGTCGTTTAGTTTAATATCTTTAATGCTTATATCATCAGAAAAGTTTGTATCTTTTAATATTTCTGTAAACTGCATAATATCAAATTTATTTCGCTCATAAAATATCTCCAAGAGTTTTCAAAGTTATGCAATTATGATACAACATAAAGTTATCTTCTAAAAGGATTGCTTTGTTCATTTTTTAAATTTTTCCTAATATATCTATCATAATTAAATCCAACCTTTAATTTTCCACTCATTATTAATTTTAATTAATGTAAAATTTTTTGAACTATCATATTTTGTTCCTGAAAAAAGAGAAGTCCACCTTTGGTCAAAATTAGGATTAATCATTAAAAGAGTATAAATATTAGTCCCATTCATATTTTTTTCAACTTTAAAATTCCAATCTTTTACATTATTAAAAGTTTTATAATCACTTCCCGAATTTGTAAGATGTCTATAAAAACCTTGTATTTCAGTTTCTAAAATATTTTTAGTTCCTAAATTGGGTTTCATAATATTTTTTGGTTTGATAAAACTTTGTTTATCTAAAAAATTCTTTGCCTTTTCAAAATCTTCATTTTGAATAGCAGCTGCAAATCCTAAAATAACACTTTCAGGAGTATTATTACTTGCGTAAACATTTAAACCAAATCCCAAAACTAGCATTAAAGCTAAAAATAACTTTTTCATTTTATATTTTCCTTTGTATATTCAAATTATATCGACAATTATTGCAATATATTGCTTAATTAAATATTATTTTGCTATAATATATATCAAATAGTATAAAAAGAGATACAGATGAATGAAATAGAGTTTTATATTGAAAAATTATTGAATTATTTTAATGTTACAACAATTAGTGATTTAGCTGAAGTTATGGAGATAAAACAATCTTCAATTTCTAGTTGGAAAATTAGAAATTCTATAAGTGCTATTAGAAAAAAATGTAGAGAATTGGGAATTTACAAAGAGATATTTGGAGAGTTAAATGACTTTTCAAACTCTAGCTACAACTTAAACAACCATTCAAGTTTGATAGATAATTCAAATAATAAATATATTTCTACTCAAATAACAAATATTCCAGATAATTTGATTTTTGAATTAAATAGTCTATTCTCGAGAATTACAGATGAAAATCTAAAAAAAGAGATATCTTATAAAATAGAAGATTTTATAATAGATATTAAAAAACAAATAAGAGAATAGATGAACCAAAATTTTGATTTCTCAAACTCGAAACACTCTTTGGACAATAAAAGCAAAGTTATTGACAACCAAGGTGCAAATATAGAAAACCAAAATTTTCATATTCATTTAGCTATGAATAAAAAAGCTTTTACTATTTTTGTTTTTATTATAACTACTTTTTTGATATTTTATTGTTATAAATCTTACCAAGAATATAAAGATAAAAAATACAAAGAAGAGAGAATAAGAGTTTTAATCGAAGAAAAAAATAGCATTATTAAGCAAAATTTTGACAAAGATAAAGCTAAAGAAGATATTAAGAAAATTCTTGAGTAGAATTTTTGTAGATTTTATTTATAAAAAGCTAGAATAAATCTAGCTTTTTAATTATTTTACTTTTTCTAAGTATTCACCAGTTCTAGTATCTACTCTTATAACATCACCTTCAAGTATATGAAAAGGAATTTGTACAACAGCACCTGATTCTAAAGTAGCAGGTTTTCTACCACCTTGAGAGTCACCTTTGAAGTTTGGTGGAGTATCTATAATTTTAAGCTCAACAACCATTGGAGGTTCAACTGTAATAGCTTTACCGTTGAAATACATCATATCTACTTGCATTCCATCTATTATCCAATCAAATGCATCTCCAACTTGCTCATAAGTTAATCCTTCTTGCTCATAAGTTGCAGTATCCATAAATTGTAATAATTCACCATCATCATACAAAAATTGCATCTGTTTTTGTTGTAAATTTGGAGTTTCACACTTATCTCCAGCATGGAAAGTTTTTTCAATAGTTTTTCCATTTAAAAAAGATTTTATTTTTGCTCTTACAAATGCAGCACCTTTACCAGGTTTTACATGTTGGTATTCAACAATTTTATATGGAATTCCCTCAACTTCAATCTTAAGACCTTTTTTTAATTCGCTCATTCCAATTGCCATTTTTACTCCTTATATTTCAGCATAAGCAACAGCAATACTAGCTTCTAAATTATCAAGTTCGCTAATTACTTTTGAGTTTGCTTTTTCATCTATTAAAATAACTGCAAGAGCAGTTCCCTCTTTCCCACGACTTAGTCTAAAGTCAGAGATATTAATTCCATTTTCACCTAAGATATTTCCAACTTTTCCAACAACTCCTGGAATATCTTTGTTTTTCATAATAATCATTTTACCTTTTGGATCAACATCAATTTTGAATCCATCAAGATCAACAACTCTTTGAACATCTTCACCAAATACAGTTCCAGATATATTTTTTACACCTTTTGATGTAGTTATTTTAATAGTAACTTTATTTTTATATCCGCTACTATTTGTTAAAGCTTTAGTAGATAGTTCAATACCTTTCTCTTTTGCAATAAAGTTTGCACTTACATAGTTTACGCTACTTCCAGAACTAACACTTAACACTCCAACACTTGCAAAAGTTTGTAAAGAGTCAACAAATTCAGATAGTTCACCCTCAGCACTTACTTCAATAGCTCTAATTTCACTTTTACTAATTTGTGCTAATAAAAATGCCATTTTTTGTGTTAATTCAATATATGGCTTTACAAATGAAGGTATTTTACTCTCATCTATTGGAAGATTTAATGCGTTTGGATAAGATATTCCTCTAGCACTCTCTATTGCATTGTTTGCACTTTGAATAGAGATCTCTTTTTGACTCTCTTTTGTATTTGCTCCTAAGTGAGCTGTTACTGTAACATTTGGTAAATCTAATAGTGGATGAGAAGTTGCAGGCTCTTTTTTGAATACATCAATTCCAGCCATTGCAATTTTTCCATTTTTTAGGTTTTCTACTAATGCTTCTTCATTATATAATCCACCTCTAGCACAGTTTATTAATACAACTCCATCTTTCATTTTTTGAATCTCATCAAAACTAATCATATCGATAGTCTCTTTGTTTTTTGGAGTGTGAATTGTAATAATATCACAAGCCAAAATATCATCAAAGTTAGTTGTATATTTAATTCCTAAATCTGTTGCTTTAGTGCTTGGAATATAAGGGTCATAAGTAATAACATCCATTTCAAATGCTTTTGCTCTAAGAGCAACTCTATGTCCAATATTTCCAAAACCAATAACACCTAGTTTTTTACCATAAAGCTCATTTCCATACCAATCTTCTCTTTTCCAAACTCTATCAATTTTTAATTGATTATGAGCATATGGAAATTTTCTCATACAAGATAGCATATGTGCCATTGTAAGTTCAACTGCTGCTATTGTGTTTGCAGTTGGAACATTCATAGCAATTATTCCTCTTTTACTACAACCTTCAATATCAACATTATCATAACCAACACCAGCTCTTATAATTGCTTTTAAATTAACTGCTGCATTTAGAAATTTTTCATCAACATCTGTTGAAGATCTTGTAATTGCAACGTCTGCATCTTTTATAATATCTAATAGTTTTACTTTATCAACGTCAGCTGCAAATACATAATTTATATCTTCAGTTTTTTCTAAAATTTTTAATCCAGCTTCGTGAATATGATCACAAACTACAATTGTTTTTTTACTCATTAAAATATTCCTACTTTTTGAATTGATCTTTTATAGCATCACCCAAAGTCATAGACATATCATCATTTACAGACTTTAACATATCTCTTTCTTGTTGTTGCTCTAATCTTCTTATTGATAATCTAACTCTATTTTTTTTAGTGTCAATATTTATAACAACAGCTTCAATTTCATCACCAATTGTTACTTCATCAATATTTAATGGACCAAAATCTTCAGTTCTTACAAGTCCATCTAGGTTATTTTCAAGTTTTATAAATAGACCAAAATCTTTTTTATCTTTTACAGCACCTTTTACAATATCGCCAATTTTATATTTATCTTGAAAATCTTTTGCAGGAGAAGTAGCTATCTCCTTGATTGAAAGTGAAATATTCTCTTTTTCTCTATCAATTTTGATAATTTTAACTTCAACTTCATCACCTTTTTTGAAAAGGTTTTTACATTTACTATTTGGTTCCCAACTAGATTCCTCATTATGAAGCAATCCATCAACATCACCTATAGTAACAAAAGCTCCAAATTCAGTTAAAGTTGCAATTTTACCTTTTAAAACATCTCCAACTTTGTGAGAGTTTACAAATTTATTAAATGGTTTTTCTTGAAGGTTTTTTAAACTAACTCTTAATCTTTTTTGCTCAAAGTTTAGTTCAATTACTTCAACATTTATCTCATCACCAATGTTTAAAATCTCTTTTGGATTTTTAATATTTTTATTCCATGAAAGTTCCGAAATATGTAAAAGTCCTTCTATATCATTTCCTAAATCAACAAAAGCACCATAAGATTCAAAGTTTGAAACAGTTACAGTAATTGTATCACCAACTTCTAATCTATCTTTTATCTCTTCCCATGGATTTGATAAAGCAGCTTTAATTGATAAGCTTAAATGTTGTTTATTTTTATCATAAGATAATACGATAACAGAAACAGTATCTCCTTCAGCGTAGTAATTTGCAGGATTAACAGGACCTTTGTAAGAGATTTCATTGTAGTTTACAAGACCATCAATTCCACCTAAATCTACAAACATTCCATAAGAAGTAATTTTCTTAATAACACCATTTATTGGTTCTTTATTCTCTAAAATTTTAGCAATTTTGCTATCTTTTTCAGATTTACCTTCTTCTATTAATTTTTTTCTTGAAACAATAATTGAGTTTTGATTTTTATTTACTTTAATAACTTTTGCTTTTACTGTTTTTCCAATAGCACCAATAGTTTTCATGTAAGATTGAGCTAGAGGCATAAAGTATTCACAACCATCTGCATCTTCAAGAGTGAAACCACCTCTTTGTTTAACAGATACTATTTTAGCTTCAATAGTAACATCTTCAAAGTTTTCACCATGTTTAGCTATAAAGTTATTAAACTTCGCTTTTTGAAGTACTTTTTTATGTGAAATACTAGGTCTTTCCCCTCTATTTCCCATAAGCATAACAGGAATTGTATCTCCAACTTTGTACTTTATCTCACCATTTGTTGTAATTTCTGATAGAGACAATAAACCTTCAATTTTTTGTCCAACATCAACTAAAACTCTTTCAGCATTTATATCAACAATTACACCATCAACCACAGAGTTATTCTCTGATTGCTCAAAAGACTCATTTAACATTTGCTCAAAGTCAAAGTCTTCACCTAAATCTATATCTTCCATACGCATTTTGTACCTTCTTTGTTTACCAGTTTATTTAAAATAGCAAGATTGTACAAAAAAATCGCTTAAATTATGGTTTAAAACTCTTTATTTTTTCATAGACTTTTTTAATAACCCATTCAGGCGTGCTCGCACCAGCAGTAATTCCACAAAATTCCTTATCTTTAAACCAAGAAATTTCAAGCTCTTGTTCATTTTCAATTAAATATGAATCTTTACAATTTTCAAGACAAATAGAGTGAAGTTGTTTTGTATTTGATGAACTTTTTCCACCAATTACAATCATAATATCAGCTTTTATTGAAATATCTCTAGCCGCATCTTGGTTTTCAAAAGTTGCATCACAAATTGTATTAAAAACTCGAACCTCTTTATTTTTTAAAATAAGTTCATTTACAATCTCAAGATATGTCTCTTTTTTCTTTGTAGTTTGTGCGACACAAGCAATTTTATTATTTTTAAATTTTATATTTTTTAAATCATGGACAGATAAAATTATATGAACATCATCTAAATCATCAGCATAAGATTTTACACCTTTTACTTCAGGATGCTCAATGTCTCCAAAAATAAGAATAGAGTAGCCCTCTTTAGACATATTTTTTACTATATTTTGAGGAGTTGTTACAAATGGACAAGTAGCATTTATAACTTTTTTAACACTTTTTTTAAGCTCTTTTAAATCATTTTTAGGGATACCATGAGTTCTAATAATAACAGTATCATCTGGTTTCACATCACTTAATTGTGAATATAATCCTACTTTAAAATCTTTTTTTAATCTATTTATCTCATCTTCATTATGAATAAGTGGTCCCATAGTTGCACTATTTTCATACTTTTGTGCAATTTCTATGGCTCTTTTTACACCAAAACAAAAACCATAGCTACTTGCTAGTTCTATTTTCAAAATTTATCCTTAATACAAAGAGTCTAAAATCTCTTTAAAGTTTGGAAAAGATGAGTTTATACACTCTACGTCATCTATTTTCATATCACAATTTAATCCAGCTATTGCAAAACTCATGGCAATTCTGTGATCTCCATAAGAGTCTATAGTTGCACTTTTTAACTCTCCACCTCTTATCTCATATCCATCTTCAAACTCTGTGAAATCAACACCACAAAGAGCTAAATTATCAACAACTGCTTTTATTCTATCGCTCTCTTTTACTCTTAGCTCTTTTGCATTTTTTACTTTCGATGTTCCTTTTGCTAAACTCATTGCAATACTAAGAGCTGGAAGTTCATCTATTAGCCAAGATATATTTTGGCTTACTTCAACACCATTTAATTCATTTCCAATTATTTCAATATCACCAATAGGTTCATAAACATTCTCTTTTTCAATAAAGTTTACTATGGCTCCCATTTTTTTTAAAACCACATATGCTTCAACTCTTGTAGGGTTTAAAGATGCATTTTTTATTACAACTCTAGAGCCTTTTGAAATTGCAGCTGCAACAGCAAAGAAAAATCCACTAGAAGGATCTGCTGGAACAGTTATATTTAAAGGTTTTAGATGCGATGTTAGAGGTTTTATATTTATAAAACCTTCATTATCTGTAAAAATTTCTGCTCCCATACCTTTTAACATTCTCTCAGTATGGTCACGTGTAAGCTCATTCTCTTTATATTTACTAACATTTGTGGCTCTTAGAGCTGCTAAAATCATAGCTGATTTAACTTGAGCTGAATCAACAGGAGAGATGTAAGTAAAAGGTTTTAAATACTTTTCTCCTCTTATAAATAGGGGTGCTTTGTTCCCATTCTCTCTTCCATCAATATTTGCTCCAATATTTCTTAAAGGGTCTGCAACTCTTTTCATTGGTCTGCTTCGTAAATATTTATCTCCACTTAAAACAAAAGAGCCATCAACACTTGCTAATAATCCACAAAAAAGTCTCATAGCAGTTCCAGAGTTTCCACAATCAAGTACATCATCAGGTTCACTTAAATTATAAACAGGAGTTATTTCAACACTGCTTCCGTCTCTTTTTATTTTTGCTCCTAATTGTTCTACAATTTTTAGAGTATTTAAAGTATCTTCAGCAGTTAAATAGTTTTTAATATACGAAGTTTTATTTGAAAATAGTGAAAACATTGCACATCTATGAGATATTGATTTATCGCTTGCAATATTTTCTATAACAACATCAAAAGGCTTATTTAATCTTTTTATATTAAAACTTGACATATTTTTCCCTTATCTTAAAGTAATATTTAATTTCTCTTTTAAAGCATCTAAAATTGAGTTTATAACTTGATTTATATCTTCATCTTCAAGTGTTTTATCATCACTTTGAAGAGTAAATCTAATAGTTAAACTCTCATTTTCTCCTAATTTTTCATCACTATATATATCAATTAAGTTATATTGCTTAATTAGATTATTATTTAGTGAATTTATAACCTTTTTAATCTCTTTAAACTCTAAAGTTTTTGGAGCAATTATGCTTAAATCTTTTCTAGAAGCTTGAAACTTAGAGTAAGAAGAAGCTTTTACTAAACTGTTTTTTAAACTATCAAAATCTATTTGCGCAAAAAAAGTGTCACTTAAATCGAAATCAGATTCAACACTTGGATGAAGCTTAGATATAAATCCTGATATTTTTCCATCTATTAAAATATTTGCACTTTGATAGGGATGAATAAATTTATTATCAATATTTGTCATAGGTTCAAGTTCAAACTCTCCAATAGTATTTAAAACTTTTTTTGCAAATGAGAAAAAGTCTATATTTTTTGGTTTTCCTGAATTGCTTACATCTTCTAAAGATGAAGCTCCACTATGAACAAACGCAATTTTTTTACTTTCAACTCTATTTTCATCAAAAATAGTTCCAATTTCAAAAAAACTAGCACTTCTTGCACCTGTTTTAAAATTATTTGAACAAGCTTCAATAAGATTTAAAAGTATGGTAGTTCTATAAGTATTTAACTCTTTTACAATTGGATTAATCAAATCTAAATCATCTTTTACAGTTTTAAAACCATATTTTTCTAAATTTTCTTTTGAAGAAAAAACATATGTTAATGTTTCAAAAAATCCATTTTCAATAGCTTTGTATCTTAATTTATTCTTTTTTTGTAAATCCAAACTAGTTTTATTTACTCTATTTACTTCATCAATAGCCAAAGGTTTTGAAATAATATTATCAATTCCAACCATTCTTATAACTTCTTCAGCAATATCAGCAATATTTTTAATATCATGTCTATAGTGTGGAACTTTAATCAATAAAATATCATCCACAGACTCTTTTATTTCAAACTCTAAAGAAGTCAAAATTCTCTCTATATCAATTTTTTCTATATCTTGTCCAATAATAGAGTTTATATTTTTTACACTAATACTAAGAGTTATTTTTTCAATATCTTCCAAAAACTCTTTTGCTCCTGAGTATATAGTTGCCCCCATTTTAGAAGCAAAACTAGAAAAATAATTAACGCCATAGCTTAAATCAGGATTACTACCTCTTGATGCTTTGTAGAATATATCTCCTGTTTTTATCTTTGCATCAAAAACTCTTTTTGATATAACTTCAGGGTTTATATAAGATGCTTCAAGCAGAAAATCATTTGAATTTTCACTAAAATCTTTTTGATCTACACATATTTGACTTAGACAATTTGTACTAGAATAAGAGCAATCAAAACCTTTTTCATTTTTTCTTAAATCTAAAACACTAAGTTCATTTTTTAAAACAAAATCTTCTCTAGGATATGCATTTAAAATAACACCAACACAGTGAGTTGCATAAATAAGTGAGTTTTTAATATTGTGATTTTCTTTAAATTTACCAATTAAAGCAACTCTTAGATTTGTTATCAAATCTAGTTTGAAACCAGAAAAATCTATTGCCTTATATGCTAAAAAAGTATCAATATTTGAACTATTTATCTCAAATATTTGACCAATACTAAGTTCGTGACTATTTATATTTTTATCTAATTCTATTAAAGGTAAATCATAAAAAGCTGCTAGCTCTCTAGCAACTCCTAAAATACTTAAGCAGTCACCTCTGTTTGGAGTAAGACCAATTTCTATAATGTCATCATTTAAACTAGGGTAATCTTTTAACTCTTTTCCTAAGATAAGCTCACCTATAGAGTTATCTAAAACCATAATTCCATCATTTAATTTTGGAAGTCCTAATTCTGTTGATGAGCAAATCATTCCATTTGATTCTACTCCTCTTAGTTTTGCTGCTTTGATTTTAAAATCATTTCCTAAAATAGCTCCAATAGTAGCAACTGCGACAGTTTGTCCAGCTTCTACGTTTGAAGCTCCACAAACAATTTGAGTAACTTCATCCCCTAAATCAACTTGACAAACATTTAATTTGTCTGCATCTGGATGTTTTTCTTTACTTAAAACTTTTGCAACAACAACTTTTGAAGCAATACTCTTTTTTTCTACACTATCAACTTCTAAACCAATGCTATTTAATGTTTTGCAAATTTCATCTGTGCTTATATTTGATATATTTATAAACTCTTCTAGCCATCTTCTTGTAATTATCATTTAAATTGTCCTAATAGTCTTGTATCACTCTCAAATAGAGATCTTAAATCCCCAATACTATGAATTAGCATAGCAAATCTTTCTATTCCTAAACCAAATGCATAACCTGATTTATCTTTATATCCAACAGCATCAAAAACATTTTGATCTACAACACCACATCCTAAAACTTCAAGCCATCCTGTTTGTGAACATACACGGCAACCACTTCCTTTGCAAAAAACACATGAAATATCAACTTCAGCAGAAGGTTCTGTAAATGGGAAATATGAAGGTCTAAATCTAACTTCAACTTCTCCAAACATGTGTTGTAAAAATTCAACTAAAACATGTTTTAAATTTGCAAATGAGATTTTATCTGCTTCATCTACAACTAAAGCTTCAATTTGATGAAACATTGGAGTGTGAGTGATATCAAAATCTCTTCTAAAAACAGTTCCTGGAGCAATCATTCTTATAGGAGCTTTTTGACTTAGCATTGTTCTTATTTGAACAGGAGAAGTATGTGTTCTTAAAAGTGTATAATCTTTGTTGTAAAAAGTATCTGCCATATCTCGTGCTGGATGATATTCAGGTAGGTTTAGTGCTTGAAAATTATGAAAATCATCTTCTACTAGTGGACCTTCTTCAACCGTAAAATTAAGGTTTAAAAAGTAGTTAATAATTCTATTCATAGTCTCTGCAACTGGGTGAGCAGCACCACAGCTAAGCTCGTTATTAAACTTTGTAACATCAATTTTTTCAGATTGTAATTTTTTATCTAAAGCGATTGCTTCTAGTTCTACTTTTTTGCTATCCAAAGCTCTTGTTATTTCATCTTTTTGTCTATTTAGATTTTCTGCAAATGATTTTTTATCATCAGCTGGAATATCCTTCATTTTTGCAAATTCTATAGTCAAAACTCCCTTCTTACCAAGGGTATCAACTCTTAAACTCTCCAGTTCTTCAAGTGTTGAAGCAGATTCGATTTTCTTTATCCAAAGTTCCAATTTTTATTCCTAATCTCTAATTTATTTTTTACAAAATATTTATTTATAATCTCTCAAAGTTGCGATTATACCTAATTTTTTATTAGAGTTTGGTTATAATTTATTATAAAAAATCAAGGAGAAAATATGTGCATTTTTTGCAAAATTGTAAATAAAGAGATACCCAGCAATATTGTATTAGAAGATGATAATTTTTTAGCTTTTCATGATATAAATCCTACAAGAAAGATTCATGTTTTAGTGATTCCAAAGTCTCATTATGATTCATTTGAAGATACTCCATCTGATATTATGTCTGATTTAAGTAGTTTTATAAAAAAAGTTACAAAAGAGTTAAGAATAGATAAAAGTGGATATAGAATGATTACAAATATTGGAAATGATGGTGGGCAAGAGGTACCACACTTACATTTTCATTTAATTGGTGGTGAAAAAGTTGGAAGATTAGTTAGAGACAAAAATGATTTATAAGATAAACTAAAAAGTTTATCTTATTTATTACTCAGAGAAAGATCCCAAATTCATAATTTTTTGATATTTTTTCTCTTGTCTCTCTTGTGGAGTTAGTTTTTTAAGCTCTTCAACCGAGTTTAAAAAATACTCTTTTAAAGCCATATAAGCTTCATCTTTATTTCTATGAGCACCAATTAGAGGCTCATTTATAACATCATCTATTAGATTTTGTTGCTTTAGATTTTCAGCTGTAATTTTAAGTGCTTGTGCTGCTGTTTCAACTTTTGATGGGTCATTCCATAAAATAGCACTACAACCCTCAGGTGATATAACAGCATATACAGAATATCTCATCATAGCAAGCTTATCAGCAACAGATATAGCTAAAGCTCCACCACTACCACCTTCTCCAATTACAACTGAAACTGTTGGAGTTGTAAAATTTGCAAATTCATAAAGATTTTTTGCAATTGCTTCACTTTGATTTCTCTCTTCAGCTCCAAGCCCTGGATATGCACCTGGAGTATCAACTAACATAAGAATCGGAATTTGAAATTTTTCTGCTATTTGTGCAGCTCTTAAAGCTTTTCTATAACCTTCAGGACTAGGCATTCCAAAGTTTCTTTTTAGTTTCTCTTTTGTTCCCCGACCCTTTTGCTCACCAATTACTAAAGTTTTTTGAGTTCCAATAAAACCTAAATAACAAACAATTGCATTATCATCTACAAAGTGTCTATCTCCATGAATTTCGTAAGCATTTGATAAAATAGCATTTATATAATCAAGTGCATAAGGTCTGTCTGGATGACGTGCAAGTTGAAGCTTTTGATAATCATTTAAATTTTTAAAAGTTTTTTCAACTTCTTTTTCAAGTTTTTTATTTAATATTTCAACAGCAGCTTCATCCGATTTTGTTTTTGCAATTATTATATCTTCTTCAATTTTCTTTATTTTTTCTTCAAATTCTAAGTAAGTAGCCAATATTTTTCCTTAATAAAAAGGGTAGCAATACCCTTTAAGGTTTAGATTTATTTTGTAAATTTTTTAAAAATTACTGAACCGTTTGTTCCACCAAAACCAAAGTTATTTGACATAACAGTTGTTAAATCAACTTTTCTAGCAACATTTGGAACAACATCCAAATCACATTCTGGATCTTGGTTTTCAACATTTATTGTAGGAGGAATAACACCTTCATTTAAAGCTTTAATAGCCATAATAGCTTCAATAGCTCCAGCAGCACCTAAACAGTGACCAATTTGACCCTTTGTAGATGATACAGGAGGGCAGTTATCTTTTCCATTAAAAAGTTCTTTAATAGCAGCTGTCTCATTTTTATCTCCAACTGGAGTCGAAGTTCCATGAGTATTTATATAGTCAATTTTTGGATACTCCCCAGTTAACTCTTTCGCCATTTCAAATGCAGCTCTCATAGCTCTTAAAGGACCATCTATTACAGGTGAAGTGATATGATTTGCATCTCCACTCTCTCCAAAACCAATAATCTCACAATATATTTTTGCATTTCTAGCTATTGCACTATCAAGAGTTTCAAGAACTAAAGCACCAGCTCCTTCACCCATTACAAATCCATCTCTATCTATATCAAAAGGTCTTGAAGATTTTTTAGGGTCATCATTTCTAGTAGATAATGCTTTCATAGCAGCAAAACCACCAACACCAGCTCCACAAATAGCACTTTCAGCCCCAACAACTAAAATTCTATCAGCTCCACCTAAAACAATTGTTTTCATAGCATCATTTAATGCATGAGTTGAAGCAGCACAAGCAGTAACATGGCTTAAAGATGGACCTTTTAAATTATGTTCAATAGAGATAAACCCACTTAGCATATTTGCTAAAGATGATGGTATAAAAAATGGAGATATTTTTCTTGAACCTTTTGTGTCACAAATTGTAGAATTTTTTTGAATTGTACTTAATCCACCAATTCCAGAACCTGAAATTATTCCAAATCTATTTGCTATTGAATCATCTACTTTTTTATTTTCACTTGTAACAAAACCACTATCAATCATAGCTTCTAAAGCTGCTTTTATACCTAATTGAATAAATCTATCAGCTTTTTTAACCTCTTTTTTATCCATTACAGTTTCAGGATCAAAATTTTTTACTTCACCTGCAATTTGAACTGAAAAATCAGTTGTATCAAACAGTGTAATTTTATCAATTCCGCAAACACCGTTTACAACGGCATCAAAAGATTCGTTTACACTATGTCCAGTAGAATTTATAGTACCTAATCCTGTAATAACAACTCTTTTCATCTAATAATGCTCCAATATTTTATTTAAACTATTCAATTTTTAAATTAAAAAACTCAATAATAAAAACAATAGATAAAAGAGTAACTCTTTTATCTAAAAAAAGAAAAAACTATTTGTTGTTTTCAATGTATGATATTGCATCACCAACAGTTAATATTTTTTCAGCTTCTTCATCAGGGATTTCGATATCAAATTTCTCTTCTAAAGCCATTACAAGCTCCACAACATCTAGTGAATCTGCTCCTAAGTCTTCAATGAACTTTGAATCTTCTTTTACTTCAGCTGGATCGCAATCTAATTGATCAACAACAACAGCTTTTACATCATCTAATAATGCCATTTTAATTCCTTTAATAAAATTGTCCCAAAATTATAGCAAAAAAGTTTTAAAAACTTTTTAATTTAAATAAATTATAGTTTAAAGATAAACTTTAAACGTATAATCCACCATTTACTTTTAGAATCTCACCTGTGATATATGATGAGTGATCGCTTAGTAAAAATGCTACTGCATCTGCAATTTCACTTGGATTTCCAAATCTTGAAAGAGGGATATTTTTTTCATAATCAGCTTTTACTTCAGCTTTTAATAAATCTGTCATATCTGTTTGAATAAATCCTGGAGTTATTGCATTGTATCTTATATTTCTACTAGCGGCTTCTTTTGCAAATGATTTTGTCATAGCATTTAATCCACCTTTTGAAGCTGAATAGTTTGCTTGACCAGGATTTCCCATCTCTCCAACAATCGAAGATATATTTACAACAGCTCCAAAACCTTTTTTACCTCTTTGTTTGAAAAACTCTCTACAACCTATAAATGCTGAAGTAAGATTTGCATCAATTACAGATGTAAAATCTTCAACACTCATTTTAAGAGCTAGTTTATCTTTTGTTATTCCAGCATTATTTACCAAATATGCCAACTCCCCATCACTTTCAATAATTGTTTTAATAGCAGCTACGAACTGTTCTTCTATTGATACATCAGCTTTTATAATTGCTGCTGTTCCTCCAGCTTTTTCAATTTGTTCTTTTATAGCTTCTGCTTCTTCAATCTTACTTCTATAATTTATCCAAACTTTTAAACCATAGCTTGCTAAATTCTTTGCAATTTGGGCACCAATACCTTTGCTTGCACCTGTTATTAAAACATTTTTTCCACTAAATTTCATATTTTTATCCTTTTATTTTTTTGCATAAAGATTTATTATATCAATATTTTGATTATATTTATGATTTATGATTTTTTAATAATGCATTGTTTAACTCATTGCATTTGAAACATTTATTACATCTTTCATTATTGATTGGATTTGCACAAGAAAAAATTAAATTCAATGGTAAATCATAATTTCTTAAAATATCCTCTTTTAATGTATTATAAAAAGGTATTTCAATTTTAAAATTTTTTTGCATGCTTCCAATTTTAATTAAATCTTCTACTTTTTTGATATATTCGATATTTGAATCTGGGTAATCAAAATCTTCTTGTAAACCAAAAGATAAATTAAATATATTTTTGTTTATAAAATATAAAGATGATAGTGTTAATAATGTTAAATTTCTTAAAATTATTATATTTTCTTGAACATTAGTAACCTTGCCTAATGATTTAGAGTTAAAATGATTTGAAAAATCTAAACTATCAACAGAAAGATTAAAAAAGTTTGCTACGAGTTCCGCATGTTTAAATTCTGTTTTCTCCCATTCATATCCCATAAAAATATACAACAAAGAAATATCATAATTTTTATCTTTGTAATATTTTATTAATGCAGTACTCTCTGTTCCTCCACTAAAAAGGATTCCTATTCTATTTTTTTCCATCCTAATATCTCCATACTTATATTTAAACCAACAGTAACGATATGAGCCACTTTTCTTGAAATTTGTTCTTTTTCTATATTATGAAATAAGAAGTCATCATTTGTATTATATTTTATATCAAACCACCAATAATTATCTCTAGTGCTCAAACGATTTGAATCTTCAATACTACCAGAAAGATTTAATTTTGATAATGCCTTATGAATCTCATCTTCTGTTTTATTTGTATATTTTTTATCAATAGCAATAGCAATTGCAACAAAACTACCCGAATGCCATATACTAAAAAGCACTCTTTCTTCAAATTTATCATTTAGTGAATATGTTATATATAAAGTATCAATGGCATTTAATATAAAATTATTTAGATTGTTTATTGAAATTTTATGTATTTCTTCATTTCTTGAATAATCTGTTTGATATTCTGTTAATTTTCTAATTTCATATTGTCCTTCAAAATCATTTATTGGAAAATTAAATCTATATTGAAATACTAATTTCGTTCTTTCAAATACTTTC
This sequence comes from Arcobacter thermotolerans, assembly GCF_983172305.1. NCBI lineage: Bacteria > Pseudomonadati > Campylobacterota > Epsilonproteobacteria > Campylobacterales > Arcobacteraceae > Arcobacter > Arcobacter thermotolerans. Next base: position 24,564 of record NZ_CFAFZJ010000009.1, read on the forward strand.
TCATAAAATCTTTCTCTAGCTTTTTTAATAGTATTGTCTGAATCACCTTTTAGTATGAACAATATCGAGAATACAACAATGGAGATGATTAATGATTGGTATGAGAATTTTAATATTTCAACTTGTGTTGAATGAATTTTTGAGAAATTACTTAATATATATAGTCGATTATCTATAAATATATATAAAATGATAGATAAACATAATATTGAATATGCAACTAAAATCCAAGATAGTTTCCAAGCTCTTTTTGAAATAGCCTGTAAAATCTCAGAAGTAAACTCCATTATATTCTACCAAATGTATATTGTCGTAATCTTATCGCAATTAAATAAAATATGGGAGTATCCATAAGAGCAATAGTAACTTTTATTAAATAATCACCTATTATAAGTTTTATAATAGTTTCAAAAGGTAAAACGAAAGCAAAAGCCAAGAAGAAAAATAAAGCCGTATCAAATAGTTGTGAAATAATACTTGCTCCACCAATTCTTAACCACCATAAATTTAGAAATCGTTGTCTTAGGAACATAAAAATTCTTACATTTAAATATTGAGAAATTACTAAGCAAGATAAAGAAGCAAAAGCTATTCTCCAATCAGCTATTATTATTGTGGGAATAACAGCTATAAGAATACCATATTTTATGATATTTAAAACCTCTTCTCTTGAATACTTTTCGCTTAGTATATCGGCAAGTAAAAAAGAGAATGGAAACATAATAGCACCATATGTAAGCCATTCATTTATGGGAAATTGTACTGTATAATTTGCTAATACTATTATTATAGAAAAAAGTATTGAATAGATTATTATTGCTTTTTTTGTCATTTTATCTCTAAGTTAAAAATTATTTTAAACTCTCATTTTATCTAAATATTATTTAAATTTATATTTTATTGGATCTTTCTTATTTGCTTTTTCAAATCCATTTAATCGAAGTCTGCAAGAGTCACAAACTCCACAAGCTATTTTCTCTTCTTTGTAGCAAGACCAAGTAAGTTCTAGTGGAACATTTAATTTTATAGCTTCTTTTACAATTTGAGCTTTACTTAAATGAACAAGAGGAGTTATTATCTCTATTTTTGTATCCTCTTTTGTACCTTCATTTATAGCATTTTGCATTTTTTGTATAAAGTTATCACTACAATCTGGATAACCTGAACTATCCTCTTCTACTACACCAATATAGATTGCACTTGCATTCTCTTTTTCCGCAATAGCACTTGCGATACTTAAAAATATTCCATTTCTAAATGGAACATAAGTAATTGGGACAACACCTTTTTCAATCCCATCTATTGGAACATCTATATTTTTATCAGTTAAAGCACTAGCTCCAATTTGAGAAAAAAATGGAATATCAATCTCATATTTATTTAAAACATTTAACTCTTTACAAATATCTCTAAATGCCTTTAATTCTCTATCTTGAGTTCTTTGACCATAGTTAAAGTGAATTGTTATTAATTCATAACCACTATTTTTTGCAATATAAGAGCTTAAAGTGGAATCCATTCCACCACTTAATATTACAACTGCTTTTTTATTAAAATTTTGATTCATAAACTAAAAAATCCTTATATTGTATAAAAATGTATGAAAATATTGAAAAATATAAACTTATTATAAGTTGGATATAATAGCAAAAATTTTTAAAAGTGAGATAAACTTAATATGGAACTAATGCAAAGTGCGATAACAACTCATATTTATGCGATATATATTTTTTTAGGAATAATGTTATTTAATTTATACTCTGTTGTGACAAAAAAAGATTTTATATCTTTGGCAAAAAGATTAAAATTTATGACACCAATATATCATTTGAGCAATGCTGTAGTAATTTATACGGGAACAATAGTTGCTTTTTATGCTCATCATTTTAGTGTTACAATTGCTTTAATGATTCCAGCTTCAATCTTTTTGCTTGTAATTGAGATAAAAAGATATAAAAAACAAAGAGTTATAAAAGTTGCTGACATAAAACTTCAAGAAGATTTTTATATTTATGCAAAGAAGATTTATATTATTGAAATTGCAGTTTTATTAGCTGTTTATATTATTAGCAAAGTATTTTAATGCAGTTTATATATGATAAAAATGCCAAAAATGAGCTTCTAAAAATTGAAGATGAGAATTATAACTATATAGTAAAAGCAAGACGACATAAGCTTGATGATATTTTAGATTTTAGAAATTTAGAAGATGATTTTTTGTATTCATATAAAATATCTCAAATCGATAAAAAGAGTTTATTTTTAAATCTTCTAAAAAAAGAAGAAAAAATTATTGAAAATAGTAAAAAAATTCATCTTGCTTGGTGTATTGTTGATCCAAAAACTATTTATGAAAATATAGCCAGCTTAAATGAGTTAGGAGTTGATAAAATTACTTTTGTTTATAGTGATTTTTCACAAAAGAATTTTAAAATAAATTTTGAAAAATTAGAAAAAATATTGATAAATTCATCATCTCAATGTGGAAGAAGTAGCATTATAAAACTTGATATTTATAAAAATATTGATACTTTTATAGCAGATAATCCAGATACATATTTTTTAGATTTTTCTCAAACTTCTATAGATAGTAAAGTATTAGATATTAAAACTTTAATGATTGGAACAGAAGGTGGATTTTCAAAAAGAGAGAGAGAACTTTTTAATAAGAATTTTATTGTTGGATTTAGTTCAAATCTTATTTTAAAATCACAAACAGCTATAATATCTGCTACTTCTAAAATAATATTATAAAATAGAAATAAAAAAAGCTAGAAGTAGTAACTTCTAGCTTTTTAATTTTGAATAGATGTTCTTAATGAACATCTCTCCATTTACTTGCTTTCCATAAAAATGCGAAGATTGCGAAAATTACTAGATAGATTAGGAATTTAGGACCTAACTCTTCTCTTTCCGCTTTTTTAGAAGCTCCAATTTCTTCCATGTATTTTATAACTTGTTCTTGTGACTCTTGATTTAAACCAACTCTTGGCATTGCAGTACCTTCAAGTAGTTTTTGAGGGTCATTTATAAATTTACCTAAATAATCAGGACCTCTACTAATAATATATTGAGATAAATCTGGAGGAAGTTTTCCCATATATTTTGTAATATCAGCATCAGGTGAGAATGCACCCATTGTTCCTTTTTGCATATCGGCATATTTTAAACCATGACATCTTTGACAAGCATCATGGAAAACCTCTTTATTTGTCATCTCTTTTGGAGCAATTGATTGTAAATATGCAACCATATCAGCAATTTCTTGTGGAGTATTCATTAACTCATAGCTAGGCATTGGATGAGCTCTTCCATCTGTAAATTTATGAGAAACTTTTGATGCAAGTGCTGGATTATTGATAAAAGCAATTAAATAATCTTTAGAATAAAGCTTACCTGCGCTTCCTAAATCAGGAGTTGCAACACCATAAGCACCAGCTGTAGATGCATCATCCATTAATTTTGGAAAACCTTTTGATTCAATACTATGACAAGCTGTACAGTTTGCCGTTACTAAAGCTTCACCATTTGCAACATTAGGAGTTGCAGTTATTGCAGCTTTGTTAGCATCCCAAAAAGCATTGATAGTTTTTTCAAAAGTTAAAGCTGCTTCTAAATCAGCTTTTGCTCCTTTAATAGCTTTTTCATCTGCTTTTTTCTCAGCTTCAGCTAAAGATTTTTGTGCTTTTTCAACTGCTTCTTTTGAAGTAGTTCTATCAGATTCTTCAAAGTTATAGTTTACAGGATCAACATGCGGATGCATTTGTGAGTGAGCAAAAGGCTCAACTCCCCAGTAAGTAATAAGAGTTAATACTACTACTACTGCTAAAATTTTTAATTCTCTCATCTTTTACCCTCTTCTTTTTTGATCAAGTTTTGTAATAACTGGAAGTAGAACAAATAGTAGTATAAATGCTACTGCTGCAAAGAAACCTACCCAAGCATTTGCACCCGTTGGAGGAAGTTTTCCATAAACAGTTAATACGATTAAATCTACAACTAATAGCCAGAACCAGATAAAAAATAGTGGTCTTTTATGAGCTGGTAAAATTTTATTATCTCTATCTAACCATGGTAGAACAAAGAAGATACCATTTGCAAATGCAAACGCAATTAAACCAATATCAAATGCTTTAATTCCAGCAATATCAAAGAAGAATCCTCTTAAAACTTCATACGACCATAAGAAATACCACTCTGGATAGATATGAGCTGGTGTTACCATTGGATCAGCTGGATCAAAGTTAACTGGGTCCATAGCAAAACTATAGTGGAAGAACACTAAATAGAAGTAGAATATTAAAAACACTCCAAGAACTGCTAAATCTTTTGAGATAAATACAGGCCAGAAAGGAATAACTTTTGACTCTTTTTTATTTCCACTTAAATATTTTTCAGCTTCAGCATCAAAATCAATATCTTCAGATGATTGATTATTTACGTGAGGAATTCTTAATGTATAGAAGTGTAAACCTATTAATCCCATAATAGCTATTGGTAATAAGAATACATGTAACATAAAGAATCTTGTAAGTGTTGCATCAGCAACATTAAAATCTCCTCTAATCCAAACAACTAGTGCATCTCCAATAACAGGAACTCCACCAAATAAGTTTGTGATAACCATTGCAGCCCAGTAAGACATTTGTCCCCAAGGAAGCATATAACCAGAGAAACCAGCAGCACTAAATGTAACAAATAGTAACATTCCTGAAATCCAAATCATCTCTCTACCTTGTTTGTATGAACCATAGTAGATACCTGTAAGCATATGAATATATATAATTAGGAATATAACAGAAGCTGCAACACCATGAATATGTCTAAATAACCAACCAAATGCAACCTCTTGCATAATTGTATAGTTAACTGAATCAAATGCTAAATTGATGTCAGGTTTGTAGTACATCATTAAGAATAATCCAGATATAACTAAAATAGTAAATGTAGTAGCTAGTAGTACTCCCATTGCCCATAAGAAGTTAATATCTTTTGGAATCCAATACTCAGTCATCATAACTTTGTTAATTGCTTTTATATTAAGTCTTTGCTCTAACCACTCACCAACAGAGTTAGCTTTTTCAAATTTTGCCATCTATTGTCTCCTTATGCTTTCATCGCTTCGGCGATTTTTTGACACTCTGGTCCTTCGTTTCCTAGAACTATCGTATTACCTTTTACTTCAAATGGAGGCAAATCAAGTGGTCTTGGTGGTGGTCCAAAAGTTTGGTGACCACTTGCATTAAACTCTCCACCGTGACATGCACATTTCCAAATATCTTTTTTCCATGCTGGAATACATCCAAGGTGAGTACAAAGTCCAATTGCAACAGTATATCTGTCACTACCTATAATTAAATCTCTTGTACTACTTTCCATGTCAGCAGTTTTCTTTAAAACAAAGATAGGTTTCCCTCTCCAAGTGAAAGTTCCTGGTTCTCCTGCTTTTAAAGCAGATAAATCAATAGTTGTAAATCCACCAGCTAAAACGCTAGGAAGTGGATCCCATACCTGTTTCATACCATACAAAGATGCGGCTCCTCCAACTGCAGCAACTGCAGCAAATGAGTAGCCAATAAAATCTCGTCTATTTGTATCTTTAGACATATTTGGCTTCCTTTTTTTAAAATTAGAATCGGCTTTGATTTTAATATAAAGATACTTAAGAAAGATTGATTTTGGTCAATTTTATAAACGAAAGATTAATGAAATGTGTAAAAATAGAATATTTAAAAATAGTTTAATCTGTTGTTTATTAGAAAATCTTATGATTTTCTAATAAATTTTATTATTTCAGATTCAATATTCTCTTTATTTATTACTAAAGAGTGATTTATTTTTGCATTAAAAAGATTTTTAATAGATTGAGGTAAACTAGCACCAAATTTTGAACTAATCTCTTCTAAAGCCTCTTTATCACTATACTTTTTAGAGTCTTGCTTTAAAGCATTTAAAACAGTTGGTGAGAATTTTGTCCACTCTGCTGTTGAGTATATTACAGTTTTTAGTGGTTTTTCTCTTAGGTCATTGTAAGCTTTTATACAAGTTGCTGTATGAGGATCCATTAAATATCCAGCATCTAAAAACTCTTTTATAGTTTTGTTACCAAATGAGTCATTACTAAAAGTAGCACTAAAATATTTTTGTAACTCTTTTGTCTCATTTTGAGTCATTGTAAATATATTATTTTTATTTAAATCTTCCATTAACTCTTTTGTTCTACTACTTCCAAATAGATCAAAAATTACTCTTTCTATGTTTGAAGATTTTAATATATCCATAGCAGGTGATTTTGTAAGTTTTAGAGCTTTATCTCTGATATCATAAATTCCTGTGTTTATCCATTGTGTTAAAATGTTATTTTCATTTGATGCAACTAAAAGTTTCTCTATATTTAGTCCCATCTTTTTAGCATAGTATGCACCAAGAACATTCCCAAAATTTCCACTAGGAACTACTAAATAAATTTTTTCACCATTTTTAATAGCATTTTGTCTAATCAACTCTAGGTATGACCAGAAGTGATAGATTATTTGAAAAATAATTCTTCCAAAATTAACACTATTTGCAGCACTTAACTTTATATTATCTTTTTCTAATTCTGCTTTAAAACTATTTGAAGCTAAAAGAGATTTTAGAGCATTTTGTGCATCATCAAAGTTTCCTTTGATTCCTAAAACTTTTAGATTTTCTCCATCTTCACAAACCATTTGAAGTCTTTGAACATCGCTAGTTCCTCCATCTGGATATAGACAAACAACTTGAATATTTTTTTTATTCCTAAAAGTATTTAAAGCAGCTGGTCCTGTATCTCCAGAAGTTGCTGCTAGTATTAGGTAATTTTCATCTCTTTTTTGTGCAATAGAGCTAAAAATACTTCCAAAAGGTTGAAGTGCCATATCTTTAAAAGCACGTGTTGGACCATGATACTGCTCATTTACATATAAATCATCTTTAACTTTTACAACAGGACTTGGATTTAAAGGATTATCAAAATTATCATATAAATCAAGTGCTTTTTTAATTTCAATATCATCAATATCTATTTCAAAAGCTTTTAAAATATCAAATGCAAGCTCTTTATAGCTTTTGTTTATATGGTTTTCTATAAAATTTTCACCTAAATTTGGTAAATTTTTTGGTACATAAAGTCCACCAAAAGAGCTACTTGGATTTAAAATAGCTTCACTAAAACTAACTTCTAGTGGCTTTACTCCATCATTTCCTCTAGTCTCTATAAAATTCATTACTCTATTCCTTTTAATTATCTAACAATTTTTTAATATCTACACCATTATTTGGATTATCAACTCTTATAAACTGTGTTCCTATTCCATCACTTGTAAATAGCTCAAGTAATATTGAGTGTTCAACTCTACCATCTATAATATGTGCTTTATTTACACCATTATGAATAGCCTCTATACAAGAATCAACTTTTGGAATCATTCCGCCAGCAATTGTTCCATCTTTTTTAAACATTTCAACAGTTGCTTTATCTAAAGTTTGGATTAGCTCACCACTTTTATTTAAAACACCAACTGTATCAGTTAAGAATATAACTTTTTGAGCTTTTACAGCCATTGCAATTTCGCAAGCTGCTACATCAGCATTTATATTATAACCTGGATGATTTGGTTCATCACCATTTGCAATAGGAGCAATTACTGGAATAAATCCCTCTTTTATAAGGTTATTTATTATCTCTCCATTTACAGAAGTTATATCTCCAGTGTAACCAAACTTGCCACCATCTTTTGGAATAGCTTTAATTATTCCACTATCTTTTCCAGATATTCCAATAGCTTTTGCACCATGATGATTTAATAGTGAAGCAAGATTTTTGTTTATCTCTCCACTTAAAACCATCTCAACAACTCTCATGCTCTCTTTACAAGTAACTCTGTATCCATCTACAAAATGTGAAGGAATTTCAAGTTTTGTTAAAAGTTCTGTAATTCTTGCTCCTCCACCATGAACAACTATAGGTTTTATTCCTAAAAGTGTTAGCAAAACTATATCTTGAGCAAATTTTTCTTTTAAATCATCACTTGTTTGTGCACTTCCACCATATTTTATAACTATTGTTTTTCCATAAAATTTTTTGAAATATGGAATAGCATCTATTAGAGTTTGAACTTTTGGATTTGTTTTTGTCATAAAAAATATCCTTGTAAATTTTAAAGTCTTGATTGTATCTAAAAATCTCTTTTAAAATGAAATATAGTAAAATGAATTTATGGAAAAATATTTAGCATTAAAAGCCAGTGCAGGGAGTGGAAAAACTTTTGCATTAACGGTAAGATATATTAGTTTACTTCTAAAAGGAGCAAAACCTAGTGAAATCTTAACTCTAACTTTTACAAATAAAGCAGCAGCTGAGATGAGTCAAAGAGTTTTTAATACACTTCAAACATTAGGTGATGACGAAGCATATTTAAATGAGATTATCAAAGTATCAAATTTTAAGAAAGAGCAAATCTTATCTAAAAAATCACTACTTATAAAACTATTTATAAATGATAGTTCAAGTATTTTTACTATTGATAAGTTTGTAAATAAGATTTTACGAGAATTTTGTGGATATATTGGAATAAGTGATGATTTTAAAATTGCAAATGATGATATGGAAATTTTGAGTTATAAATTTTTACAAAGTTTAGATGAGAATGGCTTCAAAGAGTTAGTTGAGTTCTCTTTATATGAGAAGAAAAAATTTAACTCTATTTTTGAACTATTTAAAATATTAATTGAAAAAAATGAAAATATAAATCCTGTAGAAATAGATGCAAAATTAATTAATCTTATAAAAGATGATATTTTGCAAAAAGCTTTTAAGATAAAAGAGCATATTTTAAACTGTCCAAATGCTAGTAATAGTGCTATAAAAGCTGTATCTTTTACAAACTTTGATGAACTTTTTGCAAATACTTGGATAGAAAAAGAGAGTATGTATGATTATTCATATTTTAAAAAATGTGCAAATGAAGAGATAAATATTGTATTTTTAGAACTTAGAGATAGTTTGTTAAACTACTATAAATTAAGAACTTCATATAGCTTAAATAAAATATTTAAGCTATATATAAATTTTAAAGAGTTTAAGAAGAGCTTTAATATTGAAAAAAACTATTTTGAGTTTAATGATATTTCAAATTTAGTTTACGAACTTTTAAGTAATAAAATCAATAAAGATTTTTTATATTTTAGATTAGATAGTAACTATAACCATATTTTAATAGATGAGTTTCAAGATACTTCAATTTTACAATATAAAATTCTTAAACCCTTAATTGATGAGGTGATTGCTGGAGATAGTGAAAAATTTAAAACATTTTTTTATGTTGGAGATCCAAAGCAGAGTATTTATAGATTTCGTGGGGGAAAAAGAGAGCTTTTTGATTTTGTTTTGAGTGAAAATAGTAATATAAAACTTGAAGATCTAAATACAAACTACAGGTCTTCTAAAAATATTATTGACTTTGTAAATGATACTTTTTTAAATCTTTCAAATTATGATTATTTAGCTCAAAAAAGTATTAGAAAAGATGGATTTGTAGAGGTGATAGAAGATCCAAATTTACAAAGTGATGAGAAGTTTATATCTATTTTTAATAAAATAAATGAGCTATTAAATAGTGGTATTAATGAAAATGATATCGCAATTTTGTGCTATACAAATAGTGATGTTTTAGAACTTTTTTACTATTTAAAAGAAAAATTACCAAATCTAAAAATTAGAACAGATATGAGTTCTAAATTAATTAATCAACAAAATGTAAAAGCTCTAATAAATGCTATAAAATATATATATTTTAAAGAGGATATTTACAGAGAAAATTTTAATGCTCTTGTAGGAAACGATATAAATAGTGAATTTTTGTTAGATATTGATTTAAATGAGTTAAGTGTAGAAAAAGTTATCTATTTTATTGCAACTTATTTTGATATTATGGATGAAAATATTATAAAACTAATAGAGCAATCAACTACTTATTTTAATATAGTTGATTTTATTTATGAGATTGATAAATTAGATATTAGTATTGAAAATAGTGAGAATTCTGGTTTGCAAATACTTACAATTTTTAAATCAAAAGGATTAGAGTTTCATACAACTATTTTAATTGATAGAATAAAAAGAAAGAATCATGATAAAAGTTCTCTTTTGTTTGATTATGAAAATATTAATTTAGAAAATATATATTATAAGGTTTCTGGTTATGAAAATTTTGATGAGAACTATAAAAAAGCTTTGGAAAAAGAGAAAAATCTAAATCTTGATGATGAGAAAAATGTTCTTTATGTTGCGCTGACTCGTGCAAAAAATAATCTAATTGTATTTAAAAAAGAGAAAAGTAGTGTATTTGATATTTTGAATATAAAAGCTTTTAAATTTGGAAATTTAATCTTAAGTGAAGTAGTACAGAGAAAAAATAGTAATAAAAAGATTGATTATAAACCATTAAATTTAGGTAAACAAGATATAAAATCTTCAAAAGATAATATTGTAAATAGTGATATATTAAAATCAAAATATTTTGGGCTTGCTACTCACTATACTTTAGAAATGATGAGTAACTTTGATGAAAAAGCTTTAAACCATAGTTTGAATTTATCAAAAGCAAAATATTTTAACTATTTAGACGAACTTGATTTTGTATCTATAAAAAAGATTATTCAAAATTTAATTAGAAATGATAAATTTCAAAATTTAATTAAAGATTCACAAATAGTTCAAGAACAAGCTTTGATTTACAATGAGGAGATAAAAGTTTTAGACCTACTTTTATATAAAAATGATAGATTTATTATTGTTGATTATAAAACGACAACAGAAGTTTTATATTCTCATAAAACACAAGTTGAGTATTATAAAAAAGCTGTTAGTGAAATCTTTAATATTAAAAATGTGGATGGATATTTAGTTTATTTAAAAGAAGATAGTATAGAATTTTTTGAAGTTTGATAGAATTTATAACTTATCCTTTGACACAAAATATTAAACAATCCCTAGTTCTTGAACAAATTTGTTTAATTAGAAATAATATATTTTAATTTTATTATTCAATTATTTAGATTATAAAAATTCATTCATATAAGTTTTATATAAAATTGGGACTTAACTAAACACTCCCACACTACTGCATATTTTTATACTTTTTTACTCCCTTGCATCTTCTCCACAATTTTGGCAAAAATTCATTCCATTTACTGTAGGAGTTTTGCAATTCTTACACTCTATAGTTAATTTATTATTACAAACTGGACAAAAATTCATAGATATATAAGATACTCTATTTCCACAAGAGCTACAAAGATTTTGATTGTAAAATTGAATTTTAGAGATTTTATTATTTTTTAGTTTTTCGTTATCTTCTTTAAATTTCTTTTGTATTTTTATAATAATAACTGCAAAAATAACTACAAAAACTACTACTAATATGTAATAAACTACAAAAGGAATATCCAAATTGTAGAAAAATTCAATTACTTTTGATAAAAAAACTTTTGGTAAAAATTTATAAATAATTAAAAATATTGTAAATAAAGTTGGGATTAATGCAACAAAAAATAGATTTTTAAAAATTATATAAAGTATATATTTTTCATCCTTTAAATATTTTTTCATAATATAAAAAAATGCAAAAACCAAAGGCAATAAAAATATCATCTTAATAATTTCAATCATATAGTAGTAATATCTAAAATCTTTTTCTTCATCTTTTAAATACTGCTCTTTATTATTTTTTATATACTCTTCTAAATCTTTCACAGATAAATTATTTGAAAAATCTGAATATATTTTTTCTCTTTTAGTTTTATATTTCTCCATTTCATTTAAAGCTTCATCGTATTTGGCTTTTATATTTTCAGAATTTATAGAATCTTCAAGTATTGATTTATTATTCTCTTGCTCTGCGATTTTTTCAAAAAGAGTTGTGTTGTAATTGCTTCTAAAATAATCTAAATCATTTTGTGTTTTATATATATTATCATTTAATTTTAAAATCTCATTTCTTATTTTTTCAAGATCAATTTGCTCTTTTATAAGAGTTACTTTTTTGTTTAACTCTTCACATCTTAAATCTATTTCACCATCTTTTTTAGTAATATTTCCACGATAAGAGTTATCATCGTATTTGTAGTAGTGTATTGAATAAATAAAATCATTAATATTTGATAAATTTTTATATTCCATAATATTTTTACAATAAAAAGGATATTTATTTGATGGAGAGTTTACAAATTGTGTTTGAAAGCTTAAGCCTTCTAAAATTATATTAAATACTATAATATTTAAAATAACTATAAAAAGTATGGTAAGTTTTGATAATTTCTCTTTTACTCCATAGACAAAATTATTTTTGTAGAATTTTTGAATAAACCCTTTCATTTGTTCCCTTTTATTAAATAATAAAGAATATTAACATAAAGATTATAAGAAATATTTTTTGCTATTATTTTTAAGTATTTGTTTAAAGAGTTTAAACAAAATACCTAATGGATGCAAAACCGTAAGCTTTAGTTTTTTCTATCTCTTTTATCTGCTCATTTTGTATTATTCCACCAAGTGCAAATATTTTTAGATTTGGAAATTTTTCTATAACTTCATTTAATTTATCTACTCCTTTTGATTGACCTTTGTTTGGTGTATCAAAAATAGGAGAGTATGTTACAAAATCTATATTTTTATTCATTGCCTTGTCTAACTCTTCTAAATTATGACAAGATATAATTGTGATAAGTTTTGATTTTTTTGCATTTTCGATTTTATCAAACTGTTGTGAATTTAGATGAACTCCATCAAAACCTAACTTAGTTGCTAAATATATATTGGAGTTAATTAAAATATTTTCTATTTTAAACTCTTTACAAATTTGTAAAAATATTTTTGCTAACTCTTCAATATTCTTAGAACTTTTATCTCTAAAACAAGCGAAATCAATTTTATGATTTTTTAAAACAGCTATTAATTTTTCTTTAAAAATTTCTTTATTATCAGAAAAATAGTTTGGATCTGTTATTAGATAAGATTTTATATTTCTCATATTTTCTTCCAAATAAAAAAGGGAGTAAGCAAAACTCACTCCCTTTCTTGATTTATTTATACTAAGAACTTCTTAGTGATGTTCTTCTTCCATCATAATAGATCCAGCAATATAAACATATGTTAGGATACTAAAAATAAATGCTTGTAAAACACCAAATGCAGTTAATAGGAAAAACCCTGGTAGTGGTAAAATCCATGGAACTAACATTAAAAGTACCATTAAGAACATATCATCACCTCTAATTGAACCAAATAACCTAAAAGATAGAGATATTATTCTTGATAAGTGTGAGATAATCTCAATTGGGAACATTAAAGGAGCTAATACTGGCATTGGACCCATAAAATGTTTAAAGTAGTTTACAAAACCATTTTTCTTGATTCCTAAATAGTTGTAATATACAAAAACAATGATAGCTAAAGATGCAGTAAAGTTAATATTACTTGTAGGTGCTTCAAAACCTGGAATTACTCCTATCATGTTACTAACAAAAATAACTAAAGCTAAAGAACCAATCAATGGCATATAAATTCTAGCATTTTTTTCACCCATAGTATCGCTACCCATAGCAATAACACCACCTACAAATGCTTCCATAACATTTTGACTTCCTGTTGGAACTAGTTGCATTTTTCTTGTAGCCATTCTAGAAACTAGAAAAATAATTCCAATTACTAAAACAAAGTGAGATAAAATTATCCACTCTTGTCCGTGACCACCAATAGTTCCTAAGAATGTAAACAATCTTCCTTCCATTTTCTTCCTTTTTTCTTTTCTACTATTACTAAATTATGCGCTGATTATAATATTTGTTTTCTAAAATCTTTATAAATATAAAAAATTAATCTAAATTTGTTTAAATCTATATCCATTTTGTTTCAAATTTTCTCTTATTTGCTCTTGATGCTCTTCACCCTTTGTTGCCAAAGCAATAGTTACATAAGCTTCTCCAAACTCTAATTTTACAGAATTTCTATCAAAATCAATCTCTACAATATTTGCTGAACATTGAGTGAAAATATCTGTTAAGTGCATTAAAGCACCTGGTTTATCCATTAAAGTTACTATTAAATTCATTTTTCTATGAGATTTTATTAAACCTTTTTCTATTATTATTGAAAGCATAGTAACATCTATGTTTCCACCACTTACAACCGCACATACTTTTTTATTTTCAATATTTACTTTATCGTGCATAATAGCTGCAACACTAACAGCACCAGCACCTTCAACCATCAGTTTATGTTTTTCTAGTAAAAAAAGAATTGCATTTGCTGTTTCATTATCACTAACTTCAACAATTTCATCAACATACTCCAAAATAATATCTAGTAACTTTGGATTAACATCACGAACTGCAATTCCATCTGCAATAGTTCTAACACTTGATGAGTCTATTGGCATTCTCGCTTCAAAACTCTCTTTCATACCTTTTGCACCACTAGCAACTACACCTGTGATTTTTATATTTGGATTTATACTTTTTGCAGCAATTGCAATTCCTGAGATTAATCCTCCACCACCAATTGGTACAATTATCTGGTCAATATCTTCAATTTTTTCTAAAATTTCTAAAGCAATAGTTCCTTGTCCCGCTATTACTTCATCATCTGCAAATGGATGAACAAACTCTTTGTTGTTATCTTTTGCAAATTTTATTGCACTAGCATATGCTTCATCAAAATTTTCACCAGTTAAAACAACGTTTGCACCGTAAGATTTAACTCCTAAAACTTTTGTAAGTGGAGTTGCTTCTGGCATAAAAATAGTTGCTTCACATTTAAAATAAGAAGCTGCAAAAGCTAAACCTTGAGCATGATTTCCAGCACTTGCAGCTACAACTCCAGCTGCTTTTTTTACATCATCAAGCATTGCAACTTTGTTGAAAGCTCCTCTTAATTTAAAGCTTCCTGTTAGTTGAAGATTATCCTCTTTGAAGAAAATTTCAGCATTTTTTTCAGTACTTAAAAAAGGAGCTTTCATAAGTGGAGTTTTGTAAACTGTACCATCTAACCTTTTTTTAGCATCTTTTATATCATTTAATGTAATCATTTTTTATCTTTTTTTGAGAAATTTTAGAAGATTTTATCAAAAATTGATTAAAAACTAGGTTTTAATCAATTTTTATTTAAGTTGTTAGTTTTTGTTTAGGGCTAATAAATCACTAAAAGCAGTTTCAAGTCTAGCTATCATAGTCTCTTGACCAGCTCTTAACCATTTTCGTGGGTCGTAGTAGTTTTTGTTTGGTTTATCTTCACCTTCAGGATTTCCAATTTGTCCTTGTAAATAACCATGATATTTAGCTTCATAAGCTCTAACACCATCCCAAGTTGCCCACTGAGTATCTGTATCAATATTCATTTTAATAACACCATAAGAGATAGCTTCTCTTATTTCACTTAATAATGAACCTGAACCTCCATGGAATACAAAATCAACTGGATTTTTAGAAGTTTTATATTTCTCTTCTATAAATTTTTGAGAGTTATCTAAAATTTTTGGACTTAATACAACATTTCCTGGTTTATAAACTCCATGAACATTTCCAAAACTTGCAGCAATTGTAAAATTATCTCCAACTTCTTTTAATTTTTCATATGCATAACAAACTTCAACAGGCTGTGTATAAAGTAGAGCATTGTCAACATCACTGTTATCAACACCATCTTCTTCTCCACCTGTAATTCCAAGTTCAATTTCAATCATCATATCAATAGCATTCATTTTTTTAAAATACTCAACACAAATTTCAATATTCTCTTCTAAGCTCTCTTCACTAAGATCTAGCATATGAGATGTAAACAGTGGTCTTCCTGTTTTTGCAAAATGCTCTTTTCCTGCATCAAGTAAACCATCAATCCAAGGAAGAAGTTTTTTAGCAGCATGATCTGTATGTAAAATTACTGGAATTCCATAAGCTTTTGCCATAGTGTGAACATGATTTGCTCCACTAATTGCTCCTAAAATAGCAGCATCACTAGTTTTTAAACCTTTTCCTGCATAAAATCCAGCTCCACCATTTGAAAATTGTACTATAACTGGAGATTTAACTTTGCTTGCAGCTTCCAAAACAGCATTTATAGAATCTGTTCCAACAACATTTACAGCAGGAATTGCAAAACCCTCTTTTTTTGCATAAGCAAAAAGTTTTTTAGCTTCACTTCCAGTTAATACTCCAGCATTTACAACATCTAAAACACCCATCTAATCTCCTTATTTAATTACGATTTTTGCGTCTTTTCTTAACTCTTTTGTTAGTTCATCAATTTTTTTATTGAATTTCTCAGCTATCATTGCTTGATTTATATTATCTTTTACTTCATCAAAAGTTAATTGTTTTGTAGGGAAAATCTCTTTAACAAATATTACATGGTAACCAAATTGAGTTTTTGTAGGATTTTTAGAATATCCACCTTTTGGAAGAGCTTTTACAGCCATTGCAAACTCTGGAACCATTTGTTCAGCAGCAAATTTTCCTAAATATCCACCATTTTTAGCAGTTGCATCTTTTGATTTTGAATTTGCTAACTCTTTAAATTTTGTTTCTCTAGAATTTACAGCAGCTTTTTCTAAATCTTTTATAACAGCATTTGCTTCAGCTTCACTATTTACTAAAATATGAAATGCTTCAAATGTCTCTGGAATATTGAATTTTGATTTGTTTGTATCATAAAAAGCTCTTTTTTCTGTATCACTAAATTTGATTTTATCAATCTCATTTTTTTGCCAAACTTGAAGAGCTAAATCTTCTTTGATTTTTGCTATAGCCTCTTTATATTGAGGATCTTTTTCAATACCATCATCTATTGCTTTTTTTGCAATTAGTTTTCTATTTATTGCACCTTCAAGAATTTGAGACTTTGCTTCTTGTGGAAGTTTGTCAAAATCAACTCTTGGGTCTTGTAAAAGAACATTGATATCATCTTTTGTAATTTTATCCCCATCAACAGTAGCGTAAAAATCAGCTGCATTTAATGTTGAAATTAAAGCAATTGAAGCTATAAAGCTCATAACTATTTTTTTCATTTTTTTCCTTAAAATTAAATTGCGACATTTTATCCATTTCGAGTTAATAAATAGTTTATTTTTATATAATTTTATAATTATTTTAAAAAAGATTTACGATTTTTAACATTTACCTTAAAAAAGCTTTAAATTTTGAAAATTTTGTGATATACTTGCAAGCAATTTTAAGATTAAATTTAACTTAAGGATTTTTATGAGAATTTTAATTATTGAAGATGAAATTACATTAAACAGAACACTACAAGAGGGATTAATAGATTTTGGTTATCAAGTTGATACTGCTGAAAACTATAAAGATGCTGAGTATTTTATCGATATTAGAAACTATGATTTGGTTTTAACAGATTGGATGTTACCAGATGGTGATGGAATTGAACTTTGCAAAATTGTAAAAAATAGAAGTTCAAGAACTGCTGTTGTTATTATCTCTGCTAGAGATGATAAAGAGAGTGAAATTGAAGCACTTAAATCAGGAGCGGATGATTTTATTAAAAAACCATTTGATTTTGATATTTTACTTGCAAGAATTGAAGCAAGATTAAGATTTGGTGGAACAAATATTATAGAGATTGATGATTTAATTATCAATCCTGATGAAGAAAAAATAGAATATGCTGGTGAAGAGATAGAGTTAAAAGGTAAACCTTTTGAAGTTTTAACTCACCTTGCACGTCATAGAGATCAAATTGTTTCAAAAGAGCAACTTCTTGATGCTATTTGGGAAGAACCAGAGCTTGTAACTCCAAATGTTATTGAGGTTGCAATAAATCAAATTAGACAAAAAATGGATAAACCTTTAAATATCTCAACTATTGAGACTATTAGAAGAAGAGGTTATAGATTTTGTTACCCAAATCAGGTAGAAGAAAAGTAATTTTTAGCTGATTTATTATGGAGAGTAGAAGTATTTATAAGCAGTTTTATCTAAAGCTTATATTTGCAACTTCTCTTTTTCTTATTATTCTCTCTTTTATTTTTTTTGAATATACAAAAAACTCATTTTATGACAACATTCAAGACAATTTGCTCTTTCAAGCAAAACAGATAGAAAAAGGCTACATAAGTTTTGATAAGTTCCAAAATGTAATATCCTCTTCCCAAATTATTGAATTAATAGAAAATAATAAAAACACAACAAAACAGATAGAATTTTCAAAATTTTCAAAAGGCGATAAATCTTTTATTAGATTAGAGTTTTTAATGCATGATAATGCAATTTTACAAATTACAAAAGATATAAGTTTGGAAAAAGATATACTCTATTTAATAATATTTAAAAACTTTTTTGCACTTGCAATTCCTGGTTTTATTTTTATGTTAATTTATGCATTAATAGTTGCAAAATCACTTTTAAAACCAATAGTTCAAATAAATAAAAAACTATCAAATATGGATGAAAATTCACTATCTCAAATTGACAAAAAAGATTTACCAGAAGAGTTTTTAACTTTGGCAAACTCTATAAATTCGCTTACAAATAGAATAGGTACTTATTTAAAGTTTAAAAAAGAGCTTTTTATTGGAATAGCACATGAGCTTAAAACTCCACTTGCTGTTATGAAGTTAAAAAATGAGTTAATGTTAAAAAAAACAAGAGAAATTTCTCAATATGAAGATGCGATTAGGCTTACAATTAAAGAGATAGATGGTATGAATGTTATGATTAGCTCTATTTTAGATATTGGAAGAACAGAGGGAGCACAATTTGAACAAGCAAAAAATATTGATTTAGTTGAGTTTATAAAATATAAAACAAATGATTATAATATGCTTGCAGCTAAAAAAAGTATTACAATAAAATTTAGTTCAAATGTATCTAGTTTACAAATGATGATTCAAGAGACGCTTTTTAATCAGATTTTACAAAATTTTGTACAAAATGCCATAAAATTTACTCCAAATGGTAAAACAATAAAAATTAAGCTAAAAAAAATAGATGATAAAGTTACATTAAATGTAATTGATGAAGGTATTGGTATAGATGAAAATATAGATGTTTTTGCTCCATTTAAAAAAGTTGGAAAAGAAAATGGTGTAGGTTTGGGACTATATTTAGCAAAAATTGCAAGTGATGCACTAAATGCTAAAATTTCTATAAAAAATAGAGAAGATGGTAAAAATGGTGCTATTGCAAAACTTGAATTAAATTTGTAATATTTAATTTTAATATATAATCTATTTAATATTATAAAAATATATAAAAGTAGGAAAAATTATGGCAAATTGTAAATTTGGTTTAAATGACCATAAGCCTTTCATATCAAAAAAATCAGTTCATCACCATCATCATGATAAAAGTAAGCATAATTTTATAGAAAAAGAGCAATATATTCATTCTCATGACCATGAAGAGCATGCACATACTCATCACGAACATAGAGGAACAGATAAAAAAGTTTTAAAATGGGCTTTAAGTATTACTTTAATAACTATGTTTTTAGAGTTCTTTTATGGATTTTTATCAAACTCATTAGCCTTGATTTCTGATGCAATTCATATGTTTACTCACTCTTTTGCTTTGATTATTTCACTTCTAGCAATAATAATTGCAAGTAAAACAGCACCTATTTCTAAAACATTTGGTTATTATAGAGCTGAGGTATTAGCTGCATTTATAAATGGATTTACTATCGTATTATCAATTATTTGGATTATTTATGAAGCTATTGAAAGATTTTTAAATCCACAAATTATTGACATAAAAACAGCAATGATAGTTGCAATTATTGGTCTTTTTGTAAATATTATCACTGGTGTTATTTTGATGCAAGGTGATAAAGATAATATAAATCTAAAATCAGCATTTATTCATATGCTAAGCGATGCCTTATCTTCAGTTGCAATTATCATAGGTTATATAGTTATCTATTTTACTTCATGGTATTTTATAGATATTATTTTAGCTGTTATTGTAGCTCTTGTGATTGCAAAATGGGCAATTGATATTTTGAAAAATTCAACAAATACTTTACTTGAAAGCTCTCCTGTTGATGTAAAAGAAGTTCAAGAGTATATTGAAAAAAATGAAAAAGTTTTGGAATTACATGATATACACATTTGGGAGATTACCCAAGATATGTATAATATGACTGCTCATATAAAAATAGATAAAAAAGATTTAGAAAATTATGAAGAGATTTTACATCAAATAAATCATAATTTAAAAGAAAAATTTAAAATAGTTCATACAACTTTTCAGTTTGAGTGGTAAGTTTTTATAAATAATCTCTTGTATAAATCTATTCCATTATGCATATCTCTTTTTTTGCCATATGTTTTATCGTAGCAACTGCAACCAAAATTACAATTAAAGTTGTAATCATTGCTAGAGTATAAGATAAAAACATATAAAAATCTTTTTTTGTTAATTCATACATTAAAATAGAACTTAAAGTTACAGCTGCTAAAGGAAAAGTAAAAGCCCACCATGAGATAAAAAATTTTATTTTTACAAAATTTTTATACATAAATGCAACTAAAATAGTAAAAAATAGAGCTAAACTAAATAAAATTTGGGCAAAAAAATCTAAATTTCCAGTTAATTTTATATATGAGATAAATCCTATTGCAGGAGGTGCTATTAAAATAAACATTGTTGGCATAAATTTAGCAGCAAATGGATTATGAAAAATTATTCTATTTAAAATTATTGAAAATAATATTATCCAAAAAAACATACCAATTGAAAAATAAAAGATTAAAATAGCATTATCTACAAAACCAACTCCAGCAATAGGAACTATTAAATTCCCAACAATAGGAATAAACCAAGCTGGATTAGAATGAACTATTTCTAAATTATTATTTATCCAAAATCGAATAGTATAATATGTGAAAAATATATGTAAAATTGCCCCAAAATAAAAAAAACTTAATGACATATCTAAACTGTATTCTCTAAATGCAGCTGATAAAATCAAAATTGATATTGAACTTGCTGCAAAAAAATTAATTCTTATAGGATGATTTAACTCTTTTACAACTTCTTCTTTATATTTTATAATTTTTAAAAAATATGTAAAAAGAGTTATAAAAAATAAAGCTGTAGTAATAGTCAAAAAAGTTGTAGCAAAAATAGTAGAAAATGAGAAAACATGATTTAACCTTTCAAAAACTAAAGTTAAACCTCCAAGTCCCATAACTGTTGCAAACATCATAACTGGAAAAAACTGCAACCTATTTGAAGGTATTGCTTTTATAATCTCTTCATTCATATTTAAATCCTATTTTATTTATTTGAGCTTATATTATAATTTGAAATAATTATAATATTATAAAAATAAATTATTTATTAATTAAACATATATCTTCAACATTACTCTTTTATTATAATTTTAAATTATACTACTTTCATAAGATTTTAATATAATATTGCATACAATCTACAAAATTTTTTATGAAAGGATTTTTATATGACATTAAGAGAGAAATTTTCACCTACTTGCTTTTTGAGTGCTTTGGGTGCTGGAGGACTTAGCGTATCATTTTTTATGTACCTAATGTTTTTAGTTCCACATCCAACAACTCCAATGGCAACTTTTGAATATATTATGGAAGCTTTAGAAAAAGGTGATTCTATAAGCTTTATATCTTCATTTGCTCTTGTATTTATAATTGCATTTGCAATTCTTCACTTTAAACTTCTTTATTGGAATACAAAACAATATCTACTATATAAAAAAAGTGATGCTTACAAGGCTTTGATTAAATCAAATGGTCAAATTAGCATTATGGCACTGCCATTAACATATACAATGAGTATAAATGTTGGTTTTGTTTTAGGAGCTGTTTTTGTACCAAATTTATGGAGTTTTGTTGAGTATCTGTTTCCATTTGCACTTATTGGATTTGCTATTAATGGATATTTTGCTCTAAAAATATTTTTTGACTATTTTTCAAGATTGATTATTAATGGTGATTTTGATTTTACAAAAAATAACAACCTAACACAAATGATATCTATTTTTGCACTTGCAATGGTAGCAGTTGGATTTGCAGCACCTGGTGCTATGAGTTCAA
Organism: Arcobacter thermotolerans; assembly: GCF_983172305.1. Lineage (NCBI taxonomy): Bacteria > Pseudomonadati > Campylobacterota > Epsilonproteobacteria > Campylobacterales > Arcobacteraceae > Arcobacter > Arcobacter thermotolerans. The sequence goes on from NZ_CFAFZJ010000009.1 coordinate 46,664, forward strand.
ATATTGCTGTAAATGCAGTTGGAATATTTGGAGCAATACTTTTCTCTTCACTTGCAATGATGTTGATATTTATAAAAATAATCTTAGGTTTTAAAAATATGTTTGAACATGGTGTTACAGTTGAAACAACTCCATCTTTATGGATTATGATTCCAATCTTAACACTTCTTGGAATTACATTTATAAGATTAAATTTTGGACTTGAACACAATTTAAATGCAATAAGCGATAAATCATCACTATTTGTTTTAACTTCAACAATACTATCTTTACAAATAGTATTCGGGATTTTAGGTTTTGTTATTATGAAAAAGCTTGGATATTTTGAAAAGTTTATAAAATCAAATGAAAAATCTGCACTATCTTTTGCACTAATTTGTCCAGGTGTTGCATTTTTTGTATTTGGAATGTTTTTTATAAACTTAGGTCTTACATACAATGACATTATTACAAAGTATTCAGTTGTTTACTATTTACTTATGGTTCCATTTATATATGTTCAAATAAAAACTATAGTTCTATTTTTTAGACTATACAAAAAATTTTCATTATAATAATTTAGTTAATATTTTATATATAAATAAGTATTATTTATGTAAAATAGATAACTTTTAATTATAAATTAAAAAGAAAATATAAAAGGAAATTTTATGAAAAAAATATTATTGAGTTTATGTACGGTTCTAATTTTTGGAACAACAGCAAGTGCTAATGATAATAGTGCAAAAGGTTTAAATGTAATGATTACATCAGAAGATGCTCAAACACAAATGATGGGTATGGTTTTATCTACTATGACTTTGAAAAAAGGTAAAGAGGTAAATATGGTTTTATGTTCAAGTGCTGGAAATCTTGCCTTAAAAGATAGCGAAAGCCCAAAACTTAAACCTCAAGACAAATCACCAAAAATGATGCTTGAAGCATTAATTAAAGATGGAGCAAAAGTTGAAGTTTGTCCACTATTTTTACCAAATGCTGGAAAAAAAGAAGCTGATTTAATCCAAAATGTTACTGTTGCTAAGCCACCAGTTGTTGCTGATAAACTTTTAAATAAAGATTATCAAAATTTAAGTTATTAAAAATTAGTAAGAGATTAAGTTCTCTTACTAATACTTAAACAATTTTTACTCCCTAGGATTCTTTGAATGAAAATCTATATATTAATTATAGTGGCTTTTATCTCTTTTATTGTATATGGAGTTTTTAACCAAAATAGAATTGATCCAAAAGTAAAAAGAGTACCTTGTCAAAATAGTGTTACAACTTTTGAGAAAATTTATTCTACAGATTTAAAATTTGCAAAAGAGCTTCTTCTAAGCTCAAATTATATTATTGAATCAAAAATAGAGTATTCAAAGAGTATGAAAAGTAATTTATATAATATTTTTTCAAATAAACAGAGCGACCAAATATTAAACGATGTATTAAGTAAATTTAAAAATAGTGATAAAAAATATGATAAAAAACTATTAATCTCTTACTACATATATGAAAATGATAAAGAAGATAAAGGTAAAAAAAATAAAGATGCTCTACTTTATGCTGGGTATTTAGTTTTTGAATTCAAGCTAGATAATGAAATTTTATATAAAATTCAAATAGATTACATGCAAACAGATGCAAGTGATATAAAATCTAGAGTAAATTGTGCTATTGAATCATTTTTAACTATTTAATATATAAGTTTTTTTTATTTTCCAGAAGAAGTAAAGTTACTTCTTCTGAATTTAAAACTCATATTTTAAAGCAAATCTATAATCTCTTCCCATTTCATATCTATATATACTAGCTTGATTTTTTGTAGATATAGTTGTAGCTTTTGCATATTGCTTATTTGTTAAATTATTAACAGCTACAAATAAAGTCCAATCTAAATTTATCTTATATTTCATACTAACATCATGTGTAGTGTAGCCAGCTCTTTTTATTTCATTATTACTACTATCTAAGACGTTGGTACCTTTAACTGCATTTAAAGTATAATCAACTGCTAATTTATTAGTTAGCTCAACTTGAGAACTCCAAACAAATTTTTTACTATCATATCCACCAACTCTTCTAATATATTGATCTTCGTTTATATCAGAACTGTTATTGACATCACTAGGATTATTGTTTGTATCAATTCGAGTATAAGCCAAAGATGTTGAAAAAATATCATAATTATATGAAGTTTTTATTTCAAATCCTTTTGATTTGAACTCATCATCTTTGTTATAAATATCTTGTAATGTCCATCCTCCTTCACCACTTCCACATTTTCCTAAATTACAATTTGTATCTTTAGATACTATAAAATCATTAAGTTTTGTTTGAAAAACATTTGCATCAAAAGTAATGTAATCATCATTTAAAAAAGTATCTCTTTTATCATATTTATATCCGATTTCATATCTGTCTGATTTTTCTGCATTTAAATCTTTAGAGTAAGTTGAGCCAATTTTTGTATTTAAAGCCCAAGTAAATGGAATAATTCCACTCATTCTACTAGATTTTCCATAGTTTGAATACACCAAAGAGTTTTCTGTTAGTTTATAATCCATTCCAATATTTGGCGAAAATGTATCATCACTTTGTTTTCCAAGTCCTGTTTCAAAACTATAATAATCGTATCTTAAACCATAATTTATCCCTAAAGAACCAATTTCAGTTCTATTTTGTATAAATAAAGCTTTATTTTCTGAATGTAAATCAGAGTATTTTGTTCTAGGTTTATCAGCAGGTTTTAAATCTGCTATATAAAAACTACCATCACCATGCTCTTTTTGATACTCTGTACCAATTGATACTCTATTTTTTGTTGAAGATAGATTAAAATCAAAATGATTTTGTACTTTTAATCCTATATTTCTATTATCATAATCTCTTTTACCATCTTTATTATTAGCATTTTTTCTTTCTAAAGATATATCAGTTAAATTTAAATTTGTATCTAAATTTAATAGATTGTTAGGATTATAATTATGACTTAAAGCATAATTTGTAGTAGTTGATATAATTTTTTCAAGTTGATTTGGTTGCGGTCTATACTCTGTTCCAGCCCATCTTGAATTTCCACTATTTTCATTTTTATTTACTGTTAATCTTAAATCATGATTATTTGAATCCAACAAACTTATTTTAAATAAGTAGTCTCTGTCATGGTAAGCTGTAGCTGTTTCACTATTTTTATTTGCGTCTTTATAGTTATCACTGTTAACACCACTTATACTTATATATGCACCTAAATTATTATCAAAAACTTGATATGCAGTTGCATTACCATGTTTCATATAAGCATTTGTGTTATATCCTGTTTTAAAGATTGCACCATATTTTTTATTACTTCTAACAAAATCTTGTGCATCTTTTGTACTCATTTCAATGCTTCCTCCTAGTGCTCCTGCTTTTGAAGCATCAGGTGAAGTGTTTACATCGACAACTTTTAGTAAATCTGGATTAATACCTAGTTCATTACTTCTATGTTGGAACATATTTTTACCCTGTTTTGCACCATCTAAAGATATATTTAAATTTGAACTCTCAATTCCTCTTAAATATATTCTTTGCACATTTATTGCTCCTCCTCCAACTTCAATAGAAGAGTTATTTTTAAATACTTCTGTAAGAGAATTTGCTTGGCTTTGTTCAACTTTTTCTAAATCAATATCAGTAGAATTTGTTTTAAACTCTTTGTTTTCTTCAATTTTTATCTCATCTAGTATAGATGTATCTGCAAAAAGTATAGATTGCGATATTACTAATGATAAAGAGATAATTTTTTTATTAATTTTCATTATAATCCTTGTATAAAATTTTTAAATGCAACTTAGTTGCAAAAAGCAAATTCTATTTTAATGCAACTTAGTTGCATCTTAATTAAATAATTATATTTCAGTTTATATGGTATCTTTTTTAGATATAATTGCCCAAAAATTACAAAAAAGAGTTGATATGATTGATATAAAACTATTGCAAAATGATTTTGAGAAAACTAGTATTTCTTTACAAAAAAAAGGTGTCTCAATTGAAGTTTTAGAAAACCTACAAACTTTAGCACAAAATACAAAACAAAAAAGACAAATTATGGAAGAGGTAACAGCTGAGCAAAATATTCTTTCAAAAGAGTTTCCTAGATATAAAAAAGAGAATCTTGATGTTGCAGATCTACAACAAAAAATCAATAACTTAAAAAATAGAAAACAAGAGTTAGAAGATGAGGTTAGAGTTTTAGAAGAAGAGCTATCTTCGATTGTATTAGGAATTCCAAATCTTCCAGATGAAAATGTACCATTTGGAGCAGATGAAGATGAAAATGTAGTTTTAGAAGTTATTGGAACTAAGCCAACTTTTGATTTTAAACCAAAAGAGCATTGGGAATTAGAGTGTGATTGGTTAGATTTTCAAAGAGGTGTAAAACTTGCAAAATCAAGATTTACAGCACTTAAAGGTGATGGAGCAAGATTAGAGAGAGCTTTGATAAACTATATGCTAGATTTTAATAGAGCAAGAGGATTTAATGAGTGGTATGTACCTTTTATGGCAAATTCAAACTCTCTTTTAGGAACAGGACAGCTTCCAAAATTTGAAGATGATTTGTTTAAAATAGAAGGAGAAGATCTATATCTTATTCCAACAGCTGAAGTTAGTCTTACAAATTTATATAATGATGAGATTTTAGATAAAAATGAATTGCCTCTTCTGCTTACATCATATACTCCATGTTTTAGAAAAGAGGCTGGAAGTGCAGGACGTGATACAAGAGGGCTTATAAGACAACACCAATTTGATAAGGTTGAAATGGTAGCAATTACTTCACAAGAGCAATCAGATGAGATATTTTTTAAAATGGTTAATTGTGCTAGTGATTTATTAACTTCATTAGGACTTTGTCATCAAAAAGTACAACTTTGTACTGGAGATTTAGGATTTGGAGCAGCTGTTACAATAGATTTAGAAGTTTGGCTTCCTGGTCAAAATAGATTTAGAGAGATATCTTCAATCTCAAATACAAGAGATTTTCAAGCAAGAAGAGCAAAAATAAGATATAAAGATGACAAGAAAAATATATTTGCACACACTTTAAATGGTTCAAGTCTAGCAGTTGGAAGAACTCTTTTGGCAATTATGGAGAACTATCAAGAAGCCAATGGAACTATTAAAATTCCTGAAGTTTTAAAACCATACTTAAAATAGATAAAATTCTAAAATTTGAGATAAAAAAAGGTGGAGGGGAAACCACCTTTTAATTATTAAGGGAGAAAAAAAGGGGTTGAGAGAAACCCCTTTGATATTAAGTTTTAAATAATAAAATAAAATCTTTTCATAAACTTAATATTTTACAGAACGACCTTTGAAAGAGATTTTATCCAAAATTGCTACATTTTAACTAAGGAGAGATAAGTCGTAGATAAAACCTCTTGATCAACGAAATTTTACAATTTATAAACTTAAAGTTTGCTATTTTAATGCTACGTTTGTAATAAAAATATTAATTTGGTAAAATTTATTTTACAAAAACCTTTGTGTCATATAGTTTTCCATCTATAAAAACTTCAAAATAACCCTTTTGTACATCTAAATGTTTAAAAGTTAGTTCATATCCAAATATCTTTTTTGTTAAATTATTGTAAAGAGTCTCTGTATTTATTAATTTTCCATTTGAGTTATTTATTTTTGTTGTTACATTTACATTTTTATTGTAATTTCCTATTATGGCAACTTTGAAGAAAACTTCACCTCTATATTGAAAATCAGTTTTTATTTTATGTTGCACATTTTCAACTCTATTTTTATCATAAACTGCTACTAAAAATGCTTTTTGTATATCGCTTGCATTTAAAAAAGCAAAACAAAAGAAAATAAATAATAATTTTTTCATACCAAAGTTTCTGGTTTTCCTATATGATAACCTTGTGCACAACTAATTCCTATCTCTTTTATTGTTTGTAATATCTTTTCATCACTTACAAATTCAGCAACTGTTTTAATTCCAATTCTTCTTGCAAAACTAACTATTGTTTCAACAATTAATCTATGTTTATCATCTGTAACTATATTTTTTATTAAAGAACCATCAATTTTAATATAATCAACATCTAATCTTAAAAGATGTTCAAAATTTGAATATCCCGTTCCAAAATCATCTATAGCAATTCTTGCACCCAAAGATTTTATTTGATTGATAAAAGAGATAACTTCTTGATAGTTTTCTATACCTTCTGACTCTAAAATCTCAAAAGTTACTCTTCTTGAAGTATTTGTCTCTTTTATAGTTTTTAATATAAAATCAACAGTTTCTAAATCTTTTATATCATCAACGCTTAAATTTATAGAGAAGTTTTCATCTCTATTTTGGAATGTTTTACAAGCTTGGGTTACAACTATTTTTGTGATACTTGAGTATAGTTTTATTTTTTTAGAAAAATCTAGAAATTTATATGGAGCAAGAGAGTTCCCTTTGTTATCTATAAGCCTTACTAAACTCTCATAAGAGTAAATTTCACTATTTTCTATATTTAAAAGAGGTTGATAATGACAAATAATTCTATTTCCTAAAATTGCCTCTTTTATCTGAGTTGCAAGTTCAATATTCTCTTTATATCTCTCTTCTATATTTTTACTCTCTTCGTAAATACAGATATGATTATTTGAAGTTTTTGCATTATTTACAGCAATATCAACTTTTGTTAAAAGTTTTTCATCACTTTTTGCAATACCAATAGAAAATGTAATTAAAATTGTTTTATCATCAATATAAAAAGGTTCACTATCTAATAAATCTATAATTTTAATTGCTTCATTTTGTAACTCTTCTTCTGATTTTTCATCAAAAAATAAAATAGCAAATTCATCACCATCTATTCTATATGCTGTGTATCCATATTTTATAAATCTTAAAGCTATATCTTGTAATATTTTATCGGCATTATTTGTACCAAAGAAGTCATTTACCTCTTTAAAATCATCAATATTAAAAACAATAGAAGATTTAGCTTTTTTATTTTCAATATCTAAAATAATTTTTTGTCTATTTGGAAGAGATGTTAGTTGGTCAAAATACATAAGATATTCATTTCTCTCTTTTAAAAGAATTTGTTCTGTAATATCTCTTGCAGTTCCTATTACACCAATTAAATTTTTATTTTCATCAAAAAATGGAGCTTTATCAACTTCAAGATATGTCATTTTCCCTTGAATATTCCCATTTTCTAGAAATCTTAATGGTCTCATATATTTTATAGTTTCTAAATCAGTATTAGCACATAACTCTCCAAATGTATGCCAATTTTTATTATCTTTATTTTTTTCTCTTTCTCTTAAAGCGAAAAATATATCAGTTTTTCCAATAACTTCATCAGGAGTTGCAATTAGTAAGCCATTACAAATAGCATTATTTGCATATAAATAACGACCATTTAAATCTTTTATCCATAACATATCAGGAGAGTGTTTAGTAATTAAGTTAAGAAGAGTATCCGAGTTTATAGTATTTTTTTTCATAATCCCTCAAATTGAATAGTTGAAGGATTATATCTTAAGTTATTAAAAATAACTTTAAGGAATATTTAATAATTATTTTCTTTTAAGTATTATTTTTTACTATTATCAAACTCTTTTGCAAAACCTATTAAATCTTTTCTTTTTAAATCACCTCTATAAACTATATCTTCAACTTTTATATCTTTATCATTTAAAACTTTTGGAACTAAATCAGCATTTTCTAAAACTTCCATATGATTTGATAGCTCTTCTTCACTATAACTCATCTGCATATCAGCACTACTTACATAAGGAATTGCCTCAATTACTTTTAGTTTTTTTAGCTCCTCTTCTACATTTTTACCTTCAATTGTAATAATAATTCTACCTTTTTCATCATGCATATGATAATCACAAACACCAGATTTTTTAAGATTTTCTATCACACTATCAAGATATTTTGGTAGAGTTTGTACAACAATACTTGAAATATTCATTTTTAATCCTTTTTTAAATTATATATATTTACTTTTTTATCATCACTTGCTACAACTAAACTATTTTCATCTAAAAACAAAATAGATGTAATAAGTGCATTATTTCCTTTTAGGATAAAAAGCTCTTCTTTTGTATCTATATCAAAAACTAAAACATCATTATCTTCATTTAATGAAATTGCTGCTTTTTTTGCTTTATCATCTAAAGCTCCTGCATAAACTAAAAAATCAATTGATTTGTAGTATGGCTTTTTTTGATTTTTGTAATAAATAGATGCTCTTCTATCTTGTCCGCAAGCTAAAATAGTATTTTCTTTGAAATCAACTTGAAAAACTCTATCTACATTTTGACCTTTAAATTGTCCAATTTTTTCTAAGTTTGAAGTGTTGAGTTCTGAAATAATTCCACTTTCATCAGCTACAAAAATAGATTTTTTATCACTACTTAAAACAAAATGAGAAAAAGATGATTGAGAAACTTGAGTTGATTTTAAGATTTTTTTATTTATTAAATCATATATAAATATCTGATTTGATAAAAGAGCATAGACTATTTTATTATTATCTAAGAATTTTGCATAAGCTATAAAAAGTCTCTCATCTGAACTAATTACATTTTCTAAAATACCATTTTTTGATATAAAAATATCTCTTCCTCCACTTTGTCCTTGTGATAAAATTAAAATCTTATCATCAATTATATCTGTGCTAAAGATTTTTGCACTTATCTCTTTATTTGTAAAATCTTTTATATTTTTAATTTTTATTGAAGAGATTATCTCTTTTTTTTCAAGGTTAAAAATATCAACAAAGCCATCATCTGTTGCTAAATATAAGTTCTGTTTATCTTTTGCAATGTTTGTAACTCCACTTGATGCAAAAAAAGAGAAAGTTGCTTCTAACTCTTTTGCGAATAAAAAGTTTGAGCTAAAAATAAAAATAAGTGTAAAAATTAAGTTTTTCAAAACAAATCCTATTCTATTTTGATTGCATTTGTTGGGCATACTTTTATACAAAAGCCACAAGAACTGCAATTTTGATTTATAGTTGGTCTAAACATTCCTAAAAAATCTATTGCATTTTCCAAACAAGGATCTTTACATGAAAAACACATAGTATTCTGCCAAGATAGACATGTTAGAACATCAATCTCTATTTTAGCTTCTATTTGCTTTTTATCTTCAATATTTAAAACACCATTTTGACAAGAAATTGCACATAAGTCACAATAAGTACAACCAGAATTTGAAAAGTTTATTTTTGGAGTACCATCTTCTAAAATCTCTATAATATTTTCTTCACAAGCAGTTGAACAAGGTTTTTCTATACATTCCAAACATTTTGTAAAAAAAAGATTTATATCTTTAAAGTAGGGTGGTCTTATAGCTTTTTCTTGCAAACTTCTATTTTTAAAAGGTTTTGCAAGAGAGCTAAAAAGCTCTCTTCTTTGCATACTTATTTTACACCCTCATTTATAGTATCTATAAGATTTGATTTGTCATTTAAATCACTACTTCTAAACTCTGTTTGGAAGTTATTTTTTGGAACAATTTTACTATCTGATTGTGGTGCATGGCAAGCAGAACAGTTAAATCTAGCATTTGATAAGTGATCAAGAGGTTTTATAATAGTTTTTAAATCACTACTATTTGCTACAACTTTTCCATCTCTTTGAAGTTCACCTTTTTTATCTATGTTTACATTTTCTCTAAAACTTGTAAAGTGTGATTTTGGAATAGGAGTTGCGCCCATAGACTCTGCTACCATTGGATCATGACATGAAGCACATTGGTTATTATCTATTGTAATAGGTAACATACCTTCTGTATCATGTGGAATCATAGGTGGAGCATTTTCAAATGCTCTTTTTATTTTTGTACTAGTTCCTGCAGGTTCTGTAGCATATTTTGTCTCATCACTTACAACTTTATCTTCTGAAAATAGATTATCTTGTCTAATTCCAAGAGATTCATCTTTGATACTTTTATTTGCAGCATAAGCAAAAGTAAAAAGTGTTGCAATGGCAACTAGACTTAAAGCTAATTTTTTTAATTTCATTTTTTCTCCTTCATATAATTTCTTAATTCGAAATTTAGTGCATCATCTTCACAAACTTCAATACATCTAGCACATAAAGTACACTCTTGTAAAACAGGTTCGCTACTTTTATCTATCATATGTAAAATTTGAATTTCAGGGCAAACAACTTTGCATTTCATACAAGCAGTACATTTTTCACTATTATGATGAACTCTTAATAGACTAAATCTTCCAATTAGTGAATAAAATCCACCAAGAGGACAGATATGTCCACACCAACCATTTTTTAAAACAAACAGATCAAACAAAAATATTACAATCATTGTTGCAAGTCCAAATCCAAGTCCAAAGATTAAACCTCTGTGAACCATTGATACAGGAGATATTAATTCAAAAGCTGCAACACCCATAAAATATGAGATGATAAAGCTAATTAAAATTAGCCAATATCTTAAATTTCTAGTTGCTGGTTGCTTTTTTTGTACTTCATCAAATTTCAAAACTCTTCTTAAGTAGTTTGCACTATCTGTAATTATATTTACAGGACAAACCCAAGAGCAAAAAGCTCTTCCTCCAAGAATAAAGTAGAAAATTGAAATAATTAAAGCACCTAAAGCTATATCAAAAGAGATTATAGCTCCTGCAAAAATCATTTGTAAAACCGCAAAAGGGTCGCTTAATGTAACAGTTTGTAAAACCAAAGAGCTACTTAAATTTCCCATTAATATATTTATTCCATAAACATTTGCCAAAATATATAAAGCTAAAATAGAGAGTTGTGTAAATCTTCTAGCAATTAAAAATCTATATTTTTTCATTCTAATAAATCCTTCATATCGCTATTTAGTGACTCTACTGCACCTTTTTTATTTATTTTAGTTTTACCTAATTCAATATTTGAATCTTTAACTCTTTTATCATCTGCTTCATCCCAACCTTTTATATAGTGATCACCAACTTTTCCAAGTGCAATTTCTCTTGGAAGCACAAAAACAGCTGGTTTTTCAGTAATACAAGCTTTTTCACAAAGTCCACAACCTGTACAAATATCACTATCTACAACAGGTTTTAGAAATGCATGTTTACCTGTTCTTTCATTTTTTTCATACACTATATTTATAGCTTCTCCTAAAAGTGGACAAGCTCTATAACAAGCATCACATTGAATTCCCCAAAAAGCTACACAAGATTTTACATCTACAACTGCAACTCCCATTTCCATTTGTCTTATCTCAAAAGCATTTTCACTATTTTTGACCTTTTTTTCATCTAATGCTTTTGTAGGACAAATAGGAACACAAGGAATATCAACGCACATATAACAAGGAATTTCTCTTGGGACAAAATATGGAGTTCCCAAAGGTAAATTATCCCCTGGTTTTGCCAATTTTAGTGTATCAAAAGGGCATGCCTCTACACAAAGTCCACATTTTATACAAGTAGCTAAAAAGTCATCTTCTTTTAGGGCTGCTGGTGGTCGAAGTATCAAGCTAGTAGCTTTTACTTCACTTAAATATGCACTCCATGTTAAACTACCAAGCACTACTAAACCGATAGTTCTAGCACTTTTTAGAAGAAATTTTCTTCTATTTTCTTGATAGTTTTCTACTATATTCATCTATTTTTACCTTATGCTTTATAAACTTTTACAGCACATTTTTTGAAGTCTGTTTGTCCTGATTGTGGACAAGTTGCATCTAAACAAACTTTGTTTATAAATACTTTTTCATCAAACCAAGGAACATATACTAATCCTCTTGAAGGTCTATTTCTTCCTCTTGTTTCAACTCTTGCTTTTACTTTTCCTCTTCTTGATTCAACCCAAGCTAACTCACCTTGTTTTACTCCGTATTTTATAGCATCTTCAGGGTGCATATAACAAAGTGCTTCTGGAACTGCCCTATAAAGTTCAGGAACTCTCATAGTCATAGTTCCACTATGCCAGTGCTCTAGTACTCTTCCAGTACTTAACCAAACAGGATATTGCTCATCTGGCATTTCAGGTGGATCCATATAAGGTCGTGCGAAAATTTTAGCTTTATTTTTTAGAGATTTTTTAGTTTGATCTTTAACTCCAAGTAAATCACCTTGAGCTAACTCTTTTGCTAATGTTCCATAGAAAGCAAAATCACTATTTGGATTTGCCATTTTTGCATATGGATCATATTTTGTATTAAATCTCCAAGATGTCTCTTTTCCATCTACAACTGGCCATTTAAGACCTCTAACTCTATGATAAGTGTCAAAATCTGCTAAATCGTGAGCATGTCCTCTTCCAAAATCTGCATACTCTTCAAATAGATATTTTTGTATAAAGAATCCATAACCTTTCCATGGTTTTCCATCACTTCCTAAAACATTTCTACTATCACCAAATGCTTCAGTATTATCATATCCAGCTTGAATTTCATCTTTTTGGTCTGCTTTATATGATTTTGCTCTATCATTTGCAAATAAAATTTCATACATAGTTGTATTTTCATTGTATCCCATAGCTTTTGCTGCTTCTATAAGGCTAGGAAGTTTAATTTCATTGTTTGTACTTAAAAGAGCTTGTTCTCCCCAAACATCTTTTACTGTAAATCTTTTTGAAAGTTCAACCCATTGCCATGTATCACTCATAGCATCTCCAACTGGAACTACTTGTTGTCTCCAAAGTTGTGTTCTTCTTTCAGCATTTCCATATCCACCCCATTTTTCATAAATCATGGCAGATGGTAGAATTAAATCTGATACTTTTGCACTAATTCCAGGATATCCATCACTTGTAACAATAAAGTTATCCATCTCTCTTGCTGCTTTTATCCAGTGAGTAGCACTTGCTGTATCTTGGTATGGATTACAAACATTTACCCAAGCAAATTTTATATTTCCATCTTCAATATCTCTATGGATTTTCATAATATGTTGATGACCCTTTGGATTAATTGTTCCAAGTGGTACATTCCATGCTTTTTCAGTAATTTCTCTATGTTTTGGATTTTCATTCATCATATCAGCTGGAAGTCTGTGTGTAAATGTTCCAACTTCTCTTGCAGTTCCACAAGCACTTGGTTGTCCTGTAAGTGAAAATGCTCCACTTCCTGGTTTTGCTTGTTTATTTAGTAAGAAGTGAACGTTGTATGAAAGTGTATTTACCCAAGTTCCCCTTGTATGTTGATTCATTCCCATAGTCCAGAAACTTACAACTTTTCTATCTTTTTCAATATACCAATCTGCTAATTGTTGAAGTTTTTTCTTAAATTCTTCAATATCTTCATCAGGATTTCCTTTTGAGATTTTTGCAACATAATCTAAAGTATAAGGTTCTAGAGATTTTTTATACTCTTCAAAACTAATCTCCCAGTGAGCAAGACCAGCATTTTTATTTACCATTTTATCACCAGCTTTATATCCATAAGGAGCAAGAGCAGGAGCCTCAGTTTCAGAAACAACTTTCTCCATCTCTTTAGAGATTATTTCCATTTCAGCTTTAGAGTATTTCCCATCTTTTATTGATTTTTCATCAGATTTTCTCATTCCATACCCAATATTAACAGGGCTTGCTGCAAATACTATGTGCTCTTTAACGAAATCCCAATCAATAGCTTCTGGTTTATTGTAAACAATCTCTCTTGCTATATAGTTCCATAAAGCTAAATCTGTATTTGGAGTAAAGATAATCTCTAAATCAGCAATATCTGAAGTTCTGTGTCTGTAAGTTGAAATATTTATTACTTTAACTCTATCTGGATTACTAAGTTTTCTATCTGTAACTCTTGACCATAAAATAGGGTGCATTTCTGCCATATTTGAACCCCAACAAACAACTGTGTCTGTTAGTTCAATATCATCATAGCAACCACTTGGTTCATCTATTCCAAATGTTTGATAAAAACCAACAACCGCACTTGCCATACAGTGTCTTGCATTTGGATCAATAGCATTTGATCTAAATCCAGCTTTCATCATTTTTAAAGCTGCATAACCTTCCATAATTGTGTGTTGTCCACTTGCAAATACAGCAACTCCTTCAGGACCTTTCTCTTTTAGTGCAATTTTGATATGTTTTTCCATCTCATCAAATGCTCTTTTCCAAGAAACAGGAGCGAAATCACCTTTTTTATCAAATTCACCTTTTTTATTTACTCTTAAAAGTGGAGTTTTAAGTCTATCAGCTCCATACATAATTTTTGCATTAAAGTAACCTTTTATACAGTTAAGACCTCTGTTAACTGGAGCTGCTGGATCTCCTTTAACGGCAACAATTTTCCCCTCTTTTGTTGCAAGCATAATTCCACAACCTGTTCCACAAAATCTACAGGCTGCTTTATCCCAACGCCAACCACTCTCAGCAGTATTTGCTTGTGCTTTTAAGTCTGTTGGTACACTCATACCAATAGCTGCTGCTGCACTTGCCGCCGCTGAACTTTTTAGAAAATCTCTTCGTGAAAGTGACATTTCTACTCCTTTTGAAATAAATTTATAAACGATAAGATATTACTATGAAGTAGATATAAAAAGTTTGACCGATGTCAAACTTTTTGAGTATTTAAGTAAAGATTAAAATTTTTTAATTAAGTTTTAGCTCTTTTTTTCTGCAAAAAGTATAATTTTTTCAAGTTCATTTTTAAGTTCATTTAATCTTTTACTTGAGTGAAGAAGTTGTTCTTGAGTTTGTATTGCAATATCTTCACTTTTATTTAGCTGCTTTGATATTTCACTTTTATTTTGAAGTTCATTAATAATTTCATCAAACTCATTTGAGATCTCTTCTAGTTTATAAGAGGCATTTTTTGATTGTTCTAAAGCACTATTTGAGTCAATTATTGCACTATTTATTTTATTTAAAAATCTATTGAATATATTTGAAGCCTCTATTAGTTCACCCTCAGCTTCAATTTTTATAGGTTTTAAAGGCTCTTCTAAATTTTGTTCCATAACTTTTTTTGACTCTTCTATAAATTTTAGAGCATTTTTTTCCATAGTTTTTAATTCAATAAAACTATAAATAATTAAAAATAGAATTAAAATTGCAAAAAAGTATTGGCTATTTTTCAGAAATCTTATTTTTTGTTCACTGTTTATCGTGTGAAGACTAACTAGTGCATCTACTTCATAAAGAAGTTCTGGATTTGTTTCATATATTTTATTTACAATATTTTTTAACTCTTGTTGGTTGCTATTATTTTGGATTAACTCTTTGAATTTAACTATATTTTGATAGAAAATTGACCATAAATATTCTATTTGTAGCATTTGTCTATCTATTTGAATATTTGGAGCTTCTTTTAATTTTCCTAAATTATTTCCACCTTTTAAACTTTCAAGATTATATATAAACTCTTCAATACTAGAGTCTAGCTCATTTTGTGAAGATTTTGGATTTAAATATAAGTAGAAAATATTTTTAGAGATATTTTGTGTAAGCATCCTTTGCTTACCTGCAATATTTACAATCATCGCATCTTTTTCATTTTTATTATTTAAATAAATAGTGGTTGCAATAATACTTGTCATTAGAAGAGCAAAAAGTATTCCAATGATTTTGATTTTTGTACTAATATTACCTTTTTTCATATTGCTACCCCTTTAAAAATAGAATTTAATGCAATCTCATCTTTTATTATAACTTGTTGATTTTCAATTTCAATGATATTATCCCTTGATAATTTTTTTAAAACTCTTGATAATGTTTCAGGTTGAATATGCAGCATAAAACTAACATCTTGTCTTTTTAATTTATTAAACATATTTAAATCACTAACTAGCATATAAGCAACTTTTGCAGTTGCATCAAAAACCAACTCTCTATTTACTAAAGATTGAAGTTGATGAGTTTTTTTTAATAAAGAGTTCATAAGCTCTTTTACTAGAAGATTGTTGTTTAAAAAATGCTCTTGAAGTTTTAAAAAATCTATTGATAAAACAACAGAATCTTCTATAAAAGATGCATTTGAAAAACAGAATATTTCATTTGTATTTAGATTACTTAATTCACTTATTAAAGAGTTTGAATATATGTGATATAAAAATATCTCATTATCAAATTTATCATATTTATAAATTTTTATTAAACCACTCACTAAAAAAAGAAGATTTGTTTTTAAATCAGTTTCATAAAATAAAATAGAATCTTTTTCATATTTTGAGATAAAAGAGAAGTTGCTTAAAACATCAATTTGTTCATCATTTAAATTTTCAAAAAAATCCAAACTTCTAATACTTTGGCTTAGTGTCATAAAATATCCTACAAATGTTTTATTTAAGCAAGTATATATTAAGCTTGTAAAAAAAGAGTTAAAAACGTTGTAAAATAGGATATATAATGAATTTTAAAACATTTATAAAAGCAGTTGGAACTGGACCAAAAGGAAATAGGGATTTAAGCTTTGAAGAGAGTTTTGAAGCTGTTTCACAAATTTTAAAACAAGAACCAACTCAAGCACAAATAGGTGCTTTTTTGATAGCTTGGAGAGTAAAACTTGAGACAAATGAAGAGTTTAAAGGAGCAATAAAAGCTCTAAATAGTTTTATAAAATATAAAGAAGTTCCAGACTCTTTAAAGCTTGGATATAATTTTGATGGAAGAGATACAAATCCATATTTATTTCCTTTATATGAGGATATTTTAGATAATTTTTTCAAAAAAAATAGTGATATTAGAAGATTAAATCTTGTAATTAGTGGAGATTTTGTACAGCCTACAAAAAATGGAATTTCAACAAAAGATATATTTACAAAATTTGACAAGGGTCAATATTTGCACTATTTTGATAGAGTAGAATATCTGCAAGAGTTGAGTAATCTTACAACTCTACGAAATGAGTTTGGATTAAGAACAGCTTTTAATACAGTTGAAAAACTTTTAAATCCATCTTTAAGTGAATATGGAGTTTGTGGAGCTTTTCATAAACCATATGTTTCAAAATATTTAGAGATGTTTAAAGATGATTTTAAAAGTATTACTGTGGTTAGAGGAAATGAGGGTGATATTGAAGTATTTAAAGATTCAAAATTTTGGCAAAAAAAAGATGGTGAGATAAAAGAGTATGATTTTTGTCTAAAAGATTATGGAGTTAGTTATTCAAAAGTTTTTGAAAATATAACTTTGGAAGAGAACCTAAATATTTTAAGAAATTATGATGATGAGATATTAAACTTGGCTAAATTTAACGTGGCTTTATATCTTCTTTTTGCTTCAAGAGTTGACTCTTTGGATGAAGCTTGGCAAAGGTTAAATTAAAAAAGGAATAAGATGTTAATTGATGGATTTGGAAGAAAACATGATTATCTAAGAGTTTCAGTAACTGAAAGATGTAACTTTAGATGTCACTATTGTATGCCTGAAAAACCTTTTTCTTGGGTTCCTAAAGAGAATTTATTATCTTATGAAGATCTATTTAAATTTATAAAAATAGGTATTGATGAAGGTATAAAAAAAGTTAGAATTACTGGTGGAGAGCCACTTTTAAGAGATAATCTTGATTATTTTATAAAGTTAATAAGTGATTATAAAAATGATATAGATTTGGCTCTTACAACAAATGGTTTTTTACTTCCTCAAATGGCACAAAAATTAAAAGATGCTGGACTTAAAAGAATAAATATCTCTCTTGATACATTAAATCAAGAAAGAGCTATGAAAATAGCTCAAAAAGATGTTTTACCTACAGTTTTGGAAGGAATTTATAAAGCAAAAGATGCTGGGCTTAAAATAAAAATTAATTGTGTTCCTTTAAAAAATATAAATGATATTGATATTTTAGATGTTTTAGAATTTTGCAAAAAAGAGAATTTTTCTGTAAGATATATTGAATTTATGGAGAATAGCTTTGCAAAAAATGGTGCAAAAGGATTAAACTCTGATGAGATTTTAGAGATTATTTCAAAAAAATATAAAAATATAATAAAAGTTCCAAGGGATAATAGCTCACCAGCTCAATATTATAGATTAGAAGATGGATATGAGTTTGGAATTATTGAACCACATAAAGATGATTTTTGTGCTTCTTGTAATCGTATAAGATTAACAGCTGAAGGCTTTTTAATCCCTTGTTTATATTTTGAAGATGCTCTTAGTATAAAAGATGCAATAAAAAATAATCAAATTGATGAAGCAACTTTGATTCTTAAAGAAGTTCTTCAAAATAAACCAGAAAAGAATAAATGGTCAAATAAAGATGATAATAAAGTATCAAGTAGAGCTTTTTATGAAACTGGTGGATAATAAAAATATAATTTTAAAGTAAATATAAAGCAAACTTTATATAAAATTCGCGCCTATTTTAAATAGAACAAAAATAAATATACCTATTAGGAGGTCAAAATGGCTTTAGATCAGGAAGTAAAAGCAAGTATTATCGCAAAATATGGAAGAAAAGATGGAGATACAGGTTCAGCTGAGGTTCAAATTGCATTATTAAGTGAGCAAATTAAAACTTTAACAGAACACTTAAAAGTATTTAAGAAAGATCACTCTTCAAGACTTGGACTACTTAAAATGGTAGGAAAAAGAAAAAAACTTTTATCATACTTAAAAAAATCAGACTATGCAAGATTTACATCTGTAGTTGAGAGCTTAGGAATTAGAGCTAAATAAATTTAGACTTTAAACTTTGAAAAAGGGATTATGGTTTTTCCATAATCCCTTTTTTTATGGAAACTTAAAATTAATAAGAACTTTTGTACAATATAAATAAAATTTTATATTGGATAAAAAATGTTATTAACAAAAAAGAGTGAATACGCATTGTTATCTTTGCTATCTATATCAAAGCATAAAGAGCCTATAAATGTCGATATTCTATCAAAAGAGTTACAAATTTCAAAATCATTTTTAGCAAAAATTATGCAAAATCTAGCAAAATCAAATTTAGTAATATCACACAGAGGTGTAAATGGTGGTTTTGTTTTAAATAAACCAATAGAAGAGCTAACAATTTTAGAAATTGTTGTTGCTGCTGAAGAGAAAAATCCTATGGTTTTTGAATGTTCAGATGCAATAAGTTCTTGTCCAAATAATAAAGCGAAAATTTGTACTATTTGGCCACTTTTAAATAATCTACAATTCAAAGTAAATGACCTTTTAGCAAAATTAACATTGAAAGATATAGAACATGAATAATATAAGACTTTTTCATATTTCCCACACAGATTTAGATGGTTACGCTTGTCAATTTTTGACAAATGAGCTATTTTCTAAAAAACATTTTTATAATGCAAACTATGGTTTAGAAGTAAAACAAGCGATAAAACAAGTTATAACAGAAATTAAAAATTATCAAGATGAAAAATTACTACTTCTAATAAGTGATTTAAATTTAAACCAACAAGAAAGCGATGAGCTTGATAAAGATATAAAATCTTTAAAAGATGATGGTTTTGATATAACTTTACAACTTTTAGATCATCATATAACTGGAAAATCAAGTGCGGCAAAATATGATTGGTACTTTTTAGATGATAAAAGATGTGCTACAAAAATTGTTTTTGATTATCTTTTAAAAGAGTTTAAAGCACCTTTGAATGATTATAAAGAGTGGGTTGATACTGTAAATGCTGTAGATATTTGGCTTGAAAATGAGAAAAAGAATTTTGAATTTGGAAAAGTTTTAATGTCGATGATTACAAAAGCAAGAGAGATAAACTCTATACTTTTTAACTCTCTTGATAGAGATTTTAAATTTTATTTACTAAAAAATTCTATAGGATTTTTATCTCTTAAAGATGCTCCTATTGTTTTGGATAATAGCGTACACTTTTTGAAAAAAGAGTTTCTAAAAGATGGATTTGATGATACTTTAGATAATTTAAGTGCTTCATATTTAGTTAAATCACTTGATAAGATAAAAGATGATTTAACAATATATTATAATGGTCAAAAAGGTCTTATGACATATTGTCTTGGAGCTATTTCAATTCCTGCAAATAGCTTTTTAAGAGCAAATAGTGATTATGACTTTTTTATAGATATAAGTAGAAAAGGAAATGCCTCTTTTAGAGCAGATGGTAAACTTGATGTTTCGCAATTAGCTTCAAAATTAGCAAATGGTGGTGGACATGTAAATGCAAGTGGTTGCAAATTTGATGATTTTATAGATACAATAAACTTGCAAGAAGTTAGAGCATATATTCAAAATAAGTTAAACAATCTAAAATAAGGAGAATAAAATGGAGTGTGAATTTCCAACAGTAAATTCAAATAAAGATGAAATAAAAGCAATTTTTGAAGAGACAAAAACTATTGCAATAGTTGGACTCTCTCCTGACAAAGAAAAAGCTTCTTATAGAGTTGCGCAGTATTTGCAAAATGCTGGTTTTAAAATAGTTCCAATTTATCCAAAAGAGGATGAGATTTTGGGTGAAAAAGTTTATAGAAGTTTGTCTGAAATACCTTTTGATATTGATATTGTTGATATTTTTAGAAAACCTGATGCTATAGCAAAAGTTGTAGATGAAGTTTTAGTTTTAAAAAATGATAAAAATATAAAAACTGTCTGGTTTCAGCTAGGACTTTCAAACAATGATGCTGCCAAAAAAGCTCTTGATAATGGATTAAAAGTTGTACAAAATAAGTGTACTAAAATAGAGCATAAGGCGATTTACGAGTAGAATAATTAGAAGTTTTTAAAACTTCTAATTAATTTTTTTGTCTCATAAAGAGTCTTGAATATCTTTAAGTATTGATTTTAATTCATCTAAATTAAAATCAACTTCTCCTTTTAGAGCTTTTTTCTCAATATCTTCCAAAATTAAAGAAGCTTCATTCATTGCTAAAGATGAACAAGCCCCTTTTATATAGTGAGAAAATTTTACAATTTGTTCACTATTTTTATCATCAATCGCTTTTTGTAAATTTTCTATATCACTATCAAGTGTTAAAAAGAGATTGTCTAATAGCATATCAACAGTACTTTCATCTAAAGAGAGTTGTTTCATAGCATCTTGTTTATTAAATTTTGATATTTTCTTAGTCTCTAAAATATCTAAATTATTTTTAATCTGTTTATCTTCTAAAGGTTGCTTTTGAAGAAAATCTCTTAAAATAGATACAAGTTTATCAAACTCAATAGGTTTTGATAAATAACCATCCATACCTTCTTGTAAATATCTCTCTTTATCTCCAGCAATTGAGTTTGCTGTTAATGCAATAATCGGAGTTTTTCTAGAGTTTTCATTTTTTTCTAAAATTTTTATCTGTTTCATTGCTGAAATACCATCTAAAATTGGCATATTTACATCCATTAAAATTAGATCAAAATCTTGTTTTTTATACTCTTCCACAGCATCTTTTCCATTTGATACAATTATAGGAGTTATTCCAATTTTGTTAAGTAATATATCTATTAATTTTTGATTGTTTGGGTTATCTTCAGCAACTAAAACATTTGCTGTAAACTCTTTTTCATTTTTTGAAGCATTTACTACATTACAATGTAAATTAGAATTTTGAGCTAAAATATTATATATTTTTGAACCATAAATTGGTAGTTCAATTATATAATCAATCATAAGTAAAGTAAAAGGACTTAATCTACTTTTATCACCAACATAAACAATTTTTCCATTAGGATTTTTTGTTGTAAATATTGGTAAAAATGATGCTAATTCATCTCCTCCAAAACAAAACAATAAAGATGCTTTTTTATCAATATCTTTACTAAAATCAAAAACATTACCTATCTTTTCTAGATAGTTTTTTGTAATATTTTTTATTTTGCTAATATTTGGATTTGCACTATAAATAGCAAAATTTATATTACTTTTTAAATTAAGTGCATTATCTTTTTTTAAAGTTTCAAACTCTAATTCAAAAGAGAATTCACTACCTTTTTCATAAATACTTTTTACCTCAATTTTAGAATCCATTTGTTTTATAATATCTGAACAAATAGCAAGTCCTAAGCCAGTTCCACCAAATTTTCTACTAATTCCACTATCAGCTTGAGCAAATGGTTTAAAAATTAGTTTTAATTGTTCAGGTGTCATTCCAATACCACTATCTTTTATTTTGAAACTGATAATAGATTTTTTATTTTCTAAATCATTTGAAAGAACTTTAATATCAAAATTTACTTTTCCAAAGTTAGGTGTAAATTTTATAGCATTGCTTAATAAATTTGAGATAACCTGCTGTATTCTTGTAGAGTCACCTATTATTAAATCTGGTAGATTTGGGTCAACTTCATATATAAATTGAATATTTTTATCTTTTGCACTAATAGAAAAAAGCTCAACAATATTTTCTGTTAAATCAAACAAAGAAAAAGTGTGTTTTTCTAATTCTAGTTTTCCATTTTCTATTTTTGATATATCAAGAACATCATTAATAATATTTAAAAGAGATTTAGCACTTTTTGAAATTATTTTTGCACTCTCTTTATCTTTTATATCTAAATCTGATTCACATAAAATATCTGAAAAACCAATAATTGCATTTAGAGGTGTCCTTATTTCATGACTCATATTTGCTAAAAATGTTGATTTTATTTGTTCTGCAAACTGTGCTTTATCTTTTGCTTTTACAAGTTCTGAAATATCATACCTTAAAGATAGATACTCAATAATATCGCCATTGCTATTTAAAATTGGAACAATTGTACTTGATACAAAATAATCTGAACCATCTTTTTTTCTATTTTTTATATTTGCTTTAAATATCTGTTTATTTTTAATAGTGCTCCAAAGTTCTTTAAATAGCTCTTTTGGACTATCAGGATGTCTAACTATATTATGAGGTTTTCCAATTAATTCCTCTTTACTATAACCTGATATTTCACAAAAAGTACTATTTACATAAGTTATATTCCCATTTAAATCAGCTTTTGAGACAATAGCACTTGCATCAACAGCTTTTTTATGTTCCAAAAGTAGCCTATTACTATCTTTTAAATCTTTTGTCTGTTTTTCTACTTCATCTTGAAGTTTTTTTGTTTGTTCTTTTGTCTCTTTTTGTTTAAGTAGATACAAAATAGTATAGTGAATTATAAAAGATAAAATCACTAAAAGCATGAAAATTAATATATTTCTCGTGTGAATTGAGCTTAAAACAAACTCTTCATGAATTGGCATAACAACTTCTAAAATACCTCTTACATCACCAATTTTCCAATCTTTTTTTGGACTATCATCTCTTCCATTATGACAAGCCAAACAACTATTTGAATTCATAGTATCAGGAAAGGCAACACGAATAACCTCTTTATTATCAACTATATCTTGTTTTACAAAAATTTCATTTGGGTTTTCTCTCAAAAATTTAATTGAATTTTTTTGAAATTCATCTAAAACTCTATTTGCTCTATTTGGAAATGGATAATCACTAAAAAAATTAACTTTGACATTCTCTTTTTGTGATAATTTTTCACTAATATTATGAATAGTTGTTGCTGGAAGAGGTATAGTATTTGAACTATATTCATGATTATAATCAACTTTTATATCTGGTAAGTTTTTTACTTTGGATACTACAAATTCATTATAATAGCTTCTAAATGTTTTTAAGTGATGAACTATCTCTTTAGATTCTCTAGTTATTTTTTCTTTTTGGTTATTTAAAGATAAAGATGGAAGATAAAAGATAGCTAATAGTATTAAAGCAGTAGAAGCAACAACAATAGGTCCAATAATCGGATTTATAATAACTTTATAAATAAATCTTAAAAATTTCATAAATCTTCTTCTTTAAACTTATTAAAAATAGTTATTACCTCTTCTTTATTTTTAATAAACATATCAACTAAAATAGGATCAAAATGTTTACCTTTTTCATCTATAAGTAGTTTAAATGCATCATCAATTTCCCAAGCATTTTTATAAGGTCTTGTTGATGTTAGGGCATCAAATACATCTACAATAGCTGTTATACGCCCAAAAATAGGAATGTTTTCACCTTGAAGTCTATTTGGATAGCCTGTTCCATCATATTTTTCATGATGATTATATGCAATAACTCCACCAGCTTTTAAATATTTACTTTTTGAGCCTTTTAAAATTTCATAACCTATGGAAGCGTGTTGTTTCATAATAGCAAATTCATCATCAGTTAATTTTCCAGGCTTAAGTAAAATAGAATCAGGAATACCAATTTTCCCAATATCATGAAAAGCTGATGCATAAAAAATTATGTCTTGAAGCTCTTCATTTAAACCATAAGCACTTGCCAAAAGCTTACAATAATGAGATACTCTTTTTGTGTGAGCATTTGTTTCAGGATCTTTATATTCAGATGCTTTTCCTAGCATTTGTAAAGCTTCATGTTCTGATTCTTTAAGTCTTAATGTAGCTTTTTTTACCTCTTCTTCAAGTAATAGTGCTTTATTTTCAATAAGAAGTTGAGCTTTTCTAAGCTTTAACATATTTATAATTCTTGCTTTAAAAGCAGGAGCATTTATTGGTTTATTTAAAAAATCATTTGCTCCAACTTCCAAAGCTTTTATTTGAAGTTCCATATCATCACCAACTGCAGTTAGCATAATAATTGGAATTGTTTCATTTTTTTCTCTAACCTTTTGTATAACTTCAATTCCATTCATTTCAGGCATCATATAATCAACAATAATCAAATCATAATCATTTTTTTCTAGCTCATCAACGGCATCTAAAGGATTTAAAAAACTAGATATATTAAGCTTAAGAATTTTTGCATAGCTTTCAATAATTAGTAGGTTTGTTTTATTATCATCAATAGAAATGATTTTCATATTCTCTATATTCATGCATCCGCCTTTATATGATTTAAATATTATAACTAAATTATCATATATAATAATTTAATTTACTATCTTTCATCCCTTCTCATCTGTTCATATAATTTTTCAGCTTTTTCTATCTCTATTTTAGAAGGTTTTCTTCTACAAGATAGATACCCTTTTGAACCATCACAACTTTCAAATGGATAAACAGTTGCAAAAACCCAATAATATCCTCCATCTTTTGTTGCATTTTTTACATATCCAGTCCAAACTTCACCTTTTTGAACAGTATCCCATAAAGATTTGAATGCAGCTTTTGGCATATCTTTATGTCGAACCATATTATGTGGTTTTCCAAGCATCTCTTCCAAAGAGTACCCTGCAATATTACAAAAATCTTCATTTGCAAATCTTATTACTCCTTTAGAGTCTGTTTCACTTACTAAAAATGCATTTTTATCTAGCACTGTTTCTTTTGACATTTTATTTCCCTCTTAGTTAAACTTTTTACTTTTTGCATCTGTTAATAATTCATAAGCCAATTTTGATACACTTTGAGATATCTCTTTTATCTGATTTGATTCAAATGCATTTTCTTGAGTAACTCTATCTAGCATATTTACAGCTTGGTTTATCTGCTCAATTCCAATCATCTGCTCTTTTGATGCTCCTGATACATCTTCAATTATATTTATAGTTTCAGATATATTTTTATTTAGATCTTTATATCCATCTATCATATCAGATGAGATTAATTTTCCATCATTTGCTTTTATTGTTGCTTCTTCTACTAAGTTTTTTATCTCACGTGCAGCCTCCGCACTTCTATTTGCTAGATTTCTTACCTCTTGTGCAACAACTGCAAACCCTTTTCCAGCTTCTCCTGCAGTTGCCGCTTCAACAGCTGCATTTAAACTTAAAATATTTGTTTGGAATGCAATTTGGTCAATTACTGTAATTGCACTATTTATAGCTTTTACTTTTTCATTTATTTCATCCATAGATAGAGCTGTTTTAGAAGCTAACTCTTCACCTGTTTGAACAGATTTTTTTACAATTTGTCCTAATTCACCCATTTTAGTCGCATTTTGAGTATTATTTCTAGTAATACTAGTTATCTCTTCAAGTGCAGCAGCTGTTTGTTCAAGAGATGCTGCTTGTTCATTTGCTTTTGTTGCAAGATTATTCATAGAATTTGACATAGTTGAAGAGCTTTTTTCTAAAGTTTCACCATTTTGAAAATTATTTTTTGCACTATTTCCTAGCTCTTTTCCAAGTATATTAATACTTTCCATTAGAAGTTTCATATCATCTTTGTAATTGTCAACAACTCTTATATAATCAGTAAAATCATCATTTGTATAACTATTTACTACTCTTAAAATTCTTGAAGTAGCATCATCAATACTGCTTAGCATTTTATTTAGAGTATTTCTTAATGTAGCAATTGTTGGATTTTCACTATTACCTTTAATTCTACATTTATAAATACCTTGGTTAACTTTATCAGCAGTTAATACAATCTCTCCAAGAACTCTCATATCATCTTTGGCTCTTTTATCAAAACTCCTGATTTGTTGATTCCATCTTTTAAACATATCATCAACTTTTTTGTTTCCTGTTGATTCTATATATTCAAATTCGTTTTTTTCATATGATAAAAAATCAATTAACTGTTGAAAATATTTATCAATATTCTCTAAATCCTTATTTGATAATGCTCCAAACATATATACACCTTTTTTGATTTATATTTTAATTGATAATCTAATTGTATTTTAAAAGAAAACATTTTTGTAGTTTAAAAATGTTATTTCATAGATATAAATTTAATAATATAGAATAACAAAGTTTAGTAACAAAATGGTTTCAATGAATATAAATCTATAATAAATATTATTTACTCTTGATTAAAATCATTAACCAAAAGTTTTAAATAGGATAAACTTTATCCTATATTAATAAAAGGAATTTAAGATGTTAAGTGATTTATCAAATAATATTGAAATATTTAAAAAAGGTCATCCAGTAAGAGTATATTTAGAAGAGAATATCTTAATAAAAGAGCTATTTTCTGAACTTTTTAATACAGATCCAAAAAAAGATTATCAAAAATTTTATAATATTTTTAACCAAATTTGTGAAGTAGAAAAGCATTTTGCAAGAAAAGAGAATCAACTTTTTCCTTATCTTGAAAAATATGGTTGGACTGGTCCATCTCAGGGAATGTGGTCATTTCATGATGATATTAGAGCAATAATAAAAGATGTAAGAGAAAGTATTGAATCAAAAGATTTTGACTCAATTATAGAAAAATGTACAAATTTATATAATAATTTGATTCATTTAATAAACGTTGAAGAGAATAGACTTCTTCCAAATGCTTTGCAACTATTAAAAGAGGAAGATTGGGAAGAGTTTTATGAAGGTGATAGTGAAATTGGTTGGATGTTTACAACTCCTCCCCCTAGATTTCCAGAGATTATAAATAATGAAAATAAAAATTTAGAACCAGAGTATATTCATCCAAGTATGGATAAGAAAAGAAGAGAATTACCATTCTCTCTTGAGGGACGAACTCATTATGATGAAGGTTATTTAACCCCTGAACAAGTAAACTTTATATTTAAGTTCTTACCTGTAGATATTACTTATGTAGATGAAAATGATAGAGTTATTTTTTATAATCGTGGAGATGATAGAGTTTTCCCAAGAAGTGCTGGAATAATTGGAAGAGAGGTTAAATTTTGCCACCCTCCAAAGAGTGTTGATCAGGTTCTAAAAATTCTTGAAGAGTTTAAAGCAGGGCGTAAAGATATTGCTGATTTTTGGATTAATTTTAAAGGAAAGTTTGTACATATAAGATATTTTGCTGTAAGAGATGAACAAAAAAATTATAAAGGTGTAATTGAAATGTCACAAGATGTTACAGATATAAGAGCATTACAAGGAGAGAAACGACTTTTAGATTGGGAGTAGCAGATTTTAAAATCTGCTACTTATTATTTGTAATAAAATCTATTTTACTATTTGGTGTAGCTTTGAACATTGTCCTAAATATATATCCATTCCACACATATCATTCATAATATCTTGAAAACTATGAGCATGTGCATTATAAACATATACAAAAATCTCATCACCTTTTTTCAAGAAGTTTTTCTTCCCAAAATCTGTATATGCTGTTGCACCCGCAGCTATTACAATACCTTTTGAATTGTGTGCATATTTTAAAAACTGTCCTAACTCTTCAAGAGGTCCACAATCTTCTTGGCAATTTAAGATATCAATCATCCAATCTTTTAACTTTTCAAAAAAATAGCTATATGATTTAACTGAACTAGTTGTTCCATAATCATATACTATCCCATCTCTTTTTATAAAAGAAGAGATATGATATTTTCCTAAAATTCCTTTTTCACTAAAATCATCTATAGGAATTATATCTTGAGAAATACCTTTAGTTTTTTCTCCCCAATTTTTTTTAGTGCTAAGTTTACTTCCATCTTGAAATCTTAATGAACAATCATTAAAAGCACTAAAATATTTTGGAACAATATCTATTACCTTTTCATTTTCATATACGAAATCACAAATTAAAGCAACCTCTGCTTCAACTTGTAATTTATCATCTTCTCTTCCATGAGTTAATATAACTTCATCACAAATAGGGTAAGTTCCTAAAAAACTATCATGACCTTTTATATAAAATGGAAACATACCTTTTGGTGCATCTTTCTCTTTTGTTTCAATTACAGAAAACTCATCAGCTTCTCCAGCTTCTCCTAAATGATTTGCAAAGTTTCCAGCAACTGCAAAACCTAAATAATCTTTTAAATCTTCTATTAAATTCATAATTATAAAATCCTAAAATATTTTGAACTGCAATGTTATCGAAAAAAATTGGTTTAAAAGTCAAAAACGAAATATAATTTGTTAATTTAAGAGTAGTTTAAGAAAATATTTACAAAGAGCCTATAGTATTTGTGGCTCTTTGTAAAATAAGAACTATTTATTAATAGTTCTCCATTTAGCAGGTCCTGTTGTATGAATAGAGTTTCCTTCTGTATCAACAGCAACAGTTACAGGCATATCTTTTACTTCAAATTCATAAATAGCTTCCATTCCAAGCTCTTCAAATGCTAAAGTTTTTGCACCCTTAATTGATTGAGCAATTAAATAAGCAGCTCCTCCAGTTGCTATAAGATAGATAGATTTGTACTCTTTTATTAAATCGATTGTTGGTTGTTTTCTCTCACCTTTTCCAATCATTCCCATAATTCCAATTTCCATCATATCTTTTGTAAATTTATCCATTCTTGTAGATGTTGTTGGTCCTGCTGGTCCTACAACTTCACCTTTTACTGGATCAACAGGTCCTACGTAGTAGATGAATTTATCTTTTAAATCAACACCATTTGGAAGAGGTTTTCCAGCATTTTTGTATTCAACTATTTTTTTATGAGCAGCATCACGTGCTGTTAAAATTTTTCCAGATAATAATAAAGTATCACCAGATTTAAATTGAGATAAGTTCTCTTTTGTTAAATCTTCAATATTTACTCTTTTAATAGTATCCATTGGAAGTTTAATATCTGGCCAAAGGTCTAAAGACGGTTTTTCAAATTTAGCTGGACCATTTCCATCTAATTCAAAGTGAATATGTCTTGTTGCTGCACAGTTTGGAATCATAGCAACAGGTAATGATGCTGCATGACATGGATAATCTAAAATTTTAACATCTAAAACAGTTGTTAATCCACCAAGACCTTGAGCTCCAATTCCTAGTTTATTTATATCTTCATAAAGTTTAAGTCTTAACTCTTCAAGTGGAGTTTGAGGTCCTCGCAGCTTTAGTTCATGAATATCAACATGTCCCATTAAAGACTCTTTTGCAAGTAGCATTGCTTTTTCAGGATTTCCACCAATTCCAATTCCTAAAATTCCAGGAGGACACCATCCAGCACCCATATCTTTTACATTTGACATAACCCAATCATAAATACTATCACTTGGATTTAAAACAGCAAATTTTGATTTATTTTCACTTCCTCCACCTTTTGCAGCAACAGTGATATCAAGTTTATCAGAGTTATCAACACTCACATGAATTACTGCTGGAGTATTGTTTTTTGTATTTGTTCTTTTTCCAGCAGGATCAGCTACAACTGAGTATCTTAAAGTATTATCAGGATCTGTATAACCTTTTGCAACACCTTCGTTTAATAAATCTTCTAAATTTTTTGTAATATCTAGGTTTGCTTTTAAACCAACTTTTACAAAAATATTAACACTTCCTGTATCTTGACATAGTGGTCTGTGCCCCATAGCACACATTTTTGAGTTAATTAAAATTTGTCCAATTGCATTTTTTGCTGCATCACTTTTTTCATTTTCATAAGCTTCAACCATACCTTTTACAAAGTCTTCTGGATGATAAAAAGATATAAATTGACAGGCACTTGCAACTGAATCAATAATATCTTGTTCTGTGATTTTTTTACTCATTAATTTTTCCTTTTTTGGTTTTAGAAATCTTTTAATTATATCAATGCACCATATAAAATTGGCTTTCACAAAACATATTTTATATGGAAATTTTTAAAAATATTAAAAATTGTTTAGTTTTGAAATATATCCAAAATTTAAGAATTAAAAAAAGCTACCCTTAAAAAAGAGTAGCTTTTTAAATCATCTTAAAATTAGGCAAAAAATCTTTTTTCTGCTTCTTCCATTAATTTAACACCAGAATATTTAGCTCTTTGAACTAATTCCCAGAAGTATCTATAAGTTGCTCTATCGTGTAACTCACCATCATATTGAATTGGTCCCCATTCAGCATCTTGAGCTTTAATTAAAATATTTTGTGCAGCTTCAAGTTCTGTAAAATCAGGTTTCATAGCATCAACAATAGCTTGAACTTGTGTTGGGTAAATTGACCACATTCTCATAAATCCGAACTCATTTCTAGCTCTTTCTGCATCTTTGTATGTTTGGTATGGATTTTTTAAATCTAAAGTTACATTGTGACAAGGAATTACGCAGTTTTGAATAGCAGCTTGTGCAACTCTTGCTTTTGCAGCTCCAATTAATCTGTGATCAAATTGACCTGGACTTCTCATATTAATTGCTGGAATTGCTCCTTGATATCCACTTACAAAATCCATTAGACCAAAATCTAAAACTTGTAGCCAAGGTAAAGTTGCAATTTTTTCAACATCTTGTAGAGCTCCATGAGTCTCTATAAGTACGTGAATTGCAATCTCTCTTTTAATTCCAGCTTTTTTTGCAACAGCTTGAATATACTCAATTTGAGTTTTAGCATCTTCATAACAAGTTGATTTTGGTAAAGTAATATATGCTAATTTTTCACCAGCACCAGGTACTAAAATATCAACATCTTGTCTCCAATCTGGATGAGAATGGTCATGGATTCTTGTTCCTGCCATACCATAAGGGTTTGCATCAGAGTTTACAACTCTAACAATCATATTAGCATGCTCAACTTCTTTTCCAGTTTCAGCACCATCTTCACAATCACAAGTAATATCAAAAACAGGTCCAAGTTTTTTTTGCATTTCAAAACCTTTTAGGATTAGCTTTTCGCTTCCTGCAAAGTGTTCACAAGTTGGAATAATTGGTAAAGATTTACCAGATTCAAATAAAGCTTCTTTTGGGTGTGTCATGTTTTTTCCTTTTTATTAAATTTAATTTTTTATTTTTTTGTTGATTTTTTTGGGATTACAACTGTGTAATCCAAATCTAAAACTACATTTGGAAGATATTTTCCATCTTCACCTTTGGCATTTTCAATCTCTTTTGGATTTTGATTTTTAAGAGCAATAGTTCTTAATCTTAAAAGTCCAATATCCTCTCTTTTATGATCAATTTTTTCTAAAATTTCACTATAAGCATAGATTGTATCTGTTGCATATGTTGGATTACAGTGGTTTCCACTATTTATTGCATATACCCATTGGGCATTTTGAAGCCCATTAAATGAGATTGCTCTTGCCATTGATATTATAATTCCACCATACATAAGTCTTTGCCCCATAGGTGTACTTTTCATCATATGGTCGTTGAAATGAACTTTTGCATTGTTTTGATATAACTTTGTTGCAAGTGTATGGTCACTATTATCTATTGTTATTCCCTCTGGATGGTTTAGTCTTTCACCAACTTCATAATCTTCGAAGAAGTACTCTCCACCACTAGCACTGACATCAACACATTTAATTGTTGGAATATTAATAGTGTCTAAAATTGGAGTTGCTTTTTGGAAAGTTGGAACATCATTTATTCCACTTAAGTTTTCGTGGTCTTTTTTATGAACCATAACCCATCTTTTGAAATTTAAAACTTCATTTCCATTTTGATTTACTCCAATAGAGTGAACATATACAACTCCACTTTTACCATTTGAGTTCTCTTTTAATCCAATTACAGTTGAAGTCATTGATACAGTATCACCAATGTAAACTGGATTTGGAAAAGATATTTCAGCATAACCTAAATTTGCAATAGCATTTAAAGAGATATCTTGAACAGATTTTCCAAATGTTAAATGAAACATTAAAATATCATCAATTGGTCTTTTTTCATATCCAAATTCTTTTGCTACAACATCACTTGAGTGCAAAGAAAATCTACTTCCTGTAAAAGCGATGTATAAAGATACATCACCCTCACTTATAGTTCTAGGAAGTGGATGAACTATTTTTTGACCAATACTAAAATCTTCAAAATAGTTACCAAAGTTTATTTTATTGCTAATTTTTGACAATTTTTCTCCTTATTTTCCAAATAGATTTTGACCTAAAGCTTTGTAAGTTTCATACAACTTAATCATTTTTCTAGCCCATGCAATTCTTGAAGAATCAACTAATCTATTGTTATGTAAAATAACCTCTTTACCGTGTTTGTTTGCCTCTTCATATTTGTTGATCATATCTTCATAATCTTCAACTTCACTTTGTTTTGGAGTGAATATATCATTTATATACTCAATTTGTATTGGATGTACAAGAGATTTTCCATCAAATCCTAAATTAAATGCATCTTTTGTAGAATCTTCACAAGCAAACTCATCTTTTACATCAAAATGTGGACCATCTATTACAGTTTTTCCATAAGCTTTTGCTGCAAGTGCAATTTGAGCTAAATATGTAACAATAGCTTTTGAACCTCTTTTTATATCTATTTGAAGTCTATTTGCTAATTTGTTTGAACCAACAACAACAACTTCAACTTTTGGGCTTGCTGCACAAATTTCTTGAATATTTAAAACAGATAATGGAGTTTCAATCATAATCATAAGTGTAAGATTTGGATTTACCTCTTCAATTAATTTAGCAGCTTGTAATACATCCTCTTTTGTATCAATTTTAGAGAATAAGATACCATCAAGTTCAATCTCTTTTGCCAAAGCTAAATCTTTTTTAAGATCTTCGCTTCCTAGATTATTTACTCTTAATACTCTTTCACTTTCACCAAATTTAGCACCTTCTTTGTAAACTTCTTTCAAAGTCTCTCTTCCTGGTTCTCTTTGGTCCTCTAAAATAGCTTCTAAATCAAAAATAACAGTATCTGCTAAAACAGTTTTAGCTTTTTCTACATTGTGTTTATTATATGAAGGAATTAAAAGCATTGATCTTCTTGCTTTGTACTCAACTATCTCTTCACCTTTTGTTATTGCAAAATATTGTTCGTGTAGATCTTTTACTAATTGTTTTCTAAGAACTTTTCCATTTTTTGTTCTTGGATAATCAGACATTATAAAAATCTCTTTTGGAGCTTTATATTTTGCAAGATTATTTTGAGCAAATTTTAAAATTTCTTGCTCTTTCTCTTTACTTATAGTTGAATGACCAACAACAGCAATAGCAACAATAGTTTTCTCTTTTTCAATATCAAGACCAAAAGCAACACAATCAGCTACATCTGCGTGAGTTTTTACAACTCTTTCAATCTCATGTGGACTTACTCTAAATCCAAAAGTATTGATAATATCATCTTTTCTTCCAATAAACCAGATATATCCATCTTTATCTTTTCTTGCATAATCACCTGTAAAGAAGTATCCATCATGTCTTGATTTTAAAGTCTCTTCTTCTAATTGCCAATACTCTAAGAATAATCCTGGATCATCTTCTCCAATACAAATCATTCCTTCCTCTTCAACTCCAACTTCTTCTAAAGTTTCAGGATCTAAAAGTTTTACAATATGTCCTGGTTGTGGGAAACCTGCACTTCCTGGTCTTATAGGATTATTTTTTGAGTGAGAAATATAGTATGAACACTCACTCATTCCAATAGCTTCATAAATATCTTGTTTAAATCTATCTCTCCAAAGTCCAAGCATCTCATCACTTAAATGCTCTCCCGCACTCATACAATATCTCAAACTTGGGCAATCATCAAGTGTGAAATCTGTTTTCTGAATAATTTGTCTATAGATTGTTGGAACTCCAATAAATATCGTACATTGATGTTTTTTTATTAGATTAATCCATGTTGATGCATCATTTGCACCCTCATATGCAATTACTGTATGACCATTAAATAATGGATCCATAAGTGCTGACCCTAAAACATAAGTCCAGTTAAATTTCCCAGAGTGCATAATTCTATCATTCTCTTTAAAATCAAACCAGAAATCTGTTGCTGGTTTTCTTCCTATTAGTGATCTATGTGAATGTAAAACACCTTTTGGATAACCAGTTGTTCCAGATGTATAAACTAAATATGCTGGTTCACCTGATTTTGAGTTGTAGTGATTTGGTGTTGTACTTGTATTATTGAATATTTGATTTAGAGCAAATATTTCAATACCTTCTGGCTTTTTAAGACCATCAGTGCTATCAATTCCAGCAATTATTATAGTTCTTAGGTTATCAAGATTTAATAAATATGGAACTAAATTTTCATACATAGAAGCTGATAACACTATAGCTTTTGCTTGAGAATCTTCTGCTAAATATTTAACTTCACTACCACTTAGTAGAGTTGAAGTAGGAACAGCAATCATTCCACCTTTCATTACTCCAAAAAAAGATATTGGATATGCTAAAGAGTTTTTAAGACAAACTAATACTCGATCTCTTGGTTTAAGACCTATTTCTTGAGTAAGAAAATTTGAAACTTGATCTGATTTTGTAGCTAATTCTTTATATGTAACTTTATCAGTTCCTAGTTTATCATCTTCAATAATCATAGCAACATTGTTCTCTTTTGCTGTACCAACCCAAGCTGATGTACAAGCAATACCTATATTTAAAAATTCAGGTATATCTAATTTTACTGTTTGACTCATTTTAATCTCCTATAATTATTACAATTGACCATATGGCCAGTTTTCTTTAAATGTATTTAGAGGCATTTTATTTAATACTGAAAGTGCAAATAACTCATCCTCTTTTGTTAAACTTTTTAAAGCATAAGCTCTTAAAATATTTTGTAAAGATTTACCAAACATTGGAGGATCTAGCATCTCACCTTCATATCTAATTGCCCCACTTAAAAGAGCATCAGCCTCAAGTGCTGCTTTTAATATAGAAACATCTTTTGCAATCTCATTTGGAGATGGTGTAAATGCAACTTTACATATATTTATATGGTTTGGAGTAATTACTTGTTTTCCAGTAAGTCCCATAGAACTCTCTCTTAAAGCATGAGAATAAACATATTTACTAGCCTCATCTCCATGTAAATCAAGCCATCTTCTAATATCTTTTTTCTCAACACAGTTACTTGGTAGTGAGTGAGGAGTTAGCATTACTTCAACTCCACCAATTACACCTTTTCCTTTAATTCTAGCTTCTAAAGTTAGCATATCAAAGTAAGTTTCAAGTTCATCAATCCAACCTTTAGGAGTGATTTTATAAGCCATAGCTTTTGAAAAGTCATGAATTCCAAATACTATATGTTTTACAGTTGAATACTCCATTAATCTATCAGCTATTTGAAGTGATTTTGGATGTTCAACGATTGGTTGAATTGTAAGATTACTTCCAATAGAGATTAACCAAGAAGATAAATCTCTAATTTCAGCACTTCCATAAACTTCTCCAGCTTTTGCTAAAACTATTACATCAATATATTGATGAATTTGTTTAAGCATTTTTAAATCCTCTTCATACTCTTCTGTTCTAAATGGATTTATTCTTACTGCTATTTGAAAATCTCTAGCAGGAAATTTTGGTAACTCTTGAATTAAAAGCTCTCTACTCATAGCTTTTTGTCTACATCCATCTTCTAAGTCAAATAAAACTGTATGTGCTCTTGTATTGTAAGCGTGTTTTTGAAGTCTTAATTTCGCTTGTTCTATACTCTCATAAGAACCATCTAGCGGGTTAAACTTTATAGGGGGATAATAAATTTGAATCCCTGGCCAATAACCACCAAGAACTGGAGTTAAATCATCTTTTGCTGTGAGTTTTGATAAATCTATCGCAGAAGTCATCATATTTTCAACCTTTCATTAAATTTCTTTTTATTTTTTAAGAAATTGTATTATTCCATAAAAAACTAATATTGAAGTTATACACAATTTAAAATGAAATCAATTTATATCTTTTAATATAGAAAATATTTTTAAGCTTATTATAATAATTGAGATTTTATGAAAATAATAAACTCTTTGGTAGAATATTTGGAAATATTAAAATACACAAGAGAGATTTAAAAAATGTTTTTAAATAAAGATATTGAAATTATGGAAACTAAGATTGTAATTTATGAAGATGCAAATGGAGAGATAAAGCTAGATGTTTCACTTGAAAATGATACCTTGTGGCTTAGTCAAAAACAGTTAGAAGTTCTTTTTGATAGGGATAAATCAGTTATTTCAAGACATATAAAAAATATTTTTAAAGAAGAAGAACTTGATAAAAATTCAACTGTTGCAAAAAATGCAACAGTTCAAAAAGAGGGAGATAGAGAGGTTACAAGAGAGATAGATTATTATAACCTTGATATGATTATCTCTTTGGGTTATCGTGTAAACTCAAAAAGAGCTACAAGTTTTAGAGTTTGGGCAACAAAAATTCTTAAAGATTATATTATAAATGGATACTCTATAAATAATAAAAGGTTGCAACAAAAAGGATTAAAAGAGTTAAATGAAGCAATATCTTTATTAAAAGATACTATTTCAAATGCACAAATAGAGCTAAATGAGGCAAAAGGTTTACTTGATGTGATACTAAACTACTCAAGAACTTGGACACTTCTGCAAGGATATGATGAAGACACTTTAAAAATAGATTTTGTATCAAAAGAGGCAAAATTTATATTAGATAGCGATGAGGCAAAAAATTATATAGCACAACTAAAAGATGAACTTATAAAAAAAGGTGAAGCAACAGAGCTTTTTGGTAGAGAAAAAGCAGGAGAGTTTGAAGGAATTTTAAGAAATATTTATCAAACTTTTGGTGGGGTTGATTTACTAGAAAGTGTTGAAGAAAAGGCTGCTAATTTGCTTTATTATATTATAAAAGGACACCCTTTTAATGATGGAAATAAAAGAATAGGTGCTTTTATGTTTATTCTTTTTTTGAGTAAAAACAATATGCTATATAAATCAAATGGAGAGCTTAAAATAAATGATAATGCTTTGGTTGCACTATCACTTATGACTGCAAAAAGTGATCCAAAACAGAAAGATACTATTATAAACTTAATAGTCAATATTTTGCAATAAGAGCAGAATAGTAGAAGAGATAGATTAATGATGGATATTTGAGAAATTAAAGCTTAGTGATAATAATTGAGATTTTATGAAAATAATAAACTCTTTGGTAGAATGTTTGGAAAAATTTTGGAAATATAAAATTAGGATAAATAATGAATGTTATATTTAGATTAAACACAAATGTTATGGGTTTTGAAAATTTTAAAATTGCAAGAGAATTTTTCTTAAATAATTTACCAAATAGAGATAATAACTATTTTTTTAATACTAAAAGACTAAATCAAATAGAGCTAGATGATATTATATATTTTTTATATGGAAAAGAAATTATTGCAAAAGCAAAATTTCTTGGTGAAATAAAAGAAGATACAAAAAGAGATGAAAAATTTATTCAAGGTCATAAAGTAAAAATACTTGATATATTTGATGAAGGATTTTTTATAAATGTAGATGAACTTAATCAAAAAACAACAAGAAGTATAGGATACATAGACAAAGAAGATACTAACTATTTAGAAAATATTTTAAATAATAAGAATATAAAATCGATAAATCAAAATATAGGAAAAACTATGCCAAAATCTACACAAAAACAAGCACTAAATCAAATACTATATGGAAGTCCAGGGACTGGGAAAACTTATAATACTATAAACAGAGCTTTAGAAATTATAGATAGTGATTTTTACCAACAAAACAAATATAACAGAGAGGCTTTAAAAGAGAGATTTGAAGAGTATAAAAAAGCTGGACAAATAGAGTTTATAACATTTCATCAAAGTTTCTCTTATGAAGAGTTTGTTGAGGGGATTAAAGCTGAAACAAGTGAAGCCAATATCAGTTATGAAGTAAAATCTGGAGTATTTAAAAAATTATCAAATAAATCTTTACAAAATTTTAATCAATCAAATGAAAATATTAAAAATAAAAAAGATTTTGAAACAGTTTTTAAAGAGTTGATTTTAGATAAATTAAAAGATGATGAAAAACTTGAAATAAGAATGAAAAAAAGTAGTTTTTTTATTAAAGAAGTAGATGAAAATAAGATTAGTTTTGATAAATCAGGTGGAGAATCTCAACATGTATTACTGATTAAAAATTTAAAAAATATGTATGAAGCTGAAGAAAATAAAATTATTATTGGTGGATTATCTCAATATTATAATCCTTTATTAGAGTATTTATTAAAAAATAGTGAAATAAAAAATACAGATAAAGAACCACTAAAAAACTACATTCTAATAATAGATGAAATAAATAGAGGAAATATCTCTAAAATATTTGGAGAGCTTATAACTTTAATTGAGCCATCAAAAAGAATAGGGGCAGATGAAGAGATAAGATTAAAACTTCCATATAGCCAAGAACTTTTTGGAGTTCCTTCAAATTTATACATAATAGGTACTATGAATACAGCTGATAGAAGTATTGCTTTAATGGATACGGCTCTTAGAAGAAGATTCCATTTTGAAGAGATGATGCCAAATTCTAGTTTACTTAAAAAGTTTGAAGTTGATGGAATAAAAATAGATAATCTTCTTGAAACTATAAACAAAAGAGTAGAGTATCTGTATGATAGAGATCATACTATTGGACATGCTTATTTTATGAGTTTGGAAAACTTAGAAACAAAAGAAGATAAAAAAGCAGAACTAGAAAATATCTTTAGAAATAAGATAATCCCACTTTTACAAGAGTATTTTTATGATGATTGGGAGAAAGTAAGATTAGTTTTAGGAGATGGTTTTGTTGAAAAGATAGAAGTAAAATCAGATATTTTTGATGAAGAATTAATAAAAGATAGTGAATATCTAGAAGAAGAGAAATTTATTTATAACATAAAAAAAGAGTTTGATTTTTCTAAATTTAAAGACTAAAAATGAAAAAAGAGTTTATTTTAAAGGAATTTCAGTATCTACAATATAAAGATAATACAAAAGATAATTTTATAAAAAAAGAGACTTTTGACTCTTTAGAAAAATTTGTATTAGAAAATGAAAAAACAGCACAATATTTAAAAATAACTACAAAAAATGGTTTTGGAAAAGTTTTACAAGCTCAAAATTATGTAGGAGTAATACAAACAAAAGATGGAACTACAATAGAGATTTTGCCAAAAATTAAAAATGCAACGACAGAAAAATCAAAAGATATTTTGATAAAGATGCTAAAAACTTTAAAAAACTCTCCATTTAAAAATTCTAGTGTGGCAAATTTAAAATCTTCAAAAATACCTTTATTTGAAATATTTATCTCAATGTTTTTAGAAGAGTTGACCGTATTAGTTAGAAATGGCATAAAAAGTGATTATATAAGCAAAGAAGAGAATCTAAAATTTTTAAAAGGTAAACTAAAAATTTCTGAACAAATAAAATATAACACAATTCATAAAGAGCGATTTTTTGTTCAATACGAAGAGTTTATTAGCAATAGAGTTGAAAATAGGATTATAAAAACTACTCTTCAATTTTTATATAATAAATCAAAATTAAACAAAAATCAACAAAGAATTAGAGAGTTTCTGTTTGTTTTTGATGAAATAGAAATTTCATACAATATAAAAACAGATTTTTCAAAAATCAAACTAAACCGACAAATGAAAGATTATGAACAAGTTTTATTGTGGTGCAAGACATTTTTATTTGAAAACTCTTTTTCTCCATACAAAGGAAATGATATTGCCTTTGCACTTTTATTTGATATGAATTTACTTTTTGAAAGTTTTGTTTATAGTTATTTAAAAAAGAGTTCAAATTTTCAAGATATTAAATCGCAAGATAGAACTCATCACTTAGCGTATGAAAATGGTATTGGAAGATTTAGGCTCAAACCAGATATTGTAATAAATGGTGGAAAAATAATAGCAGATACAAAATGGAAGATTTTAAGTGAAGATAAAGCCTACAACGGAGTTTTACAAGATGATATGTATCAACTTTATGCTTATGGTACAAAATATGATAATTGTGAAAAAATCTATTTAATTTATCCTTTTGATGAATTAATTATAAAAAATTCATACAACTATTTTAAAAATAAAGAGCTAAAACTAGATATTCTTTTTTTTGATGTATATAAAAAAGAGTTTGTAGATAAAAATATAGAGCTTTAAACTCTATATTTTATAATCTTGCAAAAACTTCAACTCTTTAAAATAATCTTTTAAAAATGGCTTTGAAACCTCTTCAAAACTATCTTTATCTTCATATAAATTTATAAAAAAATCAAAATCTATTTGCTTATTTTTTAAAGCTTCAATTGAAAGAAGTGTATCATTTATAGATCCTAATTTTGATGGAGTTATTAAAAAAGTTTTAACTCTTAGCTCTTTTATAAAATCAATCATAAAAAAATCTTTTTTAATTGGTACAAACAATCCACCAGCTCCTTCAATAATTAAAACATCACAAAAAGTTTGTAAATACTCTTTTTTTTCTATTAAAAAATCAATATCTAAAAAAGTGTTTCTTTTTGCAACATAAGGTGAAGCAGGAAGAGTAAATTGATAAGGCACAATATCATTTATTGTAAGTTTTAAAAAATTAGGATTTAGTTTTTTTACAAGTTCAAACATTTTTAGACCATCAAGTGGCGAGTTATCTATAACTCCTGTTTCAATTGGTTTGAAATATCCAACTTTTAAACCATTTTTTGCAAAATATTTTAAAAAAACTTCACTTGCAAATGTTTTACCTACATTTGTATTTGTTGCTGTTATAAATATTGCTTTTCCTATATAATCTTGAGGGTTAATCTTCATAATAATCTCTTTTTTGTTATAATTTTAAGCTTTTTAAAAAGCGATATTAACATATTAAAATATGGTTTACAATTAAGGGTTTTAAGTGAGTAATGAGATAGAAATTGAATTAAATGAAGATTTAGAAGTAGAAGAGCCAAAGAAGTACAATGTTTTTTTATTAAATGATGACTATTCTACTATGGATTTTGTAATAGATGTTTTAGTAAAAGTATTTAGAAAAAATCAAACTGAAGCAGAAGCAATAATGCTAGAGGTTCACAACAACCAAAAAGGTCTTTGTGGAGTTTATAGCTTTGAGATTGCTTCTACAAAAGTTGCACAAGTAAAAAGCCTTGCTAGAGAAAAAGGGTTTCCCTTAAAAGCCATAATGGAAGAAGAGTAAAAATGATAAGTAAAGAGTTAAGGCATATTTTTGCACAAGCAATAAATTATGCAAGAGCAAATAAGCATGAATATTTAACATTAGAGCATATTTTTTTAATGCTAATAAATAATTCAACAATAGAAAATATGTTTTTTGATTTAGGTGTTGATACAAAGATTTTATTTGATGATTTAAAAACATATATAGAAGCAAATACCCCAAAATTGCCAGATGATATAAAAGATGACCCTATAGAAACAGTAGCTTTGTCTTCAACTATTGAGTATATGGTAGCTCATACTCAAAGTAGTGGGAAAACAAAAGCAAATGTTGAAGATATGTTTGTAGCAATTTTAAAAGATGAAAAAGCATATTCTACATATTTACTAAAAAGATTGGGAATTCAAAGAGTAGATATTTTAGAAGAGATTTCTCATAAAATAGATGATGAAAATTTTGATCAAAAAGATGAACAAAATGATAAAAATGAAAAAATTTTAGAGCAAAATTCAAGCGAACTTGTAAGTATTGCAAAAAAATCAAAAATCGATCCAGTTATTGGAAGAGATAAAGAGCTTGAAAGAGTGATTGAGATTTTAGGAAGAAGAAAGAAAAATAATCCACTTTTAGTTGGAGAACCAGGTGTTGGAAAAACTGCAATTGCTGAAGGTTTGGCTTTAAAGATTGCAAATGAAGAAGTGCCAGATTTTTTAAAAGATTCAAAAATATTCTCTCTTGATATGGGCTCTATGTTAGCTGGAACAAAATATAGAGGAGATTTTGAAAAAAAACTCAAATCACTTTTAAAAGAGATATCAAAAATCCCAAATGCAATACTATTTATAGATGAGATTCATACAATTGTAGGTGCTGGAAGTGTTGGTGGAAGTGCTATGGATGCTTCAAATATATTAAAACCACTTTTAGCAAATGGTAGTATAAAATGTATTGGAGCTACTACATTTTTGGAGTATAGAAATGATTTTGCAAAAGATAAAGCACTTAGTAGAAGATTTGCAAAAGTTGATATAAATGAACCAACTATTGAAGACTCTATTTTGATTTTGGAAGGGTTAAAATCAAAATATGAAGAGTTTCATGGTGTTAAATATTCAAAAAGTGCAATTATAAGCGCAGTTGAACTTAGTAAAAAATATATTCAAGATAGATTTTTGCCAGATTGTGCAATAGATGTAATAGATGAGGTAGGTGCTAGTAAAAAAATCGAGCTATCAAAAACTTTAAAAACAAAAAATGAAGCAAATATTACAATAGTTTCAAAAGATGTAGAAGATGTTGTCTCAAAAATGGCACATATTCCACCAAGAAGTGCTACAAAATCAGATTTATCACTACTTAAAAACTTAGAAAAAAATATGCAAAAAAGAGT
This sequence comes from Arcobacter thermotolerans, assembly GCF_983172305.1. NCBI lineage: Bacteria > Pseudomonadati > Campylobacterota > Epsilonproteobacteria > Campylobacterales > Arcobacteraceae > Arcobacter > Arcobacter thermotolerans. The sequence goes on from NZ_CFAFZJ010000009.1 coordinate 89,548, forward strand.
TTTTGGACAGGATAAAGCTATAAATTCAATAGTTCAAGCAATCAAAATAAATAAAGCTGGATTAGGAGTTGATAAAAAACCAATAGGAAGTTTTCTTTTTACTGGACCAACAGGAGTTGGTAAAACAGAAGTAGCTAAGGAATTGGCACTTCAAATGGGAATTCACTTTGAAAGATTTGATATGAGTGAATATATGGAAGCTCATGCAGTTTCAAGACTAATTGGGGCACCAGCTGGTTATGTTGGATTTGAACAGGGTGGACTTTTGACTGAAGCTATTAGAAAACATCCTCATACAGTTTTACTTTTAGATGAGATTGAAAAGGCACATCCAGATTTGATGTCAATTTTGCTTCAAGTTATGGACAATGCTGAATTAACAGACAATAGTGGGAATAAAGCAGATTTTCAAAATGTTGTTTTAATAATGACTTCAAATCTTGGAGTATCTGAAGCAAATGTTATGGGATTTGCAAAAAATGAAAAATTAAATGAAAATAGGGCGATAAACAAGTTTTTTGCGCCAGAATTTAGAAATAGACTTGATTGTGTTGTTAGTTTTGATAGTTTAAGTTTAGATATTGTTTCAAAAGTTGCAGGAAAATTTATAGAAGATTTAGAAAAACAGCTTGAAGGTAAGAAAATAAAAATAGAAATTAGTAAAAAAGCAAAAGATGAGTTAGCAAAACTAGGATATGACAAAGCAATGGGTGCAAGACCTTTAAATAGGGTGATTTCTGAAAAAATAAAAAAACCTCTAACTGATGAAATTTTGTTTGGTAAACTTAAAAAAGGTGGAGTAGTAAAAATTGATTTTAAAGATGATTTTGTTTTTATTTATGAATAACACAATTATTTTACAATCAATTTGATACAATTCCGAAAAATATTTAGAAAAAGGGATAAAATGAAAAAAGGTATTGCAGTTGTAGCAACTTCACTGTTACTATTTGTTGGTTGTACAGAAGATAAAAAAGAGGCAAAAGAACAAGTAGCTCCAAAACAAGAAGTTACTCAAAATGTTGAAGAAAAAGCTAAAGAAGTTAAAACAGAAGTAAAAGTTGAAGAGAAAAAAGCAGAAGAGACAAAACAAGTAAATGAAACTGCTTCAAATGAGTTAAATGCAGAAACTTTATTTAAAACATGTGCTTCATGTCATGGATTAAAAGGTGAAAAAGAGGCTTTAGGAAAATCTCAAGTAATTACAGGTTGGGATAAGGATAGAGTTATAAAAGCTTTAAATGGATATAAAGATGGAAGTTATGGTGGGGTTATGAAAAATCTTATGAAAACTCATGTAGAAACAAAAACTCCAGAACAAATTGAAGTTTTAGCAGATTATATTTCAAAACTTCAGTAAAATTTGGACTTTTTGTCCAAATTTATTTTAAATATCAATCAAACTAACAAATATCTCTTTTAATAATTACCTAAAATACGACTTTAAAAATCTAAAAAATAAAACAAAAACTACAAATTCCCAAAATTAAGCCAAGATTAATAAAAACCCCTTGACAAAACAAAAAAAAGGCACTATAATTCCCGTCCAATTTGACCAGCAGGTTAAAATTAGAGTTCTTTAAAATATGTATGAAGTTTAGGAAGTAATCTTTGTAAACTAAATATAATGATTGTTAAAAGTAAAAAAATTGAACAAGATATAAATAGAGAT
>NZ_CFAFZJ010000010.1:0-90634 GCF_983172305.1 Arcobacter thermotolerans
TACCACTTCTAAATTCTTTCAATATTTCATTGAAATCAAAGTTTATCTCTTGTTCCATTGTCAATCCTTGATATTATTTTATCAGATTGACACGGAATTTCTAACACTCCCAACTTTTACTACTTTAATATATCTAAAATCTCTTTTGTATCTTTATAAATTCTAAAAACTCTATTTTCAACTTCATAAACTTCCGTATTTTTTATTTTTGGATATTTACTTGTAACAATTCTTCCATTACTCAAAATAGTACTATTTACAACTTCTCCTTTTTCTATTTTTTTCTGCCATCCAGGAGGAAGAGTTCCACCATTATCTACTTTTTTTTGTAAACCAGGAGGAATATTTTTTTGTTTTTCAGATTTTATTTTTTTATCACTATAATCTTTATCTTTATGATAATTACTATGCTTATAGTCTCGTTTTTTACTTTCTCTTTCATCATCACTTTGTTTTGCATAAATAGATGAACTTAATAAACAAAATGTTAAAAATGAAATAATAATCTTTTTATTTAACATAAATCTCCTTTTTCTATTTTTAAAATTTTACTATAAAATATTGAAAATGGATAACTTATATTTGAAAAAAGTAAAGATTTATATTTGTTAAGTAATGATATTTTAGTTTATAAATTGATTGTTATAAAATTGAGATAATAAAAAATTGGTTGCGGAAATAGGATTTGAACCTATGACCTTCGGGTTATGAGCCCGACGAGCTACCTAGCTGCTCTATTCCGCGATAAAAAAACATAAATTAAATTCTTGATAAAATAGATATAAGAAAATAAGTTTAGTGGATGGGGTAGAAGGATTCGAACCTTCGAGTGACGGTACCAAAAACCGTTGCCTTACCGCTTGGCGATACCCCAGAAGGAATGCAAATAAAGTAAAAGTGGAGCTGGTGAAGGGAGTCGAACCCCCGACCTGCTGATTACAAATCAGCTGCTCTAGCCAACTGAGCTACACCAGCACTTTTAATTTATATAAATGGTGTCAAAAGAGAGACTTGAACTCTCGACCTCCGGCTTATGAGACCAGCGCTCTAGCCAGCTGAGCTACTTTGACACACCTTTGAAACTAAGTATTTTCCTTGTTTCAAGGTCGAGATTATAACGGGATAAAACTTAAAAAAAGCTAAAAAACTATAACAAAACTATAACAAAAAACAACCTCTTCATTTTTATCGCAAATTTAAAAAGAAAAGTAAAAACAACAACACTTTTAATACTAACAAAAAGAGCGGGTAGAAGGGCAGGAAATAGGGCAGTTATGCTAAAAATCAAAAGTCAATCACTCAAAATGATATTTTAAACTATATAAAAGATATAAATGAGGGCATAATGAATTTTCCAAAAATGAGAAATCTTTCAAGAGAAGAATATGATTTAGAAACACAAAGAAGACAAAAGCTTTCAGCTATAAGAACTGTAAATCTTAGAGATAAAGAAAAAAACAAAGAACAACTTTTAGAAGCCAAAAAACACTATCTCTTTAGAAAACAAGAAGAGAATTATAAAAGGGTTTTAGCTATCGTTTCTGAATATGAAAAGAAAGGTAAAAAAATCAATTTTTCAAAAATTGGAGAATTATGTAAATTAGATAGAAAAACTGTTAAAAAATATTATGAATATAGATTATTTGAGAATTAATATAAAAAGTAATTTGTGGAATGCATATAAAAGAAAACAGATTTTTTAAAATAGTTGATAAATATAGTTTTTTGTTGCACATTTGTTGTATTTTTATGAAAACTTAAAGTGATAGTAAAGTGGTTTAAATGCCTATAAATAGTTGGTTGCGGAAATAGGATTTGAACCTATGACCTTCGGGTTATGAGCCCGACGAGCTACCTAGCTGCTCTATTCCGCGATAAAAAAATAAAGAACACACTTAAAAAAAGTGGAGCGGGAGACGAGACTCGAACTCGCGACAGTCTGCTTGGAAGGCAGAAGCTCTAGCCAACTGAGCTACTCCCGCATAAACCTCTTAAAAAAGGATTGAAATTATACTTTAAAATAATTAAAATAAACTTAATATTTTAATCACATTTAATAAATCAAAACATTTCTTAAATTGGAGTGGAATTATAATTGATTAAATATTAATTAACACTTAATTTAAATAAGTAATTTATAAAAAATTGATTCAATATCTATTTTAATATTCAAAATGTGTAAATATAGATAAATAGATATTTCTTATAACAAATATTAGATTGTTTAATCTATCTTTAAAGTTTATTTTATAGAATGTAAGTTCGTTATAAAAAAGGGGATACTAATGAATATAAATTCGCTAAAAATAAAGCTACTTTTAATAACAATTGTACCTTTTACTATAGGAATATTTGTACTTTCTGGAATTAATTTTGAAAAAACACAAAACACTTTAAATAATACATTAAAAAAGTTTGAAACTACTATTACAAAAGAGAAAGAGTCATTAATACAGCATCAATTTGAAGTTGCTCAAACACTTATTAAAACAATTATTGATAAAGAAAAAAATATAGATTTAGCAAAACAAAAAGTTATAGAACTTTTAACAGGTGTTAGATATTTAGATGATAAGAGTGGATATTTTTTTGCTTATGAGCAAAGAGGTGCTGATTATTATTTTGCTTTTCATCCAGCAAATCCAAAATTAAATAATACAAAAACAAATATAAAATCTCCAGATGCAAAAGGGTATGCTTTTAGAGAAGATTTAATTAAATTTTCAAAAGAGCAAAAATATATAACTTACCATTATGAAAATCCAGCAACAAAAGAGGTTGTATTAAAAATGGCTTCATCTATTTTTATTCCAGAATTTAACTGGGTTTTAGTAACTGGAATATATGCAGATGATATTCAAAAAGATATAAATGAATTACAAGAAGAGATGAATAGAGATATAAATACACTTTTTTGGATAGCTATTTTTGTTACAGTTTTATTAAATATTGTTTTAATTTCTATAATTGTTCCATCTATAAATAAAATTATTTTAAGACCACTAAATATATTTCAAACAACTTTAGAGTCATTTTTTAAATATTTAAATAATGAAAGTAATAAAGTTGATAGAATCAAAAATTATTCAAAAGATGAAATAGGTCATATGTCAAAAATACTTGATCAAAATATTGAGATTGCTAGAAAAGAGATAGATGATAATAATCTTTTTATTGAAACTACAATAGATATTTTAGAAAAATTTCAAAAAGGAGATTTATCTCAAAGATTAAATATAGAGGTTGATGATATTAATCTATCAAAATTAAAATCTGTTATGAATCAAATGGCACAGGAATTAGAAAAGAATATTGTGAATGTTTTAAAAGTAATAGATGAATATAGTAAATATGATTATGTAAATAGAGTTGATACAACAAAAATTTCAAATCATATATTACAACTTGCAAATGGTGTTAATATTTTGGGAGATTCAATAACAAAAATGTTGATTGAAAATAAAAAAAATGGAGAAACTTTATCTGAAAGTTCAAATATACTTTTGAGTAATGTTGAAAAATTAAATGAAAGTTCTACTAGTACAGCTGCAAATCTTGAAGAAACAGCTGCTTCTTTAGAAGAGATGACTTCAAATTTAAGAAGTAGTACTCAAAATGTTGAGAAAATGGCAAGTATAGCTTCAAGCGTAACTTCTAGAGCAAAAAATGGAGAAAAATTAGCAAATCAAACTGTTTCATCTATGGAAGAGATAAATATAAAAATTTCATCTATAAATGAGGCAATAAGTGTAATAGACCAAATAGCATTTCAAACAAATATCCTAAGTCTAAATGCAGCTGTAGAAGCTGCAACTGCTGGAGAAGCAGGAAAAGGGTTTGCAGTTGTTGCTGGTGAAGTTAGAAATCTTGCAAATAGAAGTGCACAAGCTGCAAATGAGATAAAAAATATAGTTGAGATTGCAACACAAAAGGCAGATGAAGGGAAACATATTGCAAATAGTATGATAAATGGGTACAGTGAACTAAATAGTGATATTATACAGACAATAGAGCTTATAAAGGAGTTTGAAAACTCAAGCAAAGAACAACTTTTAGGAATAGAACAGATAAACAATGCAGTTGCTATTTTGGATCAAAAAACACAGCAAAATGCTAGTGTTACGTCTCAAACAAAAGATATTGCAATATCTACAAATAGTATTTCAAAACTTATTATTGAAGATGTAAATAAAAAAAGATTTAAAGATAAATAGTTTTTATAATGTAAAGTTTTCTAATAGTTTAATTGAGAGTTTATGAAAATCTAAATATTTAGATTTTTCATCTCCAATAAATCTGTAAAAATCAACTCCTTTTATAGATAAAATTTTTTCAAACTCTTCAATTTTAAGTTTTTCAAATTCAAAGTGAGTATTAATATATTTCTCTTGATAATTTTCAAATATCTCATCTTCAAAATTTAAGATATTATCCGCTTTGTTTAATTCTGGACATGAGTTGTCAATATAGATAAAATTATCTATATTTGGACTTAAAGGATAAGTTCTACACACTTTTGGTCTATTTTCATAAATTTTACATCTGAAATCTTTTAAATGTGGACAAAAATCAAAACCATTTGATAGTAAAATTACAGGTTTTACAAAACCTAAAGAGCCAAAAATAAATAAAATAGGAAAGTTTTTATAAACATCTTCAAACTCTTCTTTTAGAATTTGTGAAAAAATAGAACCAAAACTTCCACTACAACAATGAGCAAAGCAATTATTACAATCACCAAATTTAATATTTTTATCTTCAAGTTTTACAAAGTTTTTCATGTGTGCAATTTTACATAGATTTTAAAAGAATTAGATAAAATATCAAAAATTTTAAGGAAAATCATGCAAAAGAAACTTATTCAAATTATAAAAAAAGCTGGAAAAATTTTAAAAAAAGGTTATTACTCAAATAAAGATGTAAATTTTAAAGCAAAAAAAGATTTAGTTACAAAATATGATTTAGCAGTTGAAAATTATCTAAAAAAAGAGTTTTCTAAATATTTTAAAGAGTTTAATCTTATAGCTGAAGAGTCAGATAATAGTTTGGTAGAGTTTGGGAATTCAATAATAATTGATCCAATAGATGGAACTACAAACTTTGTAAATGGTGTACCACATACTGCTATTTCAGTTGGAGTTTATAAAGATAAAAAGCCATATATTGGTGTAGTATATAATCCTATTTTAGATGAGTTATATTTTGCAAAACATAAAAAAGGTGCATTTTTAAATGGTAAAAAAATAAAAGTAAGTTTGCAAAATGATTTACAAAAATCACTTCTAGCCACAGGTTTTCCATATAGTAGTGGTGAAAATACAAAAGATTTAAAAGATGTGATAAAAAAAATTGAGAATATTTTACCAGAGTGTCAAGATTTAAGAAGATTAGGAAGTGCATCTATTGATTTATGTATGGTTGCAAAAGGCGTTTATGAAGGTTACTATGAAATGAATCTGAAACCTTGGGATGTTAGTGCTGGAGTTATAATTTTAAGTGAAGCTGGTGGAAGAATTACAAATATTAGAGGTACTACTTTTGATATGTTTAAAGATAAATATATAGTTGCCTCAAATGGTAAAATTCATGATAAATTACTAAGTAAACTAGATATTTAGTTAATTTTTGATAAAATCTTATATTTTTTAAAATGATATTTAAGGACTTTTTATGTGTGGAATAGTTGGTTACATAGGGAAATACGATACAACAAAGATTTTATTAGATGGTTTAAAAGAACTTGAATATAGAGGGTATGATAGCGCAGGAATTGCTGTTTTACATGGAAATGAAATAGATGTATTCAAAGCAGTTGGGAAGCTTGTAAATCTTGAAGAAAAAGTTAATCAAAATAATAAAGATAGATATAATTTAGGAATTGGACATACAAGATGGGCAACTCATGGAAAACCAACAGAAGTTAATGCTCATCCACATTTAGGTGAATACTCTTATGTTGTTCATAATGGGATAATAGAAAATTATAAAGAGTTAAAAGATGAGTTAACATCTTTAGGACACAACTTTGTTTCACAAACAGATACAGAAGTTATTGTTCATCTTTTTGAGCACTACAACAATAAATTAAATGATGCAAAAAAAGCATTTCAAGAGACTATAAAAAGGCTTGAAGGGGCTTATGCTATTTTATTAATTACAAAAAAAGATCCAGAAAAAATATTTTTCTATAAACTTGGAAGTCCAATGATTGTTGGACATGGTATAGAAAAAGATGAAGTACTTTTTGCATCTTCAGATTCAGCACTTATTGGACTTGCAAATGATGTTGTATATCTTGATGATAAAATTGGGGGAGTAGCTTCAAGAGATGGGATCGAGTTTTTTAGTAAAAATATTGTTTGGTCAAAACTTCCAACATCAAAACAGTTTGCTCAAAAAGATGGTTTTAGATACTTTATGGAAAAAGAGATTTATGAGCAAAGTGTTGTCGTAAGTGATTGTATGTTAGGTCGTGTAAAAGATAGTGAGATAAATTTTGATGAGATTGATTCAAAAATATTAGATGGAATAAATGAGATTAAAATTTGTGCATGTGGAACTTCATATCATGCAGGGCTTGCATCTTCATATCTGTTTGAAAGATTATCAAAAATAAAATGTAGCGTTGAAGTTGCAAGTGAGTTTAGATATAAAGAGCCACTATTGACAAAAGATACACTATTTGTTGTAATCTCTCAAAGTGGAGAAACAGCTGATACATTAGAAGCCTTAAAAATGGCAAAAAGTGCGGGTCTTAACACTTTGGTAATTTGTAATGTTGATAACTCTTCTATGACAAGAGTTGCAGATTTTACAATTTTAACAAGAGCTGGAATTGAAAAAGGAGTTGCTTCTACAAAAGCATTCTCTACTCAAACAGTTGTTTTATGGATGTTAAGTTTATATTTTGCACAAATTAAAGAAACTATTTCTAAGGAAAAACTTGAAAATGAAGTTAATACTTTAAGAGAAGTTCCAAAAGCTTTAAAAGTTCATGAAAATATTCATGAAAAAGCAAAAAGATTATCAAAAAGATATTTACACGGTCATGGATTTTTCTTTATAGGAAGAGATGTATTTTATCCCCTTGCTTTAGAAGGTGCTTTAAAACTTAAGGAAATTTCATATTTACATGCTGAAGGTTATCCAGCAGGTGAGATGAAACATGGACCAATTGCTCTTGCAGACCCAGAACTTTTTACAATAGCTCTTATGCCAAAAAATATGTTGTATGATAAAATAAAATCAAATGTCGAAGAGTTAAGTGCACGTGATAGTACAATTTGCGCAATATCTTCTGCTGATTTTGAACTTGCAGATGATTTTATAAAAATAAATAAGTGTGATCACTATATGCTTGAATTTTTTGAGATGTTGGTAGCACTTCAAATTTTATCTATGGAGATATCAATAAGACTTAAAAATGATGTTGATATGCCAAGAAACTTAGCAAAATCTGTAACTGTTGAGTAATAAACTACTTAAAAGAAAACTAATTAATTTTTAGTTACACTACAAAACTTTTTTCCATAACTTTTTAAAAGTTACGGAAAATCGAACTCTTTAAATTTTTAATTTAATTTTTTTATACAAAAGACTAAATGGAAAACAAAAGATGGAAAACAATGCAAGCAAAGCTTGTGGAAAACAAAGGATGGAAAACAAAAATGGAAAAAAAATCTCAATATCTGTTTACAAGTGAAGTTGTAAGCCCTGGTCACCCTGATAAATGTGCTGATATTATTGCTGATAGTATAGTTGATAGACTTATTATTGAAGATAGTAATAGTAGAGTTGCAAGTGAAGTATTTGTTGCTGGAAAGCATGTTGTTATTGGTGGTGAAGTAAAATCAAATGCAAAATTATCACAAAATGATTATGAAAAAATAGTAAAAGACGCATTAGCAAAAATTGGATACGATGGAAAAAGTGCTTTTACAAAAGAGCAAGCACTTCATCCAGATGATGTACAAGTTCAAGTATTATTAAATCAACAAAGCCCAGATATAAGTCAAGGTGTTGATCAAACAACAGGAGAAATTGGAGCTGGAGATCAAGGAATTATGTTTGGGTTTGCTTCAAATGAGGCAGCTGAGTTTATGCCTGCAGCAATAGTATATGCAAGAAAATTATGTGATACAGTTTATAATTATGCTTTAAAAAATAATCAAAAACTAGGAGTTGATATAAAAACTCAAGTTACTGTTGATTATGGAACAAAAGAGAATTTTGAAAATGGACTTCCTCAAAAAATACATACAATTGTTGTTTCAGCACCTTGTGTTGAAGGAATGAAAATAGAAGAAGTTAGAGCAATAATTCAAGAATTAATTGATAATTCTGGACTTCCAAGTAAACTTTATGATAAAAATAACACAATTATTCACATAAATCCAACAGGAAGATATGTAAATCACTCATCTTTGCATGATAGTGGACTAACTGGAAGAAAACTGATTGTTGATAGTTTTGGAGGATATGCACCAATTGGTGGAGGAGCTCAATCTTCAAAAGATTATACAAAAGTAGATAGAAGTGGACTTTATGCAGCAAGATGGATTGCAAAACATATAGTTGCATCAGGACTTGCAAAAAAAGCTATTGTGCAAATATCTTATGCTATTGGAGTTGCACGTCCTACTTCTGTTGCTGTTGATACAATGGGAACATATACAAAACATAATGATGATATTTTATCTGCATTTGTAATGGAAAATTTCCCTTTAACACCAAGATGGATTACAGAAAAATTTAATCTAGATAAACCAAGTGCTACAACATTCCTTTATGCAGATGTAGCAGCTCGTGGTCAAGTTGGACAACCTGATTATCCTTGGGAAAAATTAGACGAACTAGATAAATTTAAAAATATTTAGTTAGATTTAACTATAATATTGCTTTAGAAAAAAAGGAGAAAAGGTAGTGGATTTAAAAAATCTATTTAGCAAAATTTCATTTGATAACAAAAATAAAGAGCAAGCTACAAAGAAAGATGCTCCAAGTCACTGGATAAAATGTCCTAGTTGTAGCTCTTTGATGTTTTTCAAAGAGGTTGAAAATCAAGATAATGTTTGCCCAAAATGTGAATTTCATATGAGAATAGGGGCAAAAAGAAGAGTAGAAATCCTTGCAGATGAAAATAGCTTTGTAGAGTTTGATACAAATTTAAAACCAAATGACCCTTTGAAGTTTGTAGATAAACTCTCTTATAAAAAAAGAGTTGAAGAAGGACTTGCAAAAACAGGAAGAGTATCAAGTGTTATTAGTGGTGAGTGTACAATTAACTCAATTGGTGTTCAGCTTGTAGTTTTTGATTTTGCATTTATGGGTGGAAGTTTAGGTAGTGTTGAAGGTGAAAAAATAGTAAGAGCAGTTAATCGAGCAATTGAAAAAAAACAAGCAGTTATTATAGTATCAGCATCAGGTGGTGCAAGAATGCAAGAATCAACTTTTTCTTTGATGCAAATGGCAAAAACATCTGCAGCTTTGAAAAAACTCGATAGCTATAAACTTCCATATATATCTATATTAACAGATCCAACTATGGGTGGAGTTTCTGCTTCTTTTGCATTTTTAGGGGATATTATTATGGCAGAACCAGGTGCTTTAATCGGTTTTGCTGGACAAAGAGTAATTAAACAAACAATTGGAACTGATCTTCCTGAAGGTTTCCAAAGAGCTGAATTTTTACTAGAAAAAGGTTCTATTGATATGGTTGTAAATAGAAGAGATATGAAAAAAACTCTTACAGATTTATTAACTATTTTTGGACAAGAAAAAATTAGCTAATGTCTTCAAATTTAGAAAAAGCTTTGGGATTTAATCTTGAAGCTTTTAACTATCTTTATGTTTTGTGTGATTACGAAACTCTTTTAAAAAAAAATATAACTCTTGAAAATTTTTTGGAAATTTTAAAAAAATATGATGTAAAACTTTTACAGTATAGAGACAAAGTTTCAGATTTAGAGTTACAAAAACAAAATCTTATTTTTCTTAAACAAAATCTAAATATTCCTATTATTGTAAATGATAAAGTAGAATTAATTGATTATGCAGATGGTTTGCATGTAGGTCAAGATGATATTTTAAAGATAAACAAAGATAAAAAATTAGCTATAAAACTTTTACGAAAAAGAGTAAAAAATAAACTTTTAGGACTCTCAACTCACAATGAACTAGAAATTCTAGAAGCAAATAGTTTTGAACTTGATATGATTGGTTTAGGTGCTTACAAAGCTACAAATACAAAAGATATTTCAAATATTTTGGGTGAAAAACTACAATATTTGGCAAAAATGTCTAAACATCCTGTTTGTGCTATTGGTGGCGTAAAAGTTGATGATATTATCAAAAATACAAAATTTAATTGTGTTGGAAGTGCTATTTTAAATGAAAATTAACATTTACTCAATAGTAAAACCAAGTAATGATGATTTTGATAAACTTATTAAAGAGTTTATTAAAATGTCTAGTAAATATGCAAAAGTTGAAATTTTTTATATATTTAATAAAGATATAGCAAAAGCACAAACCATCGGAGAAAATGAATCAAAAAAAATATATACAAAAAGTTATTTACCATATTTGAAAGGTTACAATATAGCTCTTGATGTTTTAGGTAAAAGTGTCGATAGTTTTGCTTTTTCTAAGCTTCTGGAAGATAAAAATGAGATAAATTTTTTCATAGGGGGAGCTTTTGGTTTTGAAAATGAGTTTTTATCTCTTTGTGATAGTGTAATTTCCCTAAGTAATCTTACCTTTGCTCATAAAATTGCCACTTTGATACTATCAGAACAGATATTTAGATCTTTAAGTATTATAAATAATCATCCATATCATAAGTAATTTATAAACTTTTTTGTATAATAGAACACAATTAACTCTTCAAAAAGGAAAAAAGAAGATGGGTCTTAAAAGTTATATAATTTCAACAATACTTTTAATAATAGTATTGTTTGGTTTTGTTCATAGTTTAGAACTTGGAGAATATACTCTTAGTTTATTTGGTTTTAGTGAAACTTTACCTGTTTCTGTTTGGTTTGTTTTGCCTATAATTTTTTTAAGTCTTTTAACTTATATCCATATTATTTTTTACGGGCTTATTAACTATTTTAAACTTAGATTAGTAGATAGTGATTTAGATAATATGGTTGAATTAATTAAATTAAAACTACTAAATAAAGAGCATAAAATTGGTTTTAGAACAAGAAAACAAAAAGAGTTGGCAAATATTTTAACTCAATTAAATCTTGAAGTACCAAAAGAGATATTTAGTTCTACAAATGAAGAATTAAACAAAACTGTTGCTGCTATACAAAATGTAAACAATGGTATTTATGTTGATAAAAATCTAAAAGTTGATGAAAAATCATCTTTAGGAAAACAGAACTTAATAAATAAAATAAATTCACAAGTTGATTTTGCTGTTGATATTGTAAAAAAAGCTGAAAAATATGATAGTGATATTGTAAAAGTAGCATTTTTGAAATCTTTGAGCGAAAAGAGTATGACAACAATTAAAAAGATTTACAAAAATGTAAATCTTGATAAAGAACTTACAATTAAACTTTTAGAAAAAAATATTGAAAATAGTGAATTTGGATTTGAAAACAACGAAATTTTGGAACTTGTTAAAAATATAAAACTTTCAAAAGATGATTATATTCAACTTGCTAAAAAATATAAAAATAGTCTGAATCCAGATGTTTTAATAGAACTTTTTGAAAAAATTTCACAAGAACAAGAAGAAGCTACAGTTGCATATCTATATATTTTGAGTGAATTTGAGATGAAAGATAAACTAAGAGAAAATTTAGCAAATAGAGAAGGTAATGATTTCGCACCTTTTAAAGCACTAATTGAACTAAAAGATGCTGGAAAACATTATAGTTTGGAAAGCTTGTCGTATAACTAAGAATGAAAAAAAAATTAGATTTTAGCAAGCCTCTTATAGTGCTTGCTCCCCTTGCTGGTTATACAGATTTACCTTTTAGAAGTGTTGTTAAAAAGTTTGGAGCTGATCTTACAATTTCAGAGATGATAAGTTCAAATGCTTTGGTTTATAAAAGTGCAAGAACACTTAAGATGATAGAAAAGTCTCCTTCAGAAGACCCATATTTTGTACAAATTGCTGGAAATAGTGCTCAACTTGTAAGAGAAGCAGTTGAAATATTAAATGATGTTGAAGGAATTGATGGAATTGATTTAAACTGCGGTTGTCCTGCTCCTAAAGTATTCTCTCATGGTTCAGGTTCTAATCTTTTAGGTGATTTAAAAAAGCTTGAAGAGATTTTAAGTACTATCAAAAAATATTCAAAAAAAGAGTACACAAGTGCAAAAGTAAGGCTTGGAGTTAATGAAAAAATTCCAGTTGAAATTGGAAAAGCGGTTGAAGCTTGTGGAGTTGATTTTGTATCAGTTCATGGAAGAACAAGAGCTGGAAAATATAAAGCACCTGTAGATTATGATGCAATTAAACAGATGAAAGAGGCTATTTCAATTCCAGTTATTGCAAATGGTGATATAAAAGATTATAAAAAAGCAAAAGAGGTTTTAGAGTACACAAAAGCTGATGGTGTTATGATAGGACGAGGTGCTATTGGTAAACCTTGGGTTTTTTATCAATTAAAACATGAGCTTGAAGATATTGATAATTCTATAAAAAAAGAGATTATTTTAGAACACTATGACAAAATGCTTGAGTTTCATGGAGACTATGGTGCTATAATTTTTAGAAAATTGTTACACGCTTATTCAAAAGGTTATACAGGAGCAAATGAGTTTAGAGATTTAGTAAATCAAATTAGTGACAAAAATATAATGAGAGATTTAATAGAGAGCTTTTTTTAGATTTAATTTGATTAAAAAGTTATTTAGATAGAATATTAAGTTTTTAAAAAAAATATAAAGGAATTTTTATTTGTCAAAAGAGTATTTTGAATTACTAATAAAACCAGAAGATAATTATGAACTGTTTTTAAATCTAATTTTATCACTTACAGATGATGCAATTGAAGAAAATGATGGTGAAATAATTGTTAGAAGTGAAGAGAATCTTGAAGATTTTCAGGAACCACTTGAAAAATTTGCAAAAGCATTAAATACAAAATGTTATATAAAATGTGAAAAAAAAGAGAGTATAGATTGGATAAAAAAATATCAAGACTCTATACAAGCTGTTGAAGTTGGAAGCTTTTATGTGCGACCATCATGGAGTGAAGCAAAAGAGGGAAAAATTGATATTTTAATAGATCCAGCACTTGCTTTTGGTTCAGGACACCACGAAACAACTTCTTCTTGTTTATTAGCAATTGATGAGTTTGTAAAAAAAGGTGATAGCTTATTGGATGTTGGAACAGGAAGTGGTATTTTAGCAATTGCAGCGGCAAAAAAAGGTGCAGTTGTTGATGTTTGTGATACAGATGAAATTTGTATAGAGAGTACACAATCAAATTTTGTTTTAAACAATCAAAAGATAAATAACTTTTGGATTGGCTCTGTAAATTTTGCCAAAGAAAAATATGATGTAGTTTTGGCAAATATTATTGCAGATGTTCTTGTTATGATATCAGATGATTTGATAAATTCTACAAAAGATGGTGGAATTATAATAGTTTCTGGTATTTTAGATAAGCATGAAAAGAGAGTTTTAAGTAAATTTTCTAATTTAAAAGAGCTAAAAATTATTCACAAAAATGAGTGGGTAACAATGGTATTTAAAAAATAAGAGGGATATAAATAATGATGAATAAACAACAAAATAACAATCCAAACAATAATCAAAATAATAACAATAATTTTTTCAACAATAATCCACTTTTGATATTTGTTGCATTTTCGCTTGTAACAATTTTTGCATTTAAAGCAATTTTTCCTGATAGTGAAACAAACGCTACAAACTCAAATATTCAAGCTTATGGAAGTAATGTAAGCAAAACAATTACATATTCTGAGTTAAAAAAACTTATTGTAAGTGGAAAAATTGAGTATGTTGGTATTGGAAATACTCTAATTAGAGCTGTTAGTAAAAATGATGGAATGCAAAGAGTTACTTATACAGCAAGAAGAGTTGTTCCTGATGAGACATTAATTTCTGAGTTGGAAAAAAGTGGTATCTCTTATGGTGGAATAAGCGAAGAGAATCTTCTATCTGATATTCTTTTTGGATGGGTTTTACCAATATTTTTATTTTTTGCTATTTGGATGTTTTTGGTTAAAAGAATGCAAAAATCTATGGGTGGCGGAAGTGGTGGAATCCTTGGAATTGGTTCATCTAAAAAGATGATAAATTCTGAAAAACCAAATGTAAAATTTGATGATATGGCTGGAAATAAAGAGGCTAAAGAAGAGGTTAGGGAAGTTGTAGATTTCTTAAAAGCACCAGATAGATATGTAAGACTTGGAGCTCAAATTCCAAAAGGTGTATTACTTGTAGGTCCTCCAGGTACAGGTAAAACTCTTTTAGCAAAAGCAGTTGCTGGAGAGGCTGATGTTCAATTTTTATCTGTTTCAGGATCTGCATTTATTGAGATGTTTGTAGGAGTTGGAGCTAGTAGAGTTAGAGATTTGTTTGAACAAGCAAAAAAAGTAGCTCCTGCTATTATTTTTATTGATGAGATTGATGCTATTGGTAAAAGTAGAGCTAGTGGCGGACCAATGGGTGGAAATGATGAGAGAGAGCAGACTTTAAATCAACTTTTAGCAGAGATGGATGGATTTTCTACTGAAACAGCTCCTGTAATAGTTCTTGCAGCTACAAATAGACCTGAAGTTTTAGATCCAGCACTTTTAAGACCAGGAAGATTTGATAGACAAGTTTTAGTTGATAAACCTGATTATGAAGGAAGAATTGAGATTTTAAATGTTCATATTAAAGATGTAAAAATTTCAAAAGATGTAGATTTAAAAGAGGTTGCAAAGATGACAGCAGGACTTGCTGGTGCTGATTTAGCAAATATTATAAATGAAGCTGCTCTTTTAGCTGGACGTGCAAATAAAGAGGAAGTAGAGCCAAGTGATTTTAAAGAGGCTGTTGAGAGACAAATAGCAGGTTTAGAGAAAAAATCAAGAAGAATATCTCCAAAAGAGAGAAAAATTGTTGCTTATCATGAAAGTGGACATGCAGTTATGGCTGAAATTACAAAAGGTGCTAAAAAAGTAAATAAAGTATCTATTGTTCCAAGAGGTTTAGCAGCGCTTGGATATACACTAAATACTCCTGAAGAGAATAAATATTTAATGCAAAAACATGAGCTAATAGCTGAAGTTGATGTTTTACTTGGTGGAAGAGCTGCTGAAGAGGTATTTATAGGAGAGATTAGTACAGGTGCTGGAAATGATTTAGAGAGAGCTACAAATATTATTAAATCTATGGCAACTATTTATGGAATGAGTGATATAGCTGGGCTTATGGTACTAGAAAGAAGAACAAATCAGTTCTTAGGTGGACAAACTCAAAAAGATTTCTCAGATGCTATGGCAAAAGATTTAGATGATCATGTAAAAACTACTTTAAATGAAAGATATCAAGTTGTGTTACAAGCTTTAAGAGATAACAAAGATGCAATTGAACAAATGACTTCTGAACTACTTGAAATAGAGGTAATTACAGGTGAAAGAGTTAGAGAGATTATAAAAGAACATGGTGGAAAAGTTTTTGAAGGTGAAGATTTACATAGCGATAGTTTAGATAAAAGTGATTTAAAAGAAGATATTAAATCTGATAAAACTCAAATAGAAAATAAAGATGATAATCCATCTGAAAAATAATAATTTTTAGGAGCAAATTTGCTTCTAAAAATTTTCTAAATAATAAAAATTATCCTTGACAAATAAATTAAATTAAATTATACTTTCAACCTAATTAAAAAAGGAGAGTAAAATGAAAATATTTATTATTTCAAAAAGCAATTTTCTAAAAAGTGTAAACTCTTCTTTACTACTCTTAAATCTACTCAAATTTTAATTTAAAATTAAATAAGTTTTTAAAAAATCTGTTTTTCTTTTTTTATTTAAAAAAAGATATAATCAAAAGTTAATTTAAAAGGTAAATATTATGGATAAAAATAAAATTATTGTATTTGATACTACTTTAAGAGATGGAGAGCAAAGCCCTGGTTGTTCTATGAACACAGAAGAGAAATTAAGGGTTGCTTTACAGTTAGAAAAATTGGGAGTTGATGTTATTGAAGCTGGTTTTGCAGCAGCAAGTCCTGGGGATTTTGATGCAGTTACTCAAATTGCAAAAACAATTAAAAATTCAAGCATCTGTTCATTAAGTCGTGCTATTGAAAATGATATAAAACAGGCTGGTATGGCTGTTTCTCATGCGCCAAAACATAGAATTCATACATTTATAGCTACAAGCCCAATTCATATGAAATATAAATTAAAAATGTCTCCAGATGAAGTTATAAAAAGAGCTGTTAGAGCTGTAGAGTATGCAAGAACTTTTGTAGATGATGTTGAGTTCTCTTTAGAAGATGCTGGAAGAAGTGAAATTCCTTTTATGAAAGAGGTGATGGATGCGGTTATAAGTGCAGGTGCAACTACAATTAATTTACCAGATACTGTTGGGTATAGATTACCTACAGAGTTGGGTGCAATGGTTAAAGAGTTAAGCGAGTTTGCAGGTAATAGAGCAATAATCTCAGTTCATAATCACAACGATTTAGGATTAGCAACTGCAAATACTTTAGCAGCTGTTTTAAATGGAGCTAGACAAATTGAAGTTACAATAAATGGATTAGGTGAGAGAGCTGGAAACTCAGCTTTAGAAGAGGCTGTTATGGCTATAAAGGTACGAAAAGATGTTTTTGGTGATTTATACACATCTATTAATACTCCAGAGATCTATGCAACTTCAAGATTAATTGCAACAATTACAGGAGTTGAACCACAACAAAATAAAGCAATTGTTGGTAAAAATGCATTTGCACATGAGAGTGGAATTCACCAAGATGGTGTTTTAAAACATCAAGAGACATATGAGATTATGCGACCAGAAGATGTTGGAGTTATTAAAGATAGCACTTTAATATTAGGAAAACATTCAGGTCGAGCTGCATTTAAAGATAAAATTGCACAATTAGGTTTTGATAGTGTAAGCGATGATGAGTTAAATAGTGCATTTGAAAGGTTTAAAGCATTAGCTGATAAGAAAAAAGATATAACAGATGATGATGTTAGAATGTTAATCACTGATGAAGCTTTAAATCACGATAAGATTTATGACTTAGTAGGTTTACAAATAAGTGATTGCTCAGATGGTTTACCAATGGCTGCTGTTTCAATTAAGTTTGAAGATAAAATTATAAAAGATGCTGGTTTAGGTGATGGAACTATGGATGCTATTTTTAAAACAATAGATAGAATCACTGGTTTTGCAGGAGAGTTAAAAGATTATAAAGTTGTATCTGTTAGTGAAGGGAAAGATGCTTTAGCAAAAGTTACAGTTAGAGTTACTTTTGAAGATAAAAACAACTCTTTTGTAGGTCATGGATTAAGTATTGATACAATGCTTGCAACTGCAAAAGCATATATTGGAGCTTTAAACTCATATTTATCACAAAAAAATAGACTTACTAAAAATTGTGGGCATCAGGTATAAAAAGATAGGATTTCTCCTATCTTTTTTTAATTATGATAGAAATAAACAGTAAAGAAGAAATTTTAGATATTTTAAAAAATTCTAAAGCTGTAATGCTATATTTTGGAGCTACAAACTGTAGTGTTTGTCAAGTTTTAAAACCAAAAGTAGAGATGAATATTTCTCTTAATTTTTCTAAAATGAAACAATGTTATATTAATAGTAATCAAAATTTAGATATTACTTCTCACTTTAATATTTTTTCAAGTCCAACTATTTTGGTCTTTTTTGAAGGTAAAGAGTTTAAAAGATATGGTAGAAATATTAGTTTAGATATTTTTAATAGTGAATTAAAAAGATTATATGAGATGGTATTTTAAAAATGAAAAGAGCTTTGATAATTTGTTTTGTAGTTTTTCTATTGATGCAGTTTATAAGACCCCAAAAAGTAGAATATAGTGAAGATGAAACATATGAGATAGTTTTACCTCCTGATATAAAAGAGATATTTGTAAGAGCTTGTTATGATTGCCACTCAAATAAGATTAATTACCCTTGGTATTCAAATGTTGCACCTTTTTCTTGGGTTGTTGCAAATCATACAAATGAGGGGGTAAATGCTTTGAATTTTTCAAATTGGGAAAAATATACTCAAACACAAAAAAATGAAAAATTAAAAGCAATCTATAGAACAGCTCACTCATCAATGCCTCTTCCAGCTTATACGTGGGCTCACATTGAAGCAGAACTTTCAAAAGAAGATAGAGAAAAAATTAGAGATTGGACAGGAGTGCGAAAATAGTGCGAGAAGAAGTAACAGCTCTTTTAGAAAATAGAAATGAACTTCTAACTATCACATATTTTAAGATTCAAGAGTTATTTGATAAAAAATATGGTGAAAATGCCTTAGTTCTCATGGAAATTGGAACTTTTTTTGAAGTTTATGAAGTAAATAATGAAAAAGAGAAGATAGGAAAAGCAAAAGAGATAGCAGAACTTTTAAATATTCAATTAACAAGAAAAAATAAATCAATACTTGAAAACTCAAAAGAGAATCCAATTATGGCTGGAGTTCCAGCAATTTCATTTGAAAAACATCTAGCACGAATTATTGCTGAGCAAAAATATACAATAGCAATAATAAGACAAAAAGGAACTCCTCCAAATGTGAGTAGATATTTGGATGTTGTTGTAAGTCCTGGTACAAACTTTGATTTTGTAGTAGAGCAAGATGATAATTTTATAACTTCAATTGTAATTGATCAAGTAAGAGGAAATTATCTAATAGGTTATAGTGCTATTGATGTAACAACAGCAAAGTGTTATTACAACGAAGTTTTTGGAACAAATGAAGATAAGTTTTTTGCACTTGATGAAGTCTTTAATTATATGAATATGCACAAAACTAGCGAAATTATAGTTACTCTAGCAGATAAAAATATTAATCAAAAAGAGATAATTGACTATTTGGAGTTAAATTTAAAAAGTTTTCATTTAAGAAACTTTAGACCAAAAATTACATATCAAAATGAACTTTTTAAAAATGTTTTTAGCATTGAGTCACTTCTAACTCCAATAGAGCATCTTGATATGGAGAGATCTCCTCTTTCAACAGAATCATTGGCAATTCTAATAGACTTTGTAATAGCTCATGATAGTTCAATTATTCAAAAACTATCAAACCCAATAAAATTAGATGTTAGTAGATACATATATATTGGAAACAATGCTTTAGAGCAGTTAAATATTATAGATACAACGCATAATTTAAGTCTAATAAGATTAATAAATAATACTTCAACTGCTATGGGTAAAAGACTTTTAAAAGAGAGGATTACAAATCCAATAAAAGACTCAAAAGAGCTTTTAAGAAGATACAATTTATCTAAAGAATTATATGATTTTCACTCACCAATAGAGAATGAATTAGCAAGTATTTACGATATAGAAAGGCTTACAAGAAGAATAAAGCTATCAAGACTGCACCCTTTTGAGTTGAACTATTTGTATGACTCTTTGGTAAGTATAAAAGAGATTGTAAAATTTATGGAGAGTTATAAATTTATAACTCCTCCTTGTAGTAGTGATGAGATAAACTCTTTTTTAGCATCTATTAACTCTACTTTTGATTTAAGTATAAGTGGAAGATTTATGCTAAAAGATGTAGATGAAAATATGATAACAAGCGGAGTAAATCTTCAAATTGATGATTTAAATAGAGAAAATAAACTACTTTTGGATAAATTGGAAATTTTAAAAAATCATATTTTATCTTTTTTTAAATCAGATGAAAAAAGTTTTGTAACAATTAATAGGCTTGATAAAGAAGGATTTTATATCTCAATAACAAAAAATAGATATAACCTTATAAAAGAGGAGCTTTTAAAATCTCATCTTATAATTGATGATAAACTTCTACTTTTTAAAGATTTTTCTATAAAAACTCAAACAAACAGTATAAAATTATCTTGCTCTTTAACAGATGATATTTCAGATAAATATGTTCATAATCTTAAAAAAATCGTTGAGATAAATAAACTTGTATTTAAAGAGAAACTTATTGAGTTTGAAAAAAAGTTTTCAACACTTTTAAGTGAATTAGTTGTATTTATAGCTGAAGTTGATTTAACTGTTTCAAATATAAAAACTAGTAAAAAATATAACTACACTTGTCCAAAAATTGTAAAAACCAAAGATGATGAGAATTTTTTAGAACTAATAGAACTTAGACATCCAATAATTGAAGCAAATGAGGATAGGGGAGTTTATGTTACAAATGATATTGTTTTAGGTGAATTAAATTTAGTTAGTAAAGAGTATGAAGATAATATTATAGTAAAAAACTCAAATCCTACAAATCTTCAAAGTAATAAAATGCATGGAATACTTCTTTTTGGAATAAATAGCTCTGGAAAATCTTCTTTAATGAAAGCTATTGGAATAAGTGTTATTTTAGCACAAGCAGGTTTTTTTGTACCTTGTAAATCTATGAGATTTTCAATATTTGACTCAATTTTTACAAGAATTAGTGGTGCTGATAATATTTCAAAAGGATTATCAAGTTTTGCAGTTGAGATGATGGATTTAAAAAATATATTTAATCGTGCTAGTAAAAAATCTCTAATTTTGGGGGATGAGATAAGTCATAGTACAGAGACTTTAAGTGGTCTTAGTATTGTTGCAAGTGCTATTTTGAAACTTGCACGTCTTGAATCACTTTTTGTTTTTGCTACACATTTACATCAACTACCACAAATTCCTGAGATTGAGAAATTAAAAAATATTATTTGTCTTCATCTATCTGTTATGTATAAAGATGATGAAGATAAACTGATTTTTGATAGAAAATTAGCTTTTGGTAGTGGCTCATCTATATATGGTTTGGAGTTTGCAAAATCTTTGTATATTGATAAAGAGTTTTTAAATGTTGCAAATGATATTAGAAAAAGATTAGCAGATGACTATACAAAAGTTGAAAGAATTTCACAAAAAAATAGTTCTAAATATAATAGTAATTTATATACAAGTACTTGTATAATATGTGGTCGTGCTTGTGATGAAGTTCATCATATACAAGAGCAGAAAAAAGCAAATAAAGATGGATTTATAGGACATATAAATGCAAATCATAAATATAATCTAATCCCACTTTGTAAACTTCATCATAAAATGGTTCATGAGGGTAAAATAAATGTAAATGGTTTTGTAGCAACTTCAAAAGGGCTAGAACTTCACTACACTATGATTGAAGAGTAGAACTCTATTTTTTAATGATTAAACACTATTTTAATCTATAAAAGCTAGAATAAGCAAAATTTAAAAATATAGCTTATTTAGGAAAAATTATGGATTTATTTATTTCAACTTTTATTAAAATATTTTTTATTATGACACCCTTTTTTGTACTTACTGTTTTTTTAACCATTACAAATGATGCAACACTTATTGAGAAAAGAAAATTAGCAATTAAAGTAACTTTATCTGTTGTTGTTATATCTTTAGTTTTACTCTTTTTTGGAGAACATATTTTCAAAGTTTTTGGTATAACTTTGGATGCGTTTAAAATAGGTGCTGGAGCTTTGCTATTTTTAACGGCTGTTGGGTTAATTTATGGAAATAAAGATGGACAAAAACCAACTGATACAAATTTATCAGATTTGGCAGTTGTTCCTTTGGCTTTACCTATTACTATTGGACCTGGAACTATTGGAGTTTTATTAGTAATGGGAGTTGAATTTAATAGTTTTTCAAAATTAGTTATTGGAAGTTTAGCTCTTATTTTTGCAATCTTATTAATAGGTTGTATGCTATATTTATCTAGTTTAATAGAGAGATTCATTGGCAAAAATGGTCTTTTAATTTTATCAAAAATTACAGGACTTTTTTTGGCTGCGTTATCTGCACAACTAATATTTGATGGAATAAAAAGTTTTTTAGGTTTATAGTGTAGTGTTTATAAAAAGTAAAAGTTTAAGAAATATATCATTTTTAATATCTATAATATTTTTAATAAACCTTTTTTATATGATTTATAGCTCTTTTTTTATAGTTAAAAACCAGTTTACAGATATTGGAGATTCTACTTATGTAAATCAAGTAAGAGTAGATGACTATACAAAAAAGTTAGCAGATTTTTTAACAAAAAATTGTAAACAAGATTCTATATGTGAAGTTCAAAATATGTTAGATTTTGTAACACAAATTCCATATAAGATAAATGAAAGTACTGCAAAAAGTCCAAAAAAAGTGGTTGAACAAAATTTTGGTGATTGTGATGATAAGTCAAATTTACTTATTTCACTTTTGAAAGTTAAAGATTATGAAGCATATTTTGTACTAGTTCCAAATCATATTTTTGTGATAATAAATCTTGAAGGGATAAATTTAAATAAAAAAGCACTTTATGTAAATAATAAAAAATACTATATTTTGGAAACAACTGCGACAAATTCAAAAATAGCTTTTCCTTTAAAGTATAAAATTGAAGAGATTGAAGCTATCATAAATCCATTTACAAATAAAAAGTTAGTTATAGAGAGTCTAGAGTATAAATAATCTTTTATACTCTAGTTTAAATTATTCTAATTTATTAGAATTTAATAGTCTATTTTATCCCCATTTTTCAAAATATCTTTTGAAAATTTAATCACTTTGTTTCTTCCTGTTGATTTTGCCTCATATAAAGATATATCAGCATATTTTATACATTTCCAGAATTGATCTGTATCTGTCGGGAAGAAAGAGTAACCAATACTTACAGTTTTTGAAAAGCTATCTCCTCCATAATTAAATATGATTTTTGAGAAATCAGCATTTATTTTATTTGCTAACTCTTTTGCACTCTCTTGAGTTGCATTTTTCATTAAGATTAAGAACTCTTCACCACCATATCTAATTAAAGTCTCATTTGAAGAGATTGATTTTTTCATAGTAATTGCAAGTTTTCTTAAAATATCATCTCCAACATCATGACCATAAGTGTCATTTACCATTTTAAAGTAATCAATATCTAAAAACATAATCGCATAAACAACACCATTTTTCATGTCAAGATTTAGTTGTTTTTCTACAATTTCATCTAGATATTTTCTATTATATAGACCTGTTAGCGAGTCTGTAAGATTTTTTTGTCTTAATGCTTCCATTAAGATTTTACTCTCTAAAATTGGTTTAGTCTCTTCAAGATATTTTTTGATAATCCCAATTTTATATTTTAGGTTATTTAGCTCATCTTGAGATTTTGAAATAATATGAATTACAATATTTTTTTGTTCATTTACATAAAAAGGAATACAAATATAGTTTTCATCAACTTTACATTTTGCAACTCTACAAATCTCTGGGAAGTTTTCAGAAGATACAATACTGTTTATTCTTTCTGCTCTACAAGCCTCTTTAATATTTTGTTTTAAATCACAACAAGCTATAGCACCATTGCTTGCAAAGATAGTTTTTCTCTCATCTTTTACTAAATCAGTCTCAAAAATCACAAAACAGTTTATTTCTAATTTATCTTTTAAAACAAGAATTAATCTATGATAAATATCATCAATAGTTAAATCATTTTCAATAGTTTTTTTATAGTGATAAATTTCACTAATATCTTCAATTATCTCTTTTGCTGTAATTAATTTATCATGATTTACATTTGATGTTCTATTATGAACAAAAGATGTTAAATTTTTCTCAATTCCAGTTAATACTGTTTCAAGTTTTTCTATTAATTCATTTAACCAATTTGAAACCTCTTTATCCTCTTTTAAAACACCAGGATTTGCTCTAATAGAGTAATCTCCTTCATGAACTTTTTTTAATACATCAGATAGTGAATCAAAAGAGTTTGTATATGGAGTTATCTTTTTTCTCATAAAAATTAAGAAAACTATTAAAAATATAGAGATAGTTCCAATAATATAAATTAAAACCATAATATTTGAACCTCTATCTTCACTTATATCAAAGCTTAAAGATATAGCACCTAAAACTTCTCCCTCTTTTGCATTGTGACAAGAAAGGCAGTTTGGTCTATCTAAAGAAGATGCTGTATAAGGAATTGTAATTCTAAGATTCGCAGTATATAAAGACTCTTCGATTACAATTTTCTCAATACCTGTATTTAAAACTTGCAAATCAATCTCATCTTTTGGTTTTTCATTTGCTAAATTTGAATTTCCAAATTGTTCACTAACACTTTTTGCTCTAACTAGCCACAAAGATTGTACATTTTTTAGCTGACTAATACTGTCCAAAAATACATCTCTTTGTGCCATGTTTCCATTTACCATATGTGAAGTAAGAGAATTTTTAACTATATCAGCTGTTAAATAAGCTTTCTTTTTAACAGCATCATATCCTATTTGTCTAGAACCAATTGCAACTAAAACAACAATAATTGAAGTTAAAATTATAACCATTGAAAAAATGATGAGTGTTATTTTCGTATTTGACTTCATTTGTTTTCCCTTTTTAGAAATTTTATAAAAAATTACAAATATTTTATTGAATTACAATATTTTAAAAGCTTCTTCTAAATCTAAAGTACCTTCATAAAATGCTTTTCCAACAATTACTCCACCAATATTTCCATTTGCTTTACAGTTTTTGATATCTTCAATATCTTTAACTCCACCACTTGCAATTGTGTAAACATTGCTAGCAAGTGCAATATCTTCTGTAAATTCAACATTAACTCCACAAAGCATACCATCTTTGCTTATATCTGTACAAATAATCGCTTCAACTCCAGCATTTGCAAACTCTTGTGCTAGGTCTGTAGCTTTCATTGTTGAAACTTCTGCCCAACCCTCAACTGCAACCATTCCATTTATTGCATCAATTCCAACAGCAATTGGATATTTTTTTGCCATATCTTTTACAAATTGAGGATCTTTAACAGCGATTGAGCCAAGAATTAATCTATCAACTCCAAGTTCTAAATACATCTGAATAGTTTTTTCATCTCTTATTCCACCACCAAGCTCAATTTTTAGATTGCAGTTATCTCTAATTTTTTTAATCTGCTCTAAGTTGGCTGGTTTTCCTTCAAATGCTCCATTTAAATCAACAATATGAACCCACTTACTTCCTAACTCTTCAAATCTTTTTGCTACTTGCCATGGTTCATCTGAGTAGATTTTTGCACTATCCATAAGCCCTTTGCTAAGTCTTACAGCTTTTCCATCTTTTAAATCAATCGCTGGTAATATATCCATAATTTTCCTTTTAATATTTATAAATTTATAAAGTTTTCTAATATTTTAAGTCCATTATTATGAGACTTTTCAGGATGAGGTTGAAATCCAAAAATATTATCTTTGTTTACAGCACTTACAAAATCATATCCATAGTTTGTTGTTGCTATTGTATATTTATCATCTGTAACAACATGATAAGAGTGTACAAAATATAAATATGGGTTTTGTAGATTTTTAAAAAGTGGATTATCTTTATTTATTGTTTTATTCCAACCCATATGTGGAATTTTTAAATCACTACTCATCTTTGATTTATCAAATTTCACAACTTTTCCTTCAATTAGTCCTAAACCTTTTGTATATCCAAACTCTTCAGAACTTTCAAATAAAAGTTGCATTCCAAGGCAAATTCCAAGAAGTGGTTTTTTACTATTTGCAAAATCTAAAATAGCATCTTTTAAGCCACTTTTTTCTAAATGTTGCATAGCATCTTTATATGCTCCAACTCCTGGTAGTATTATTTTGTCTAAATTTTTTAAATCATCTGCATTTTTTACAATTTTTAAATCTTTTGTAAATTTTGAACAAGCGTTATAAACACTTGCCAGATTTCCCATATTGTAGTCTATTATTCCTAGCATCTAAATCCTTTTAAAGCATAGATTATATCTTTTATTAATTTAAAAATGAGCATAGAGTAAGAGCAAACAAAACATTTACACCCTCTTTTTTTAAAGCTTTTTTAGCTTCTAAAATAGTTGTTCCTGTAGTAATTACATCATCAACTAAAATTACATCACAATTTTTTACTCCACTATAGATAAATTTTCTTGGATTTTTTTGTCTAAACTCTAAATTTTTTCCAGCATATTTGACAATATTTTTAGCTTTTAAAGTGTTGAAAATTGGTTTTATAAAAGAACTTTTTAAATGCTTTGCCAAAATAGCAGTTTGAGAGAAATCGTGTCTTGTGTGGTCATCTATTGGAATAGCCAAAATAGGGTGGGTAAATTCAAAATTATCTGCAAACTTCTTAAAACTAAGTTTAGCTAAAATATTAAAAACTCTATCTCCATAAAAGTGATATTTACTTTGGATTAAATCTTCTAAATCTTTGTAATCGTAAAAAGAGTAGACAAAAAAATCTTTCTCTAGTTCTTTTTTATAAAAGTTTGGAGCAAGAAGTGTGGTTTGACAAGTTTTACAAATAATTTGTAAAGATAACTTGTCACAACTTGTACACTTCAAAATAAAACCTTTTAGATTTTTAAAACAGCCATAAATGCTTCTTGTGGAACATTTACTTTCCCAATAGCTTTCATTCTTTTTTTACCCTCTTTTTGTTTTTCAAGAAGTTTTCTTTTTCTTGTAATATCTCCACCATAACATTTTGCAGTTACATTTTTACCCATAGATTTTACAGTCTCTCTTGCAATTATTGTGCTTCCAATACTCGCTTGTACTGCAACTTCAAAAAGTTGTCTAGGAATTAGCTCTTTTAGAGCTTTTACAAACTCTCTTCCTCTTGAAACAGCTTTATCTTCAGGAACTATAATAGATAGTGCATCAACTATATCTCCAGCAACTCTAACATCAAGTTTTTTTAAGTTTCCTGGTCTAAATCCAACAGGTTCATAATCAAAAGATGCATAACCTTTTGTTGTAGATTTTAACTTATCATAAAAATCCATTACAATCTCATTCATAGGTAAATCATACTCAAGAAGAACTCTTTTTCCTATGTAATCCATTTTTAATTGAATTCCTCTTTTATCATTTAAAAGTTTTATAACATTTCCCAAAAACTCATCAGGAACTAAAATTGTAGATTTTACATAAGGTTCAAAAATTGTCTCTATATAGTTTGGCTCAGGAAGTTCGCTTGGATTTTGAATAGTTATTTTTTCTCCATCTTTTTTTAAAACTTCATAAATAACTGTTGGAGCAGTTGCTATTAAATCTAAATCAAACTCTCTTTCTAATCTCTCTTTAATAACTTCCATATGAAGCATTCCTAAAAATCCAGTTCTAAATCCACTTCCAAGAGCCATTGAACTTTCAGGTTCAAAAGAGATTGAAGAGTCATTTAATTTTAGTTTATTCAAAGCCTCTCTTAAATCTTCAAATTTATCTGTCTCTATTGGATAAAGCCCTGCAAATACAAATGGTTTTGCAGGTTCAAAACCATCAATAACCATTTTAGTTGGATTTTTTGCATCAGTCATTGTATCACCAACAGCAATTCCATCTAAAGTTTTAAGTCCAAGTACAACAATACCTATTTCACCTGTTTTTATCTCTAAAGTATCTTCTCTTTTTAGTGGATGAGGATACATCAAACTTAAAACTTGATGTTCAACTTTTGTATTCATCATTCTTAAAGTTTGACCTTTTTTGATACTTCCATCATAAACTCTTACAAGTGCTAAAGCTCCTAAATAGTTATCAAACCAAGAGTCGTAGATTAAAGCTTTTGTAGGTGCATTCTCATCACCATTTGGAGAAGGTACTCTTTTTATGATTGACTCTATTAAATCTTTAACTCCAAGACCAGTTTTTGCACTTATTAAATTATGCTCTGTACAATCAACTCCAATAGCCTCTTCAACTTCTGCTAAAACACGCATTGGGTCAGCACTTGGTAGATCTATTTTATTAACAACAGGAAGGAGTTCTAAGTCATTATCCATTGCAATATATACATTTGCTATTGTTTGTGCTTCAACACCTTGAGTTGAATCAACAATAAGCAAAGCACCTTCAGATGATGCTAAAGAACGGCTTACTTCATAAGAGAAATCGACATGTCCTGGAGTATCTATAAGATTTAGAATATATTTTTCACCATTTAAAGTGTAGTTTAGCCTAACACTTTGTGCCTTTATTGTAATTCCTCTCTCTTTTTCTATATCCATATTGTCCATAACTTGAGATTTCATCTCTCTATCACTTATTCCTCCACACTCTTGAATAATTCTATCTGCAAGTGTTGATTTACCGTGGTCAATATGAGCTATGATACTAAAGTTTCTAATATTTTTTTGCAATTTTTTTCCTATAATTTTAAAAGATTATTTGTAAAGTGGTAAGATTATATCTAAAAAGTAGTAAGTTTTTTGTTAAATAATTTTTATAATAAAAAAAGGGGCTAGAATTTCTAGCCCCTTTTGAAAATTTAAGTAGAAAACTTAAATTATTTAGTCATTACAGCGTGTACTCTTCTGTTTTCTGCTCTACCTTCAGCAGTTTCATTAGAAGCTATAGGTCTACTTTTTCCATATCCAACAGCTTTTAATCTTGATTTTTCAACACCTAAATCTGTTAAAGCTTTAACAACTGAAGCTGCTCTTCTTTCAGATAATTTTTGATTGTATTTAACTGAACCAACAGCGTCTGTATGCCCTTCTATGTCAGCTTTTAATTTTTTGTCTGTATTCATAACTTTTGCAAAATCATGAATTCTTGTTCCATAAATATCTTTAATTTCTGATTTAGCTGTATCAAAATTAACATTTAAATTAATTAAAGTCATACATCCAACAGTATCAACTTTTGCACCTTTTAATGTATCTGGACATTTGTCAAGTTCATCAATAACACCATCTCCATCGCTATCTTTTGGAGCAGCTTTTGCAGCTACAGGAGCAGGAGCAGCTACAGGAGCAACTTTTGCAGCTTTTTCACCAAATGGAATAGCTAAACCAAAGTTATATAATAGAGTGCTGTCTCCGTTTTGTGCAGATATTAAATGTCTTAAATCAAATTTTAAAGCCATTGCATCTGTTAGTTGATATTTTAAACCAACTCCATAGTTTCCAAATAGACCATCTTTTTGGTGTTTAGTTAATTCATTATCAAAAAACTCAACTCCAAGTCCTGCTAATGCATATAAAGATAAATCAGTAGTTAAACCATAATCTTTAACTAAGTTACCAAATACTCTAGTAATTGAAGTATCTTGATTTCTTACAGAATTTTTTCCATCAACATCTTGAACTGTTCTTAAAAAACCTAATTCAAATTGATCAATTAATGAATCCTCTGATTGATTAAAACCTAAAGCTAATCCAGCATTTGCATAGTTTCTTTCTAAACTATGATTACCTTCACCTAATCCTCCACCGATTAATGGAGTGATTTCATATTTGTAGTCACTATTTGCAGCAAGTACTAAAGATGCACAAGCTAATGAAGATAGTAATATTTTTTTCATTTATTTTCCTTAATTTTAAATTACAATACGCGAATTATATCAGTAATTTATTAATTTTTTATTAACGTTTGTTTAATTATTAAAAATAGAATTTACTGATTCGTTATTATGTATTCTTCTTATTGCTTCACCTATTATAGAAGAAGCTGTTAGCACAGTTATTTTTTTTGCATTTTTTTTAGTTGGAATTGTATCTGAGATAACTAATTCATCTAAAACACCATTTGCAACTCTTTCATAAGCAGGACCACTTAAAACTCCATGCGTACAACATGCCATAACACTGTTAGCACCTTTTTCTTTTAATACTTCAGCAGCTTTTACTAAAGTTCCAGCAGTATCAACCATATCATCTACTAAAATAACATCTTTACCTTTTACATCTCCAATTATGTTCATAACTTGAGACTCATTTGCTTTCTCTCTTTTTTTATCAACTATTACTAAATCGTAACCTAGTTTATCAGCATATTGTCTAGCCCTTGCAACCCCACCAATATCTGGACTTGCAATAATTGGATTTTTTAAATTTTTACTTTTTATATAGTTTACAAAAAGAATCGAACCAAAAAGATTATCAGCAGGAATATTAAAAAATCCTTGAATTTGAGCAGCATGTAAATCAATAGTTACAACTCTATTTATTCCAGCTTTCTCTAATAAATCAGCAACTAATTTTGCGCTAATAGGAACTCTTGGGGCTGCTTTTCTATCTTGCCTTGCATATCCGTAGTAAGGAATTACGGCATTTATTGATTTAGCACTTGATCTTTTAAGTGCATCTATCATTATTAAAAGTTCCATTAAATTATCATTTGTAGGAGCACAAGTTGGTTGAATAATATAAACATCTTGTCCTCTTACACTTTGAGTTATCTGAACAGATATTTCACCATCACTAAATTTGTTTAATTTAGCATCAGATACATTCATTCCTAAGTAGTCACCGACTTTTTTTGCAAATTCAGGGTTTGCACTTCCACTAAAGAGTTTAAAAGTAGACATAAAAATTCCTCTAATTTTTGATTTTTTTATTTAAAATAGTATCAAAAATCTACTTAATAAAAATTTGTTAATTATTAATAAAAGATTAATAAAGTATTAATAAAAAAAACTGTATTATTCCAAAATCTAAAAATAATGATAACAAGTATCATTTAGATTATTAATTAAAGGAGTATTTATGAAAAAATTAAGTTTAGTTGTTTCAACTATTATGTTATCAAGTACAATGTTTGCTGCTTCAGCTTTTGACAAAGAAGTTGATGCTCCTTTAAAGAAAGATAATATAGAAAATGCAAACTCTATAGATGAAGCTTTCAAAAATGGTAAAATAGAGGGAAGCATAGCACTATTTGGATTAACTCAAGATAATAAAGATCAATCTATTAAAAGAGATTTTGCATTTGGTAATGGTAATTTAACTTTAGGATATAACACTGCTAGTTTTTATGGTTTTAGTTTAGGAACTCAAGTAAAAGGAAATATTAAACTTGGTGAAAAACATAAAGATGATAGAAAAAACGAAGGACCTTTTGAAAACAATGCTTTAATAACTCAAGCATATTTACAATATTCTTTAAATGAGATGTTATTAATTAAAGCAGGTAGATATGAAGGTGAATTAGAGTGGCTTACAGATTATCAACAAGGAGCTATTGTCGAGATTACAGCAATTCCTGATACTACTGTATCTTTAGCATTTTCAAATAGAAAAGCTGAATCAGGAATTGATACAAGTGAAGACTTTCATAAACCACATGATAAAGGTATTTATGTAGTTGATATTAAAAATGAGAGTTTAGAGGGATTGGAAATAAATCCTTACTACTACCAAATTCCAGATGTAGTAAAATTTTATGGTTTAAAAACTTCTTACAATTTAGAATATTTTGGAGCTATTGCACAATATGCAAAGAGTAGCTTAACTAATGAATATAAAACTAATAATAGTTCAGAAAATGATGGTTATGTAGCACATTTTGAGTTAAATGGTAATTTTGAAGATTTAACTTCAGCAGTTGGTTTAATAAAAACAAGTAAAAAAGGTGGAGCTGATATTATAACTTCTTATGGAGATAGTATTTCACCATTTGAAGATGGAGAAAAAGTGTATACTTTAGATGCTAGAACTATTTATGGCTCTTTGGGTTATTCAATTTATGATTTTGAATTTGGTGCTTTGTATGGAATTACAAGATATGATGCGTCAAGCTCTGGATTGAAAGAAAAAGAGTTAAATCTAAGTGTTGGATATAATTTCACAAAAAATTTAAATACAAATATTATGTATGTAAATGTAGATGCTGACGAAGCAAGTGGTGAGACAGATTATAATAAATATTTAGCTAGTGTTGAGTATAAATTTTAGTTAAATAATTAAAAGTGGATTTCCACTTTTAATTATTTTGCACCTTTTATAAAAGCACTTCCTAAAACTCTATTTCCATCATAAAAAACAGCCAATTGTCCACTAGCAACTCCAAAAGCTGGTTCTTTTAATTTTATAATTGCCTTATCATCAATAATCTCAACATCACATAAAATTGTATTACTTCTATATCTTAGTTTTACACCACATGTGAATTTTTTATTATCAATATAGAGATTAAGCTCTTCTCCAACAACTTCATTAACTTCTAAAGCTGGTTTTTTACCAACAATAATAGTGTTATCTTTTGGATTTAATTTTAAAACAAAATGAGGCTCTTGAGCACCTTTAACTGTAAATCCTTTTCTTTTTCCAATTGTATAGTGAGCATAACCTTTATGCTTTCCTACTATATTTCCATTTTGGTCTAAAACATCACCTTCAATATCTATATTTGCGTGTTTTTTTATAATATCAGTATAAACTGTCTCTACAAAACAGATCTCTTGTGATTCACTTTTTTCTGTTATCTTTTTATAAGTTACATCTAAATTTGCACCAAGTTTTATAATATCCTCTTTTTTATAGTTACTTAGAGGAAACATCATAGAAGCAATAGAGTCTTTAGGAACTTGAGATAAAAAATAGCTTTGATCTTTTGATAAATCATCTGCAAGATATAAAAATTTACCATCAGTTTTTACATAGTGACCAGTTGCAAGAAATGAAGCTCCTTGTTTTTTTGCAAAATCAAGCATTGCACCAAATTTTATATTTTTATTACATTTTACACATGGATTTGGAGTATTTCCATCTATGTAAGAGTTTACAAAATAGTCATAAACATCTTTTTTAAATTTTTTGGATAAATCTAAAATATGATATTTTATACCTAAAAATTTTGCAACCCCATCAATATAACTTAAATTTGATTCGTGGTAACCATCAGTTCTATTATGAAGTTTTAGATAAACTCCTTCAACTTCATATCCATCTTTTTGTAAGATATAAGCTGTAACTGATGAGTCAATTCCTCCACTCATTCCAACCATTACTTTTTGTTTACTCATCTTTTACCTTTTTATTTGTAAAAGCTTATAAAGCCACCACCAAGACAATAATCACCTGAGTATAAAACAAGACTTTGCCCTAGAGTTACAGCTCTTTGAGGATTATCAAACTCTACTATTACTTTTTCAGCACTTGCCTCAACAACCGTACAAGCTTGTTTTTGTTGTCTATATCTAACTTGTGCCATTAGTTTATCCCCAACTTTTGGTGCAACTTCTAGTACCCAGTGCATCTGTTTTGCTTCAACAGTTTTACTCATAAGTAGTGGATGATTTGTATCTTGAACAATTGTTAAGGTATTATTTATTACATCTTTAGAAGCTACAAACCAAGGTTTGTGCGTATTGTTTTCATTTTCATTGCCTTTAAGTCCACCAAGACCAATACCTTTTCTCTGACCCAATGTATAACAAACCAAACCTTTGTGTTTTCCTAAAACTTTTCCATTTTCATCAATAATATCACCTGGGATTGCTTGTAAGTGTTGAGTAATAAATTCATCAAATTTTTGGTTACCGATAAAACAGATTCCAGTGCTATCTTTTTTATCACTAACAGGAAGATTATGAGCTCTTGCTATCTCTCTAACCTCTTTTTTTGTTAAATCTCCAAGTGGAAACATAGCTTGAGATAATTGTTCACTTGATAGTGCATGTAAAAAATAGCTTTGATCTTTTGAGCTATCTTTTGGAGTATCAAGTACAAAATGGTCTTTATATTTTGCAATTTTTGCATAGTGACCAGTTGCAATCATATCTGCACCCATATTTTTTGCTTCATTTAAAAATACATTAAATTTTATCTCACGATTACATAAAATATCTGGATTTGGTGTAAGACCTTGTTTTAAACCATCTAGGAAAACATCAAAAACTCTATCTCTGTACTCTTTTACGAAGTCCTTTCCAATAACTTCAATACCTATTAATGCACCAACTTTTTTTGCATCTTCAAACTCTATACGATTAGGACACTGGCTACCTTTTATTCCATACTCCCAGTTTCGCATAAACAATCCAACAACATCATATCCTTGTTGTTTTAACAATAAGGCTGTAACAGATGAATCAACTCCACCTGACATTCCTACAACTACTCTTTTATTTTTATTCATTTTTTTACCTTTAAAAAGTTTTTTATGTGTATTTTAAAGGAATAATCACAGATTCTCTATTTGCCCAATTTTTGTGAGGTATAATTAAATTTTTTGAGTTTATCTTTTTTTTATCAAAAAATATAATATCTATATCTAAGGTTCTAGGCGCATCTTGAAAGGATCGCTTTCTTCCAAATTTTTTTTCATATCTTTGCATAGCTTGTAAAAACTCAAATGCACAAAGATCTGTTTGAAGACGAATTATACCATTTAAAAAATCACTTTGTTCTAAAAAACCAAATGGAGGATTTTTTAAAAGAGGGGAAGTTTTAAGTAAAGTAAATCTTGAATCTTTTTTTAAACATAAGATTAATTTATCAAATATTTTTTTTGTATCTCCAATATTTCCCCCAACTCCAATAGTTACACTATATTTTTTGTTTGAACTAATATTGAAAATTTTTGGAAAATTTGATGTATAAAAAAGTGTTAAATTAGGTGATAATTTTTTTTTCAAATTTCTCTCTTTTTTTATTTATAAAATTTCAGCTTTGCCATTTTTTATATAAACTGTATCTTCAATTCTTACACCAAACTCATTTGGAATATAAATTCCAGGTTCTACTGTAAATACCATATTATCTTCAATTATAAGTTCATTTTTGCTATTTATATTTGGAAACTCATGAATATCAAGTCCAACACCATGACCAGTGCTATGCACAAAATATTTTCCATAACCAGCTTGAGATATAAAATCTCTAGCAATCTTATCAACATCACAAGCTTTCATTCCAGCTCTTGCTTCTTTTATAGATTTTTCTTGAGCTTTTAATACAATGTCATAAATTTTTTGATGCTTTTTATTTTTAAAAGTTTGCTTTCGTTCAAAATTAAAGTTATCAAAATTAGCAACACTAGTACAAGTTCTATCAGAACAATATCTTTTATATTTAACTCCTGCATCAACTAAAATTAAATCATCTTTTTTTAATCTTTTGTTTGTAGGAAGTGCGTGAGGTTTTGCTGCATTTTCATTTATTGCAACAATTGGATTAAAAGAGGTTTCAAGCTCTCCTTTTTGACTCATAAATTTGTAAGCATTAAAATATAGCTCTTTTTCACTCTTTTTAAATCCACTATTTTTAATATATTTTGCAAACTCTTTAAAACCATCTTTTCCTAAAGATGATGCTTTTTTAAGAAGTTTTATCTCATAATCACTCTTTATTAATCTTTTTGTTTTTGAAAAATTTATCTCTTCAACAAACTCTATATCTAAATCTTTTACCATGTTTTTGTACTCAAAAAAAGTAAAATCATTTGGATCAAAAGTTATAGATTTGATAAGATTTCTTTTCAAAATCTCTTTAACACTCTCAATTAGATTAGAACTTTCAATAACTTCACAATTTTTTGCATACTCTTTTGCTTCAATTGTATATCTAGCATCTGTAATAAAAAATTTCTCACTTCCTAAACTTAAAAAAATTACATTATCACAAGAAAAGTTACATTCATAATATATTGCATTCTCATTTTTTAAAATAAAGTTATCCACTAAGATTGCCTTTTTTTGGGTTTTTTAACAAAAATTTGATTATAATCTTACCTAAATTTTATAAAAGGAATATAATAATGAAAATAGCAGTAATACAAGGACCAAACTTAAATATGTTAGGAGTTAGAGAGCAACATATTTATGGAGGAGTAACTTTAGAGCAAATTCATGCTCAACTTCAAAATGCAGCTGATCAAAATGGAGTTGAAATTGAGTTTTTTCAATCAAATTTTGAAGGAGAAATAGTTGATAGAATTCAAGAGTGCTTAGGTACAGTTGATGGAATTATGATAAATCCAGCTGCATATTCGCACACTTCAATAGCAATTAGAGATGCTTTAGCAGCTGTTAATATGCCTGTTGTTGAGGTTCACATTTCAAATATTTATAAAAGAGAAGAGTTTAGACAAAAATCTATTACAGCAGGGTCTAGTACAGGAGTAATTACTGGATTTGGTGGATTTGGTTATCATTTGGGACTTATCTCTTTAATTCAAATGTTAAATGAATTAAAAGCTTTAAATGATGCAAGAAATGCTCAAATACAAGCACAAACACAAGAAGAGAATAAATAAGCTTTTATGAAAATATTAACTGCTTCTTATATCCTTACATTTGATGAAAACTTTACTATTTTAAAAGATGGTTGTATTGTTTTTGATGAAAAAATTATTGAGCTTGCAAGTTATGATATTACTATAAAAAAATATCCAAATATTGAAATTTTAAGTCTTGGAGAAAACTCTGTTTTAATGCCAGGACTTATAAACTCACATATTCATCTTGAATTTAGTGCAAATAAAACAACTTTAAAATATGGTAGTTTTTACTCTTGGTTAAATTCTGTTATAAGACATAGAGAAAAACTTATTGATAAAGCTAAAACATCTTTGATAACTCAAGAGCTAAAAAAACTTTTAAAAACAGGAACTACAACTATAGGTGCTATATCATCTTACTCTTTTGATTTAGAAGCTTGTTTAAAATCTCCAATTAATACAATCTTTTTTTGTGAAGTAATTGGTTCAAAAGCAGATATGATTGATACTTTGTTTAGTGATTTTAAAGCAAGATTAAAAGATGCTCAAAAGCATAATAGTAAAAATTTTAAAACAGGTATTGCAATACATTCGCCATACTCTGTTCATCCATTTTTAGTTCGTGAAGTTTTAAATATTGCTAAAGATCAAAATCTTCCAGTTACTTCTCATTTTTTAGAATCAAAAGATGAAAAAGATTGGTTAAATAAAGATGAGGGTAGTTTTTTAGATTTTTTCAAAAATTTTTTAAATCAAGAGAAAGCAACAACAAAACCTTTGGAGTTTTTAAACCTTTTTAAGGGTGTAAAAAATCTATCTTTTACTCATTGTGTAGAAGCAAGTAATGAAGATTTTAGTAAGATAAAAGAGTTAAAAGCAACTATAAATCATTGTGTTAGTTCAAATAGATTTTTAAATAATAGTAGATTAAATTTAGAGAGTCTAGGAAATATTCCTTTTAGCATAGGAACAGATGGTTTAAGTTCAAATAATTCATTAAGTATGTTTGATGAGCTAAGAGTTGCACTTTATACTCACTACGAAAGAAATATAATAAAGTTTTCAAAAACTTTGTTAAATGCTGCAACTGTAAATGGAGCAAAAGCTTTAGGAGTTAAAAAAGGTAGTTTAATAAAAGATTTTGATGCTGATATTATAGGTTTTTGTTTACCAGACAAGATTGAAGAAGTTGAAGATATTTATATGCAGATTATTTTGCATACAAAATATGTAGATAAAATTGTGATAGGAGGAGAGTTTGTTTGATTTTTTAAAAAAACTATTTTTACCAGTTGTTTGGTTTTTAGATTTTATTACAAAATATTTTAAAACAATAGTTTTTTTAACTATTGTATATTTTATATTTTTTAGTACAGCTGAAGATGAAACAATTGCAAAATATAATGCAAACCTACAAAAGATTGATTTAATAGGACAAATAATTGATCCTTCAAAAGTACTAGAAGATATAGAAAGAGCTTCAAATGATTCTAATATAAAAGGTGTTTTATTTGTAATAGATAGTCCAGGAGGTGCTGTTGCTCCTTCTGTTGAGATAGCTTATGCAATAAAAGAGTTGAGTATGAAAAAACCAGTTGTTGCATATGCAAGTGGAACAATTGCCAGCGGTAGTTACTATGCTTCTATTTGGGCCGATAAAATTATTGCAAATCCTGGAAGTATTGTTGGCTCTATTGGTGTTATTATGCAAGGTTTTGAAGCTAGTAAACTATTAGAAAATATTGGAATTAGTTCTCAAACTATAAAAGCTGGAAAATATAAAGAATCAGGAACATTTACAAGAAAATGGACAAATGATGAAGAACAAGAGCTTCAAGGTGTTATAAATAGTACATATAATATGTTTATAAGCGATGTTGCAGAGGCTAGAAAATTAGATATTAAAAAACATACAAGTTTTGCGGATGCAAAAATATTTACAGCATATCAAGCAAAAGATGTTGGGCTTGTAGATGAAGTTGCAACACTTAATTTTGCAAAATATAGTTTAATAGAGTTATCAAAAGTTGAAAAACCTATTTGGAAAAGAGAGGACAAATTTGAAAAATTTATGGATAAACTTATGAGTCAAGCTATTTCAAAAGTTGTTATGAGTTTTTCTAGCAGTTTAAAAGCATATTAGAATTTTATTAAAAGGCGAAAATTTCGCCTTTTAAATTATCTTCCTTTAGAAACTATATTGTAAGTATCATTTGCGATTACATACTCTTCTTGAGTTGGAATTACAAATATTCTAGCAGGTGATGCATTTGTAGAGATATCTCTTGCTTCACTTGATCTTTTATTGTTTTTAGTTGGATCAATTACAAGCCCCATTGCATCAAGACCTGCACAAACTTTTTCTCTAATTAAAGAGGCATTTTCACCAATTCCACCTGTAAAGCACAGTGCATCAATACCATTTAATGCTGCAACATAAGCTCCAACATAAGATTTGATTTTATATGCAACCATATCAATAGCAAGTCTACATCTATCATCACCATTTGCCATACCATCTAAAACTTCTCTTAAATCAGATGATTTTCCTGAAATTCCTAAAATTCCAGATTTTTTATTCATAATATCAAGAACTTCATCAATATCTTTGTTCTCTTGTTTCATCATATATTGAATAGCTCCAGCACCAATGTCTCCAACTCTTGTACCCATCATAAGTCCTTGAATAGGAGTTAATCCCATTGATGTATCAATACATTTTCCATCAAATACAGCACTTACAGATGAACCATTTCCTAAGTGACAAACAATAATTCTAGTGTTGTGTTTTTTCTCAAGCATTCCTCTAGCTTCATTTGAAACGAAATAGTGGCTAGTTCCATGGAAACCATATTTTCTAATTCCATGTTTAGTATACATTTCATATGGTAAGGCATACATATAAGCATAATCAGGCATTGTTTGGTGGAATGCAGTATCAAATACACCAACATTTGGTTTTCCTGGCATTAATTCTTGACAAATTTCAATTCCTAAAATATTTGCAGGATTGTGTAAAGGTGCTAATGGAGATAATCTCTTCATAGTTTCAATAACTTCTGGAGTAATTAAAACAGAACTTGCAAACTCTTCTCCACCGTGAACAGTTCTATGTCCAATAGCTTCAATGTCATTTGTAGATTCAATAACCTTTCCCTCACCACTTGTAAGTGTTGTTAAAACAGCATTTATAGCCTCTTTATGTGTAGGCATTGCTTCATTTAAAACTAACTTTTTCCCATCATTATATTCATGTTTTAAAACACCATCAATTCCAATTCTTTCACAAATTCCTGAAGCTAAAACTTTTTTTGTAACAGGGTTCATTAATTGATATTTTAAAGATGAACTTCCTGCATTTAATACGAAAACTAACATTTACTAATCCTTTTTTGAAATTTAATTTATTATTTAATTTGAGTTGCTGTGATAGCTACTAAGTTTGAAATATCCTCAACTGAACAACCTCTTGAAAGGTCATTTACAGGTTTATTTAAACCTTGAATAATTGGTCCGTGAGCTTCTGCTCCTGCAAATCTTTGTACAAGTTTATATCCAATATTTCCAGATTGTAAATCAGGGAATACTAAAATATTTGCTTTTCCAGCAACTTTTGAATCAGGAGCTTTTTTAGAACCAACACTTGCAACGATTGCCGCATCAGCTTGAAGTTCTCCATCAAATGCAAATTTTACATCTCTATCTTTTAGAATTTGACAAGCAGTTGTAACTTTATCTACCATTGGATGTGATGCACTACCTTTTGTAGAGAAAGATAACATAGCAACTCTAGGCTCTAGACCTACAACGCTAGCAGCAGTAGCAGCAGTAGCACTAGCAATATCAGCTAATTGCTCAGCATTTGGATCTGGAATAACAGCACAATCTGCAAATAAAATTAGACCATTATCTCCAAATTTACCATCAGCTGTTTCCATAATAAATGCAGATGAAACTGTATTTATACCAGGAGCTGTTTTGATTACTTGGATAGCAGCTCTTAAAACATCAGAAGTTGGAGAGTTTGAACCAGCAACTAATCCATCCGCATCTCCTAGTCTTACAATCATACAACCAAAAAATCTAGGTTCTGTAAGCATTAGTTTTTTAGCTTCATCTCTTGAAAGATTTTTACTTTTTCTAAGTTCAACCAATTCATCAACATATTTATCAAGATTTGCACATTTTGAAGGATCAACAATAGTCGCCCCAGAAATATTTGCACCATATTTTGTAGCATCAGCTTTTATTGTTTCTTCATTCCCAATAAGGATAATTTTCGCAGTTTTATCTTTTAAAACTATTTCAGTTGCCTTTAAAACTCTCTCATCCTCAGATTCAGGAAGAACTATAGTTCTTAAATTTTGTTTAGCTTTTTCTTTGATATTATCAATTAAACCCATGATGTAACCAATCCTTTCTTTTTTCAAATATAACGAAAAGTATAATGAAAAAAAATAGCATTAAAATAGCAATAAAAGCGATGTTTGAGGGCTTTGAGAGTGTTAAAAAAAGTGAAAAAATAAAACAAAAAGAGCACTTTTGAGTAAATTCTACAAGTTTGCTCTTTTTATTTTTATAAATTTTTACTTTTTTAGTAGATTATAAGTATCAGTTGCTATTACAAGTTCTTCATTTGTAGGAATAACAAAGATTTTTGTTTTAGAGTTTTTTGTATTTATCTCTTTGTTTCCTTTCTCTCTTTTTGAGTTTTTATCTTTATCAATCTCAATTCCCATAAAATCTAAACCTTCACAAACCTTTTCTCTAATTAAATCAGAGTTTTCTCCAATTCCAGCAGTAAAACAAATAGCATCAACACCATGCATAAGTCCAGCATAAGAGCACAGATATTTTTTGATTCTATCACATAACATAGTAATTGCTATTTTAGATCTTTTATCTCCATCATTAGCAGCTTTTATAACCTCTCTTAAATCTGAACTAACTCCAGAAACTCCAAGAATCCCTGATTTCTTATTTAAGTAATCAAGAATTTGAATATGATTTAAACCTTTTTTCTCCATTAAATATGGAATAACACCAGCATCAATATCTCCACTTCTTGTACCCATTACTAAACCTTCAAGCGGAGTAAGACCCATAGAAGTGCTAATTGATTTTCCATCTTTAACAGCACAAACAGATGATCCATTTCCAAGATGACAAACGATAACTTTGCTATCTTTTTTATTTAAAAGTTTAATAGCCTCTTGTGATACATAGTAGTGACTTGTTCCATGAAATCCATATTTTCTTAAGTGATGCTCTGTATAATCAGCATAAGGAACTGCATATAAGAAGTTTTCCATTGGCATAGTTTGATGAAATGCTGTGTCAAAAGTTACAACATTTGGAACTTTTGGCATTAAATCTTTACAAATTTTTACTCCTAAAATATTTGCAGGATTATGCAAAGGAGCTAGAGGAATTAGTTCTTCA
Source organism: Arcobacter thermotolerans (assembly GCF_983172305.1). Taxonomy (NCBI): domain Bacteria; kingdom Pseudomonadati; phylum Campylobacterota; class Epsilonproteobacteria; order Campylobacterales; family Arcobacteraceae; genus Arcobacter; species Arcobacter thermotolerans. The sequence goes on from NZ_CFAFZJ010000010.1 coordinate 41,575, forward strand.
ATTTTTCTAATTACTTCATCATCAACAATAGCAGAGCCTTTAAAATACTCTCCACCATGTACAACTCTGTGTCCAATAGCTTTTATCTCATCAATAGAGTTTATAACCTTTGTCTCATCATTTGTAAGAATTCTAAGAACTAATTCAATTGCCTCTTTGTGTGTAGGAATTGGAAGTTCAAAAGTAATTTTTTTATTCTCTCCAATTTCATGTTTTAGTATTCCATCAATTCCAATTCTCTCAACTAAACCACTAGCTTTTAGCTCTTTTGATTTTATATCTATTAGTTGATATTTTAGTGAAGAAGAACCTGCATTTAAAACGAAAATCAACATTTCTATCCTTTTTCTTAAATTTATATTAAAATTTATAATTAACTTTTTGAAATAATATCTAATTAAAACTTAAATAATTTTTTATTCTGCCCACTCAAAATCAGTTGTAAAAACAATAGTAAGCCAAAGATTTGGATCTTCTTTTCCTAAATCTTTCTCTATCTCATCACGAAGCATATCCCACTCTTCAAGTCTTTTTGCTGGCCAACTTTTTGGAACTATAAAATAAAGTTCAATCTGTCTTCCTCTTCCAACTCTTGCAACATAGGCTCTAAAAGAGTCAAATTTATATCTATTTACAATATTTTTTGCAACAATATCAACATGATTTTTTAAAGAAGATGGAGTTACAAGCAAAATATCTGCAAGTGCTTGTTTAACAGTTTTAAAAGGCATTGGAATTACTAAAATTGATACAAAAATTAGAATAAAAGGGTCAATAAATGGTGTAATCCAAGAAAGTTCTTCATCTTTTACAAAGTATCCAAAACCAAAAGCTATAAGATAAGCAAAAGACATGGAAGCTGAAATCAACCAACTAATAGAGTCTAATTTTAAAAATTCAGAATTAATATCTTTATTTGCTTTTCTTATAAAAACTCCCAAAGTAATCTCAACTACAATAGAAATAGCAGTTATAATAATTGCATATGAAAAGATTATCTCTCTTCCTCCAAGCAAAATACTATCAATTGCATTTATAAAAGCATAAATAGAAGCACCTATTAAAAGTATTCCATTTACTCCTAAAACAATTGGTTCAAGGTGCCAAAAGCCCATTGTAAAATGTTTTTCAAGTCTATTTGAGACAATATCTTTTGAAGTTGAAGCTGTAATTAATTTTGCAACAACAAGTGCTAAAATAGTCATTAAAGCATCTATCATTCCATAAATACTATCAAAAATAATAGTTGCAGAACTAGCTAGCAGACCAAAAATCAAACCAAGAATTGCTAAAAAAATTGTGGTAAATATAGAGAGCTTTAGTATCTCTTTTTCTGATTTAAATTTTGATAAATTCATCTATTTTATTTTTACATTTGGATGATTTTTTAGTTTTAAAAATATCATTGCAGTCATTATTGCATCATTATAAGAGTCGTGATTTCCAAATTCTGGAATATCTAAATCATTTACTATAGTTTTAAATTTTAAATCTATAAAGCTTTGAGGGATTAACTCAATTTTAAAATCGTGATAAATCTCAGACACCTCTATACTTCTATTTGGTAGAGTTATTCCCAATAGTGGTTTTAGATATTTATTTATCATATTTTTGTCAAAATCTAAAAAGTATCCAACTAAAGTTCTATTTCCTATAAACTCTAAAAACTCTAAAATAACATCATCAATTTCACATCCATTTTCTAAATCACACTCTCGTATATGGTGTATTTTTATTGATTTTTCATCTAAAGAGCAGTTTTTAGGTTTAATATATCTTACAAACTTTTTACTTGAAACTATTGTATTATCTTTTATAATCACAGCACCAATAGAGATAATATCATCAATTTTTGGATCTAGTCCAGTTGTTTCACAATCAAAACAAACATACTCATTTTTTAAAGGTTTATCAAATAAAAAACTATATTTTTTATCTTTTAAATTTTTTTTATTAAAGTAGTTTGAAATTTTTTTAAACATAGTTAAGCTTAAAATGGTTTTCTAATCGTTTTTTTAGTTTATTTACTATTTTAAAAGACTCTTTTAGTAAATCTTTTTCCATAATTGTTAATCTATTTGGATTTACAAAATTATCTATCTTCTCTTTTTTATCAAGTTTCTCTAAACTAGCTTTTAGTTTTAAACTATTTAAAATATTAAATGCCATAATCAACTCTTTTGCACTCTCATCATCTAAAACTTTTAACTCTTTTAAGCTATTTATTCTTTTTATTGTATTTGTATTTAGAACTCTGTTTTGAATACTTAAAGATCTAATTCCTTGAACAATTATAAAAATACCACCTCTTTTTATATCAATCTCATCTTTATGTTTTTCATCTTTGCTATTAAATACAAAACCATCAAAAAAACCTAAAGGTACATCAAAACTATTTATAACTCTTGCAAAATTTGTATAAAAACTTTGAGAGTTTGAAGATATTTTAAATAGATAATTTTTTAACTCTTTAATAATTTCAATATCTCCAGATACACAAAGTGCATCATAAAATATTGCAATATTCATAAAGTTATCACCACTTGGACTATTTACCCACTCATAAATAAGCTCTTTAAAATCACTCTGCTTTCTGCACCAATATGGATTTGAAACCATTATATTCCCTTCGCATCTAGGAAATCCAAAATCAACTAAAGTCTCTGTAAAAAGATGAGTAAACTCTCTTAGTTTTTCTTCACTAATAGAGCAATCATCTGAAATAATAAGCGCATTGTCTTGATCAGTTCTAAGTATTTGTTCAGCTCTTCCTTCACTTCCCATCACAACTAAACAAGATTTTCCAATAAGCTCTTTGGGTGCTAAAATTTTATATAGTTTGTCAAGAAGTTTTTTGTTTAGTTGGTTTATCAACTTAGAGATAAACTCTATTTTTACACCTTTGGCATTTAATGATTTAATTATTTTTATAAATGAGTGTGAAGCCTCTTTTAGCTCTTCTAATGTTTCAGCATTAATTATTTGATTTGAAACTGCAAAAGTATTTGTTGCAAAAAATGACGAAAGAGATATTTGATCAAGAATTCCAACAATCTCATCATGGTCATTTTTTACAACTACTCTTTTTAATCCATGTTTTGCCATTTGAAGTTGAGCATTAAATAAAAAATCATCTTCATTTATATAAATTAAACCCTTAGAAGCAATTTTTACAACCAAATCATCATAATCCATTCTATTTAAAATAACTTTTTGTCTAAAATCTGAATCAGTTACAATATACATTTCACCATCTTCATCTTTTAATAATAGGGTTGGAATTTTCTCTTGTTTTATGATTGTAGCTGCTTCATAAATTGTTTTGTTTGTATCAACAACTACAGCTTTATGAACTTTTGCATCTTTAACTTTGGCAATCATAATATTTGCCATATCTTTATTCTTTTCATTTAAGATATTATTATTTAATTTATCTGAAATGGATTGAAAAAAATAGTTTTCTAGTTGTTGATTTGAGCTTAAAATCTGCATAAATCTCTCTTTTTTAAGAGCGTAACAAATGCTTTCTTCAATAGCCACAAAACTATTTTTACTATGATTTTTTATCAAAGATACAGAATCAAATATCTCACCTTTTGAATATACACTTAAAACTTCATCATCGTTTATCTCTTGAATTAAACCTTTTAAAACAAAATATAAAAACTCTGGATTACTATCTTGTGCTTGAACTATTGAGTTTGCTTTAAAATAGACAATGTCTAAATCTTCGACTAAATCGTCTAACTCAAATGTATTTAAATTATTAAATGGGTGAATATTTGAAATAAATTTTTTTTGCTCTTGCATACTCATCTCTCCTATATTTAAAGTAGTGCAAAATCAAAAAGAGAAGAGATTCTCTTTTTGATATTTTTAGTGTGAAACTGCTCCTGCTGAACCAATTCCAGTGTTAGCTCTAACATTTTGAGCTCTAAACATAGCTCTCTCTGTAGTAGCTCGTTTTGAGTTGTCAATTATAGAGAAGAACCAAATTGAAACAAACGCAACTGTAACAGAGAATAGTGCAGGGTGAGCATAAGGGAAAATTGCTTTTTCATTTCCTAAAATCTCAACCCAAACATTTGGGCCTAAAATTACTAGAGAAACAGCTGTAATTAATCCCATAAATCCACCAATAAATGCACCTCTTGTTGTTAATTTTGACCAATAAATTGATAAAAATAAAATTGGGAAGTTAGCACTTGCAGCGATTCCAAATGCAAGTCCAACCATATATGCAATATTTTGAGACTCAAATGCAATTCCAAGTGTAACTCCAACAATACCTACAATTATAACAGTTATTTTTGAAATTTTTACAACTTTTTCATCACTTGCATTTGGATTTATAACATTCGCATAAATATCGTGTGAAATTGCACTAGCACCTGCTAGAGTAAGTCCAGAAACAACAGCCAAAATTGTAGCAAATGCAACAGCACTAATAAATCCTAAGAAAGCATTTCCACCAAGCATATGAGACAGGTGAACTGATGCCATATTAGATCCACCAAATAGTTTTCCATCAACAAAATATTGAGCACCTTCTGCACTGTTTAAAAATGCAATTGCTCCAAGACCAACAATAGAGATAATTACCCAAAAGTATGCAACAAATCCAGTTGCATAAACAACAGATTTTCTAGCCTCTTTTGCATTTCCAACTGTAAAGAATCTCATTAATACGTGAGGAAGACCAGCAGTTCCTAGCATTAAAGCCATTCCTAAAGAGATAGCAGATACTGGATCACTTAAAAATCCACCTGGTTTTAAAATCTCTTCACCTTTTGCATGATTATTTACAGCAGTTTGAGCTAATGATTCAAAATTAAATCCAAAGTGCCATAAAACCATAATAGCCATAAATGAAACCCCAGAAAGAAGTAAAACAGCTTTAATAATTTGTACCCAAGTAGTTGCAAGCATTCCACCAAATGTTACATAAATAATCATTAGTGCTCCAACCATAAATACAGCATACTCATACTCCATACCAAATAGAATTTGAATTAGTTTTCCAGCTCCAACCATTTGAGCAATTAGATATAAAATAACAACAGATAAAGAACCAAATGCAGCCAAAGTTCTAATCTCTTTTTGAGCTAATCTATATGCAGCAATATCAGCAAATGTAAATTTACCTAAGTTTCTTAATTTTTCAGCCATGAAAAACAAAATTACTGGCCAACCAACTAAAAACGAAACAGCATAAATAACTCCATCAAATCCATTCATATAAATAAGTCCAGAAACACCTAAAAATGCAGCTGCACTCATATAGTCACCTGCAATTGCTAAACCATTTTGAAAACCAGTTATTCCACCACCAGCTGTATAAAAATCACTAGCAGATTTTGTTCTTTTAGCGGCCCAATATGTAATTCCTAGTGTTCCAACAATAAAAACTAAAAACATAGCAATAGCAGCTACATTTAATTCTCTTTTACCTTCAAAAGTTGCATCACCTGCAGCAAAAAGAGTAAGTGAAGTTAAAAAAAGTAGAGTTATTATTCTAATCATAAAAACTCCCTTACATCTTTTTTAATTCCATTTGTAAGATCATCAAACTCACCATTTGCTCGTCTTACATAAATTAGCGTTGTAATAAAGCTAATAACTAAAATTGCTAATGCAATAGGAAATGCAATAGTTGTTATATAACCTTCTGCTACTTTTATTGCAAATAGATCTTTGTTAAATGCAACTATTGTGATAAATGAATAAAACATTATCAACACAAAAATTCCTAGTTTTAAAGCTAAAGAGTTTCTTTTTGAAACTAGCTCTTTATATTTAGGATTGGCTTCTATTTTCTCAACCAATTTCTCATCCATACCTTATTCTCCTGCGACTTTTTTATTTTTATCTAAATTATAGATAAAGTAATCGATTATACAAATAAATTTATATTTTGCTTGATTTGTTGATAAAAATTATATAGAAATTTTAAAATAAATGTAGAATAGTAACAAAAAACAATATATTAATTATTACAATTAATTATAATTATTAAGTATTTTTTAAGTTGTTACTAAAGAGATTTCTCTCTTTAGTAATTTTATTAGTGTGATACAGCTCCATCAGCACCAATACCAGTTTCAGCTCTTATTTTTTGAGCTTCAAATCCTGATTTATCTTCTTCCGCTCTAGCTGAACTATCAGTTATAGAGAAGAACCAAATAGCAATAAACGCTGCAGATACAGAGAATAGTGCTGGATGTGTCCATGGGAATATAGCATCTTTGAAACCAAAAATATCAACCCATACAGTTTTACTTAGAACAACTAGGATAACTGCAGTTAATAGACCTATGAATCCACCCATAAATGCACCTCTTGTTGTTAATTTTGACCAATAGATTGATAAAATTAATATTGGGAAGTTAGCAGATGCAGCAACTGCGAACGCTAGACCAACCATGAATGCAATATTTTGATTTTCAAAAGCAAATCCTAGAAGAACTGCAACTATACCAATGATAATAACTGTTCTTTTTGAAACTTTCATCTCTTCAGCATCAGTCGCTTGACCTTTTCTAATAACGATTGCATATAAATCGTGTACAATTGAGTTAGAAGCAGCAAGTGCAAGACCAGCAACAACCGCTAGAATTGTAGCAAATGCAACAGCAGAGATAAATCCTAAGAAAATAGATCCACCAGTAGCTTGAGCTAAGTGAACAGCAGCCATATTATTTCCACCGATTAATTTACCAGCAGCATCTAAATAAGCACTATTAACATTTGGATCCATTAGGTAAACAATTCCACCAAGACCAACAACAACTATTAATAAATAGAAGTAACCAATAAATCCAGTTGCATAAACAACAGATTTTCTAGCTTCTCTAGCATTTCCAACTGTAAAGAATCTCATAAGAATATGAGGTAATCCAGCAGTTCCAAGCATTAAAGCAAGTCCTAAAGAAATAGAAGCAATTGGATCAGATACAAATGAACCTGGTGCCAAAATAGCATCTTTTTTAGCATGTAAATTAACAGCAGTTTCAGCTAAGTTTGCAAATGAGAAGTTAATTCCAGTTGTAGCAAGAACTAAAAGAGCCATAACTGTAACTCCACCTAGTAAAAGTACAGCTTTAATAATTTGTACCCATGTAGTTGCTAACATACCACCAAATGTTACATATATAATCATTAATGCCCCAACAATTACAACTGCATAGTGATATGGAATATGGAATAATACTTCAATTAGTTTTCCAGCTCCAACCATTTGAGCAATTAAGTAGAAAGTAACAACTGTTAAAGAACCACAAGCAGCAAGAATTCTTATTCTTCTCTCATCTAGTCTGTAAGCAGCAATATCAGTAAAGTTAAACTTACCTAAGTTTCTTAATTTTTCAGCCATTAAGAAAAGAATAATTGGCCAACCAACTAAGAATCCGATAGCATAAATAATACCATCAAAACCATGTAGATAAATCATACCTGAAATACCAAGGAAAGAAGCAGCAGACATAAAATCTCCAGCAATTGCTAGACCATTTTGAAAACCTGTAATTCCCCCACCAGCTGTATAAAAATCTGAAGCAGATTTTGTTTTACTAGCAGCCCATTTTGTAATACCCATAGTTCCAATGATAAATGCAAAGAACATTATCATAGCTTCCATATTTATACTACCTTTAGAATCATCTGCAAATAGTGCTAATGATGATAAACCTAATAAAGTAATTATTTTTAACATTATAATATATCCTTCACGTCATTTTTAATATCATTAGTTAAGTCTTCAAACTCACCATTTGCTCTAACAACATAAACTAGAGTTGTTAAGAACGCTATTACAATAATTGCAAAAGCTATAGGGAATGCAACCGTCATTGTTTCACCTATTTTTGTAGCAAAGAACTCTTTGTTGAATGCAATAGTTAATATGAAACCATAATAAACTACTAGCATGAAAATTGCTAATTTAATAGCAAATGAACTTCTTTTTGAAACAAGTTCATGGTATTTAGGATTAGCTTTAATCCTTTCTACTAATTTGTTATCCATTTTTTCTCCTAAAATAAGATTAGTTGAAATAGTAAAATATTTTAGTTGCAAAAGCATAGCATTTAAAAAAAGATTAAAAAAAAAGGTTTAAAAAGATTAGAAATACTATTTTATAGTATTTCTAAAAGTTAATTTTTTTCTGTTTTGCGAGATTTTTTAGTTTTAAAAATATCATAGAAGTCATTATTGCATCATTTAAAGCATCATGTTTTCCTAAAACTGGTATATCAAGAAAAGTCATAATAGTATCAAACTTTAAATCTATAAATCCATAGTTATCTTTTGTCTTTTTTATATCATAATATATTGATGATACTTCAATTCTTTGATTTGGAAGTTTTATTCCTATTAATTTTTTTGTATATTTTGAAATCATTTCCATATCAAAATCTATATAGTAGCCAACTATTGGTCTTGAGCCAATAAAATCAAGAAGTTTATATATAGCAACATCAGGTTCAATAGCATTTTGTAAATCTATTTCTCTTAAGAGATGAATTTTTATAGATTCAGGATTTATATTTTGAGATGGTTTTACAAATATATTAAATGTTTTTCTCATTAAAATTTTGTTATCTTTGATTAAGACTGCACCAATAGATAAAATTTCATCTTTTTTAGGATTTAAACCTGTAGTTTCACAGTCTAAACTTATATATTCATCTTGTGGAGGTTCATTAAATAAAAAATCAAATCTTTTATCTAAAAGTTTTTTTCTTTGCCAAATTTTTATAATATTTTTAAACATTTTAATAAATCTTATCTAGTTTAAATATATAACTTACAATTTTTTTGAAGTCATTTACAATTTTAAATGATTCTTTTAATAAATCTCTCTCTATTTTTCCTAAACTATTGGTATCTATCTCATTGGATAGTGGTTTATTTTGCTGTAATAAATCTATTTGATGTCTCAATCTTAAAGTATTTACTATTTCTAGTGCTTCTAATAGCTCTGCGGCTCTATCTTTTTCTAAAATCTTTCTTTGCTCTAAAATTTGGATTCTTTTTATAGTTGTTGTCTCTTTTATTTTCTCTTTTAAGGCTAAACTTCTAATTCCATGAACTATTGGAAAAATTGCAGCTTTTTTAATATTTATAAAATTTTCTTTACCCATAAAAGTAGATATTGTTGTTGGAGTTTCAAATGCTGTTGTTGATTTTGCAAAATATGCCATAAAAATATCATTTTGCACTTTTGAGTATAAGAACTCTTTTAAATCAATCAGCATCTGCTTATCACCTGCAACTGCAAATGAGTCAGCAAATATTGCTAAATCTAAGAAGTTTTTCATATCTTGAGTACCTACCCATCTTGATATATCATCTTTAAAATTGAGATATGACTTACACCAAGCAGGATTAGAAACCATTATATTTCCTTCACAAGGAGGATAACCTAAAAATATAAGAGCATCTGTAATTTTTTGCATATAAGGTCTGTATTTTTCAACATCGATACCATCTCTTACAATCAAAGCATTATCCTGATCTGTTTTTATAATTTGTTCATTTCTTCCTTCACTTCCCATTACAAATAGACAAGCATCTTTTTGCAACTCTAAAGGAAGAATTAATGAGAATATTTTTTGATAAACCTTTGTGTTTAATTGCCCAATAAGATTTGAAATATGGTGTAATTTAACACCTTTTGCTTGAAGACTTGTAATTATGTCTATAAAATCTTTACTAGCATCTTTTAAATCTTCAATATTTTTTGCATTTTTAATCTTTGATTCAATAACATATGTATGATTTGCAAAATGAGATAAAATATCTATTTGTTCTAGAATTCCAACCATATTTCCATTATTATCAACTACTCCAACTCTTTTAATATTTCTTTTTACTAAAATTGTTAAAGCTTCAAATAGATAATCATCTTGTTTAATAGTCAAAAGTGGAAAAATAGCAATATCACTAACAGGAATGGATAAATCTCTTCCTTCTAAAAGAACTTTTACTTTTAGCAAAGAATCTGTAATAATTCCATACTCTTTATTATCACCTTCAATTATAATAGTTGAAGTTTTGTATTTCATTGATTTATCTATTGCATCTATTAATTTTGTATCTTTTTTTACTATACAAGCTTCATGTATTAAAGTATCACTTACTTTTGCTATCATAAAAGATGATAATTGAGAAGTATTCTCTTTGTCTTTTAATGTTCTGATTTTATTTACTAAATCTTTTAAGAAAAAATCTTTAAATTTTTGGTTTTTATCAATTAATTCTAAAAAAGTTTTTTTCTCTATTTCATAACATATTAGCTCTTCGTTTACTCTAAAACTATTTTCACATTTTCCATAAATTAGTGAATTTGAATCAAAAGTATCTTCGCTTTGATAATCCATTACTACGACATTTTCAGGAGAGTATTCAAAAACTGAACCTTTGATAATAATAAAAAAATATTTTGGTATTTTTTCTGGACTAATTAAAACTGTATCTTTTGGATAGTAAGCTATATCCATATGCTCAATACATGTAGCAATTTGGCTTGGTGTTAAAACTTCAAATGGGTGAGTTTTTGATAAAAAACTCTCTTGATCTTGAATACTCATTTTTACTCCTTGTGTTGCTTAAAATCAATAGATTCATTTATATTTTTTTGTTTTGATGTTAGTTTTGAAACTATAACTGTAATTAAAATATTTAAAATTGCACCAATAGAGCCAATTGCTTCACTACTAATACCAAAAAAGTAATTGCTTGAACTATTTATGTATAAAAAATAGATACAATAAGATAGTGTAAAAAATAAGCTTGATATTACACCAAATATTGCCCCAATTTTATTTATTTTTTTATAAAAAATTCCTAAAACCAAAGTTGGAAATAGTGTTGCTGCAGATATTGTAAAAGCTATAGCAACTGTTTGCAAAATTGTATAGTTTGGAATATAAAATAAAGTTGCTAGAACTATAATTAAAACTATTAATAATTTTGAAAATATAACTCTAGCAATAATATTATTTTTACTAAAATTTTCTTTTAGCAATTCATAAGATATTGTAGTTTTTATGATTAAAATCAAACCAGTTATTGTAGATAATGTTGCTGCTAATGCGCCTGCTAAAACTAAAGATATAACCCAATTTGGTAAGTTTGCAATTTCTGGAGTTAAAAGCGATAGCGCATCTGGATTTATTGATAATTCGCTTATATTATTTTCATATTTTAAATCTATTTTATTATTTTTATTAAAATCTTCAAACTTTACTAAACCAGTTTTTTCCCAAGTTTTTAGCCACTTACCTTCATTTCCTTCTATTTCATTATTTATAAAAGCATCATACTCTACACTATTTGTGTTTTTTACTAAATTTAAAGTAGAAAGAATAAATAAAGATGATATAGAAGTATAAATAACAGATATAAAAACTAATGCCCAAAATGATGATCTTCTTGCGTCATTTACTGTGGGAGTTGAGAAAAATTTGATTAAAATATGTGGTAAAGAAGCAACTCCTAAACTCAAAGATATAGCTATTAATAAACTATTTAAAACATTAAATTCAGAAAAAGATTTAAAACCATAATCATTTAAAGTTTGTTCAAAAACTTCAATTAAATATCTCTCTTCATATATTGCTGATTTAGAAAAAATAGCTAATTGAGGAAGATACGAGTTCGTAAACTCAATAGTTAAGAAGAAAATAGGTGTCATAAATGAAAAAAGAATAATAATATATTGAGCAATTTGAGTATAAGCAATATTTTTCATACCACCAATAAAAGCATAAAATAGAGTTATACACATTCCTATTAAAAGAGCAGTTGATAAATCAAGTTGGAAAATTCTTGAAAATATTATTCCTACACCTTTTAGTTGCGCAGAAATATATATAAATGAGACCAAAACAACAATTATTATTGTAGTTATTTTGAGTAACTTAGAGTTAAATCTTTTTTCAAAAAAAAGTGGAATAGATAAACACTCCATTTTTCTTAGATAAGGTACTATTAAAATTGTAAGCAAAACAAAACCAGATGTAATTCCAATAATATAAGCAAAACTATCATATCCAAAACTTAAAAAAGCTCCACATAAAGATATAAATGTTGCAGCACTAATAAAATCAACAGCAATAGAGGCCCCATTAAATAATGGATTAAATGATTTGTTTGCAACATAAAAATCTTTTGTAGAACTAGCTTTTGTCCAAAGAGCTAAACCAAAGTATATTGTAAATGATACACCTACAAAAAGGTATATTAAAGATTGAAGTTCCATTTAATAGGTGTTCTCATATTTTTTTTCTAATTTTAAAACCTGTTTTTGATATATAAATATTAATAAAATAGATAAGTAAATTGTAAATTGTCCAGATATAAAATATGATAATTTAGCTCCAAAAAGATTAAAACTATTTAAGAAGCCAAAAAGAACTATTCCAAATCCAAATGAGAAAATAAATAATAAAAGAATAAGAGTAAAAATAATAGTTGTTTTTTCTCTGAAAAATTTAATATTTGGTTCTTCGATTTTCATAATTCTCCTTGTAAACAAGGGGAATTATAATCATATTTAGTAGCAAAAAAGTAGCACAGAAGTATTAAAAAATTTATACTGAGTAATATCTATCTATTTTATATCCAAGTCCACGAATATTTTTAATAAAATCTTCTTTTAGTGATTTTTTTAATCTTGATATTTCAGCTCTTATTGTTGGATTATCAATATTTTCAGCATCCCAAACATCTACTCTGAATCTTTCAAAATCTACAATCATATTTATGTTTAAAGCTAAAATATGAATAATTTCTAACTGTTTTTTTGTAAGATTTTGAGGTTCTCCATTGAAATACAGTGTTTGTTTATCTTTGGAATAAGAGTAATTTTCTGAAAATCTAATATGTGTAGTATTGTTTTGCTCTTTTTTTAAAATTTGATTTATTTTTATTCCTAACTCTCCCAAATGAAATGGTTTTTTAAGATATTCTCTAGCACCAAGATTATAAGCTTTTGTAATATCTTCAATATCAATTTGTGCTGATATAAAAATTGTAGGAATATGAATTTTTCTATTATTTAGTTCATTTAAAATAGAAAAACCATCTACATTTGGTACATTAACATCAAGAATTAGTAAATCATAACCATTTTCAATACTTTTTAAAACTTCGGCACCATCAAAAAAACTTTCAACCATATGACCAATATTTTTTAAATATTCGCTAATGGCACTATTTAACATCAATTCATCTTCAAGTAGTAGTATCTTCATTTATTTTAAACCTATAACTAAATTTTGTCTCTTTTTTATCTGATAATATTTCAATTGTAACTAAATTTTTATCACAAATCTCTTTTACAATTTTTAATCCTAATCCAAATCCACCACGAGCTTTGTTCTCTCTATAAAAATCTTCAAAGATTTTATTTGTGTCTTCTATTATTTTTGAGTTCGTTGTTACACTAAACTCTATTTCATTGTCATTTATATAATGTAATTTTATATGAATTGCTGATTTACTAAATGAATATTTTACAGCATTTGAAATATTATTATCTATAATTCTTTGAAGTTCTATAGAGTTAAATTTTAAATAGACATCATCTTCAATATTTTTTATAAAATATAAAGAGTTTGATTTTACAATCTCTTCAAAAAATTCTAATCTATTTTTTAGAATTTCTGAAAACTCTAAATACTCTTTTTCATATAAAACTCTATCTTTTTTTATAAGATACGATAAATCATCATAAATATATTGGATAGTTTTTGAACCAGATTCAATATTTGTAATATATTTATTTTCAGGGATTTTCATCTTTAGCAAATCAATATTTGTTCTTATAATTGCTAAAGGAGTATTAATCTCATGGACAGAATTTTTTAAAAATTGTTTTTGAGATTCTACTAAGTCTGATAACTCTTTTGTTTTTTCATTTACTTTTATTTCTAAATTTTTATTTAGCTCTTCAAGCATAGAACTCTTTAATTTTATATTTGTCATAGTATCATTTGCATAATTTGCAATAATCTTAAACTCTCCTAAGGTAATTCTATTTTGATTGATTGGCTCATTTCTTTCTTCAGATTCTTTAAAATATTTACCTATCTCTTTTACATCATTTACTATTAATATAGTAGCATTCTTATAAATAAATATAGAGTACAAAATTAGTAAAATGGTTAAGGAAGTTATTTGTAAAGTATAGTTTGATATTTTACTGCTATACTCTTCTTCTTTTTGTTTAATTAATCTATCAATTTCATCTAAATATACACCTTTTCCTATTGTCCAACTCCATCTATCATAAGATTTAACATAAGATATTTTATTTGTCTCTTTAGTTAGGCTAGGTTTTGACCAAAAATAGTTTACAAATCCACCATCACTATTTTTTGAAGCTTCTATTAGCTCTTTTACAACACTCTTTCCTTTAGAGTCTTTATAATTTAGGAAATTTTTGCCAATTTCTTGTTTATCATTAGAATTATCAATTAAATTTCCATTAATATCAAAAATAAAAATATACTCATTTGGATTTGAGCTAATATTTAGATGATCTAAAGCTAAAATAAGATTTTTTTGAATAGTTTCTTCATCAAATTTATCTCTATTTTCAATATAGTAGTAATCAATAAATTTAACTACATAATTTACATAATTTTTAAGTAGAGCTTTTTGATTGTTTGTATAATCTTCTTTTAAAGTAGTTATTTTCTCTTGAAGTTCTTCATGTGCATTGTTTATAATAATAAAAGTAAAAAAAGATATTAAAATGATAATAAAAAATATACTGTAAACAATTAAATGATATAGACTTTTAGCTTTTAGCAATTTTCAACCTTAAAATATAAAAATTAATAATAGCTAGATTTGAATTAAGAGATAGTTAAAAAATAAAATGGCGCGGCCAACGAGACTCGAACTCGCGACCTCCTGCGTGACAGGCAGGCATTCTAACCAACTAAACTATGGCCGCACCTTTTAAATAATGGTGGTCGATATAAGACTCGAACTTATGACATCTACCTTGTAAGGGTAGCGCTCTACCAACTGAGCTAATCGACCGAAATTAGGGGATTGTTATATATTAACCTTGGTGACCCCTAGGGGATTCGAACCCCTGTGGCATGGATGAAAACCATGAATCCTAACCGTTAGATGAAGGGGCCAAGATATATAACAAAAGAAATGGTGACCCGTGATGGATTCGAACCATCGGCCTCCTCATTAAAAGTGAGATGCTCTACCGGCTGAGCTAACGAGTCAAAAAAATAAATAAAATGGCGCGGCCAACGAGACTCGAACTCGCGACCTCCTGCGTGACAGGCAGGCATTCTAACCAACTAAACTATGGCCGCACCTTTTAAATAATGGTGGTCGATATAAGACTCGAACTTATGACATCTACCTTGTAAGGGTAGCGCTCTACCAACTGAGCTAATCGACCATTTGTTGCATATTGTACTTGGTGACCCCTAGGGGATTCGAACCCCTGTGGCATGGATGAAAACCATGAATCCTAACCGTTAGATGAAGGGGCCAAGATTATACAACAACAAAATGGTGACCCGTGATGGATTCGAACCATCGGCCTCCTCATTAAAAGTGAGATGCTCTACCGGCTGAGCTAACGAGTCATTCAAATTTTAAGTGTTTACTTAAAATGGACTGGAATTATAGTGCAATTTAAATTAATTGTCAATAGTTTTTGATACAAATTTCAAAATTTTTGAAAGAGCTATATTTGCTGATTGTTTTTGAATTGAAATTCTGCTACCTTTTAGGTGATATGTTTTTATTTTTTTTATATTATTATTTGAAGCAATACCTATTACAATAGTTCCAACAGGCTTATTTTTTGTTCCACCATTTGGACCAGCAACCCCTGAAATTGCAATAGCAAAATCTGCTTCAAATTTTTTTAATACACCATCTAGCATCTCAGATACAACTTGTTTACTTACTGCCCCAAATTTATCTAAGCTTTCATTTAAAACACCTAACTCTTTGTTTTTTATACTATTTGAGTAAGTAACAATACTTCCATTAAATATATCACTAGAGCCTGAGATTTTAGTAATTATACTTGCAACTAGTCCACCTGTACAAGATTCAGCAGTTGTAATTGTTTTTTTTGATTTTCTTAAAAGATTTTGAAGTTTAATCATATCTTTTTTTGAGAAGTTTGTTGCCATAAAAAGCCTTCTGTTAAAAAGGGCAATAGCCCTTTTTATTATTTATCATCTGTAAAATCAGCTAAGAATTGTTCTTCTTTAAATTTTTTACCTAAGTATTCACAAACTATTTTTATATCTCTTTCAGCATTTCCTAAACAAGAAGTTGCTCCTGGAGATGGAGTCATATTATAAATAATCCCTTTTTCTTCAGTAATTGAAGCTTCACCTAGCATTAGTTTTTTCTCTGTTTTATTTAAAACTTGAGGTCTAACTCCTCCAAAACCTTTTGCATATTCGATATCATCAACACTTAAAGATGGAACAATTTTTTGTGCGTCTTGAACAAAAAGTTTTTTATTAATTCCAGGAACTTCAAATAAGAAGTTTTTAAATACATAATTTCTAATATCGCTATCTTTTAGTAAATCCCAGAAAATTTTCATAATACTTCCATCGAAGTTTAAAGTTTTTAAACATTGGAAGAAAGATTTTCCACCTTTGTATCTTTCAAGCACTAAAAGAGCTAATGCTGTTGGTCCAAATCTTGTTTTTCCATCACATAAAATATCTGGATCTCCATGAAGTGCTGCAAATGGAAGTTTGTCATTTTGAACCATATATACTTTACCATTTAAATATGTTCCATTTGTAATATAGAATGATCCAGCCATTGATAATGAACCCATATGTTTTCCATGTCCCATTTTGTGAGCTAAATAAAGTGAATGTGCACCAGCATTTACAACAACAAAATCAGCTGTATAAACTGTTCCATTTGTAGTTGTAACTTTAAATTTATCACCAATTTTTTCTATTTCATCTACTTCTTGATTAAAAAATACATCAGTTGTTTTAGAGCTATCTGCCTCTTTTGCAGCTTTTACAAGTTCTTTTGTCATAGCTCCAAAATCAACAGTTGTATATTGGTCATTTGTTCCCATAGCTATAATTGGTTCTGGTCTATCTTTTGTTCTCTCTTTATCAGCATAAACTAACAAAGGCTCTTTTTCTCTTAAAGTTTCTTTGTCCCAAAGTTCTAAATATGGAAAAATCTCTTTAAATTGATTATATCTATCTGTAATAAATTTAACCTCTTTTTCTCCAACTCCAAGAGCCATTTTTTGATGTTTGAACATAATTTTATCTTGTAAATTATACATAAGATTAAATTTCTCAATCATCTTTGCTGTTCTTTTTGTAATTTTTGCTTTATCAAAAGTATAGTTTGTTTCAATATCTCCAACATGTATTGTTTGAGAGTTACTTGTACCTTTAGAGTTAAGTGTAGCAAGATCATCATACTTCTCAAGTAAACAAATATTATTTATATCAGAATATTTTGCTAACTCAAAAAACAAAGCAGCTCCAGAAATTCCACCACCAACAACAATTACTTCATAGTGTTTTACGCTCATTTTCTATCCTATATTTATTTTGTCAAAATTTGGCAAATATTCTAGCATATAATTTTTTTATTTCACATAAAGATTGTGTTAAATTATTAAATTTTTAAGTAAAGATAATAAAATTTTATTTTAAATATATTTAGATATAATCTTCGATTTAACAAAATAGAAAATTATTTAAAATAGAGGTGAAATATGGATTATAAAGAGAGTTTGTTGCTTCCAAAAACTGATTTTCCAATGAGAGGTGGTTTGCCACAAAATGAACCAATAAGATACAAGCAGTGGGATGAACAAGCTGTATATGAAAAAATGAAGAAAAATAGAGTAGGGTGTGAAAGTTTTACTCTTCATGATGGACCTCCTTATGCAAATGGAAATATTCATATAGGTCATGCTTTAAATAAAATTTTAAAAGATATTATAAACAAATTTCACTATTTTGATGGAAAATCTATACGATATACTCCAGGTTGGGATTGTCATGGTTTACCAATTGAACAAAAAGTTGAAGAAAAAATAGGAAGTGAGAAGAAAAAAGAGCTTCCAAAATCAAAATTAAGACAACTTTGTAGAGATCATGCAACAAAATTTGTTGAAATTCAAAAAGATGAATTTAAACAACTTGGAGTTATTGCTGATTGGGAAAATCCATATTTAACAATGGATTTTAAATTTGAAGCAAATATTTATAGAGAGCTTTGTGCAATTGCTAAACAAGGGCTTTTAGTTCAAAGAAGTAAACCTGTTTATTGGTCTTGGGCTGCTCAAACTGCGTTAGCTGAAGCTGAAGTTGAGTATGAAGATAAAACTTCACCTTCAATTTATGTGGCATTTAAACATCAAAATCTTGATGCTAGTATTATTATTTGGACAACAACACCTTGGACACTTCCTGCAAATACAGGAATTTCTTTAAATGGTGATGAAGAATATGTAAAAACTTCTGATAAATTTATAGTTGCTAAAAAATTATATAACTCTTTAATAGAAAGTGCAGTTATAAGTGGCGAAGTAGTTGAAACTATTAATCCAAAAGATTTAGAAAATACATTTGCAATTAATCCATTGAATGGAAGAACTTCAAAAATTGTTTTAGGTGACCATGTTATGATGGATAGTGGAACTGGAGCAGTTCACACAGCCCCTGGACATGGAGAGGATGACTATAAAGTATCACTTAAATATGGTATTGAAGTGATTATGCCAGTTGATGCTTATGGAAAATATGATGAAACAATTATTAGAGAAAAACTATTTAAAGATTGTGATAAATATTTAGGATTAAATGTATTTAAAGCAAATGAGTTGATTTTGGAAGAGTTAGGAGCTGCTTTATTAAAAAGAGTAGATATTAGACACTCTTATCCACACTGTTGGAGAACTCATACACCAATTATTTTTAGAGCAACAAAACAGTGGTTTATATCTATTGATGATAAATATGGAGAAAAAAATCAAACATTAAGAGAAAATGCTTTAGAAGTTGTTGAAAATCTAAAATTCTATCCAGAGTGGGGAAGAAATAGATTAAAAGCTATGCTTGAAGGAAGACCTGATTGGTGTATTTCAAGACAAAGAGATTGGGGAGTTCCAATTGCATTTTTTGTGAGTAAAAAAACAGGTGAGATAATTTTTGATGAAAAAGTTTTAAACTTTACAGCAATGATTTTTGAACAACATGGTTGTGATGCTTGGTATGATATGGAAATTAAAGATTTATTATATCCTGGAAGTGGATTAAATCCTGATGATTTAGAAAAAACTTTGGATATTTTGGATGTTTGGTTTGATAGTGGAAGTACACAAAATGCAGTTTTAAGAAGTGGAAACTATGATGCTGGAACATTTCCTGCTGATATGTATCTTGAAGGAAGTGACCAACATAGAGGTTGGTTCCAATCTTCACTTCTTACAACACTTGCAAGTAGTGAAGTTGCACCATATAAATCTATTTTAACTCATGGATTCACCGTTGATGAAAAGGGTGAAAAAATGAGTAAATCAAAAGGAAATGTTGTAGCTCCTGATAAGGTTTTAAAAGAGTATGGAAGTGAAATTTTAAGACTTTGGGTTGCAATGAGTGATTATCAAAGTGATTTGAAAATCTCTGATAATATTTTAAAACAAAATGGTGAGCTTTATAGAAAAATAAGAAATACAGCAAGATTTTTACTTGCAAATATTGATGGACTTGAAAAATTAGTTGAAGTTGAAAAATTGGGTGTTTTAGATAAGTGGATTTTAGAGAAAGCAAAAAGAGTTTTTGATGAGATAGAGTCTAGTTTTAAAATCTATGAGTTTTCAAAAGGTTTAAATAAACTGAATAACTTTTTAGTTGTTGATTTATCAGGAATTTATCTTGATGTTTGTAAAGATAGATTATATTGTGATGATAAAAATGATATTCATAGAACTGCATCTCAAACAGCTATGGCTATGATTACAAAAAAACTAATTTCAACATTGGCATGTATTTTAACTTATACTATGGACGAACTTTTAGATTATGCTCCTAAAATAGTAAAAGGTGATACAAAAGATATTTTTGATTTTGAAAAATATAATCTTCCAGATGTAAAATCTGAAATAAAAGATGAGTTGTTTGTAGAAGCAAAAGAGAAGTTTTCTGAAATAAAAGATGCTTTAAGTAAAGAAAAAATTATAAAATCTACTTTAGAGTTAGAGATAGTTACAGATAATAAAGAGTTTTTAGCCTTAGATGAGGTAGAATCAAGTGATTGGTTTTTAGTTAGTAAATTATCAAAGATAACTTCAAGTAAAGAACTACTAGGAAGTTTCAAACTTGAAG
Source organism: Arcobacter thermotolerans (assembly GCF_983172305.1). NCBI lineage: Bacteria > Pseudomonadati > Campylobacterota > Epsilonproteobacteria > Campylobacterales > Arcobacteraceae > Arcobacter > Arcobacter thermotolerans. The sequence continues at coordinate 61,959 of NZ_CFAFZJ010000010.1, forward strand.
ATAACGAGTTTAAAGTTTATAAAGCAAGTGGACATAAATGCCCTAGATGTTGGAAATATACTTCAACAAAAGAAGAAACACTATGTTCTAGATGTGAAGAAGTGGTTAAATAATGTTTGAAAATGAAGTTACTCTTACATTTATATTGCAAACTATAGGAGTTATTTTAGCTCTTAGTGCTATTGGAATATTTTTTGTAAAAAGGTATGAAAAAAAGAAGGATTAAAAAATGTTTCCATTTACAGATGAAGATTTACAAGAACCTGTAAACAATATTATAGAAAAAAAAATTTCTCCTATGCTTGCACGTGATGGTGGAGCAATTGAGTTGTTGGATATAAAAAATGCAAAAGTTTATATTCAGTTAAAAGGTGCTTGTGTTGGATGTAGCGCAAGCGGAAGTACACTAAAATATGTTGTTGAGAAAGAGCTAAAAAGTGCCATACATCCAGATTTAAAAATAATTAATGTTCCAATAGGAAAAGAAAACTATTTAGAGGATTAAATATAAATGATAAATGAAAATAGAGTTTTAAATGAAGCAAATTCACTTTTTACACAAAGAAAATTTGATAAAGCGCTTTTTTTATACTCATTGCTGATTTCAAATTTTCCAAATAATGAAGAATATCCTATATATGCACTTTTGTGTGATATTTCAATTGAAGATGAAAACAAGGCAATAGCTTTGTTTGATTACTTTTTTCTTCTAAAAAAAGATGATCCAAAAGAGGCTATAAATTATATAAAAAATGTAATAAATGCTTATGATGGTGATATTGAAAAGATGATGGATTTGTTAAAAGAGTTAAATTTGATAACAGTAAATCAGCTTGATGCTATTAATTATGAAGATTTTCAACTTTTAATAAAACAAAGAGGCTCTTTTAAAGTAGCTTTTGAAGATATTATGTTTTCAACAAAAGTAGCTATTGAAAAAAAAGAAGATTTTTATGATTTTGTTACAAAACTTATAGATAATGGTTTTAACAATATGGCTTATAACTATCTTGAAGGATTTCAAGACTACTTTTTTCAAGATAAAGAGATAGTAAAACTTTACAAAAGATTGGAAGAGAAACAGAATGAAACTAAGCATAAACAATAAAATATTTACAGACAATACAAATGAGTTAGAAAAAGATAATATTTTTGTAGTATCAAAACAAAATGAAAAGTTTAAAGATATAGCAATAACTGGTGGTTTTGAACTATTAAATTCTAGTGAGCTAAAAAACTATTTAGATATGAGTTCTATAAAAATTATTGGAGTTACAGGTACAAATGGTAAAACAACAACAGCTTCAACTATATATAAGATTCTTTTAAATTTGGGATATAAAGTAGCTTTGCAAGGTACAAGAGGATTTTTTATAAATGAGATTTGTGTAGAAGATTATTCACTAACAACTCCAGTTCAACTTGGAAATTTTATAAATATTCAAAAAGCTATACAAAACTCATGTCAATATTTTGTAATGGAAGTTAGCTCTCATGCAATTGAGCAAAATAGAATTGAGGGATTGAGTTTTGCTTTAAAGATTCATACAAATATTACAAGAGATCATCTTGATTATCATAAAACTATCGAGGAGTATATAAGAGTAAAAAATTTATTTTTGAGTGATGAAAGCAAAAAATTAATAAATATAGATGATAAAGTTGTTAAATTTAATCCAACAAATGCGTTTACTTATTCATTAGAAAATAGTTCAAACTTTAAAGTTCTAAAATATGAGTTAAAAGATAGCATGAACGTAGAGTTTTTATATGAAAATAAAAACTATAAATTCTCTACAAATATGATGGGGATTTTTAATATTTATAATCTAATAGCTTCAATAGCAGCAGTTTATATTACTACAAATGAAAAATTAGAAAATATTTGTAAAGTTGTAGAGAATTTTAATTCAATAAGTGGAAGAATGGAGATTGTTTCAACAAAACCTCTTGTAATAGTAGATTTTGCACATACTCCAGATGGTATGGATGAAGTTTTAAAAAGTTTCCCAAATAAAGAGATAATTTGTGTTTTTGGAGCAGGTGGAAATAGAGATGCTTTAAAACGACCACTTATGGGAGAAGTTGCAAGTAAATATTCAAAGCATATAGTTGTAACTAGTGATAATCCAAGGTTTGAAGAGCCAAAAAAAATAATTGAAGATATTTTAAATGGAATAGATGATAAATCAAATGTTATAGTAATTGAAGACAGAAAAGAGGCTTTAAAAAAAGCTATAAGTTTAGCAAATGATAAAAGTGTTGTTCTAATTCTTGGCAAGGGTGATGAACGAGCACAAATAATTGGAGATAAAAAATTTGAGTTTAGTGATAAAGATGAGGTCTTGAAGATTTTAGAAGTTAGAGATTAGTTCTAGCTTATATCAAACTTTTTTAATATTTTTTAGATAAAAGTTTTTATAATCATAAATTGACTATTTTAAAAATTAAACAAATCTTAATAAATTTTAGCTATAATCGCAGTTCTATTTTTCAAATTTTGAAACTTAGTACCTCACATGTATCAATCCTTGCTCGGGTTGTGTTAGATTAAAAACTAGCATTAAGGGATACAGAGGCTAAACCCTAGAAAAAAATAAAAACAAACATAATTCAAGGAGAATTAACATGGTTACAATGAAAGACCTATTAGAGTGTGGTGTACACTTCGGACACCAAACAAGAAGATGGAATCCAAAAATGAAAAAATTTATTTTTGGTGTTAGAAAAAATATCTATATTATAGATTTACAAAAAACTCTAAGATACTTTAGATATACATACAATGTTGTAAGAGATAGAGCTGCAGAAGGTCAAACAATGATTTTCGTAGGAACTAAAAAACAAGCTAGTGAAACTATTAAAAAAGCTGCTGAAGATTGTGGAATGCCATATGTAAACCACAGATGGTTAGGTGGAATGCTTACAAACTTTGGAACAATTAAAAAATCAATTAGAAAATTAGAGATTATTAAAAAAATGAGAGAAGAGGGGCAATTAGACCTTCTAACTAAAAAAGAAGCTTTAATGCTTACTAGAAAAGAAGAAAAATTAGAATTATACCTTGGTGGTATCAAAGAGATGCACAAACTTCCAGATATGATGTTTGTTCTTGATGCTGTTAAAGAGAAAATTGCTATTGCAGAAGCTAGAAGATTAGGAATTACTGTTGTTGCTCCACTTGATACAAACTGTGATCCAGATGTTGTTGATTTACCAATTCCTGGAAATGATGATGCTATTAGATCAATTCACTTATTCTGCAACGAAATGGCAGCAGCTATGAATGAAGGTAAAGCTTTATTAGCTGAAAGTGGTGTTGAAGTTTCAGGTGAGCCTATTTCTCAAGCAGAGCAAGATGAAGTATTAGCTGAAGCAATTGCTGAAGGTGAAGATTTTAACTTTGGTGAAGGAGAAGAAGCATAATGGCAGCAGTTACACCACAATTAATTAAAGAGTTAAGAGAGTTAACTGGTGCTGGTATGATGGATTGTAAAAATGCTTTAAATGAGACTGGTGGAGATTTAGATAAAGCTGTTCAAGCTTTAAGAGAGGCTGGTCTTGGAAAAGCTGCTAAAAAAGCTGGAAATGTTGCTGCTGAAGGTTTAGTTGCTATTGAAATTAATAGTGATAACACAAAAGCTGTAATTTTAGAGCTTAATGCACAAACAGACTTCGTTGCAAAAAATGAGAACTTTGTAAATCTTACAAAAGAGATTACATCTCATGCATTAAATAACGGAATTAAAGATGCACAAACTTTAAATAACTCAACAATAAATGGACAAGAGTTTTCAACATTTTTAGCTGAAAAAATTGCAACAATTGGTGAAAATCTTGTTGCTAGAAAACTACAAAGTGTTGAAGGACAAGTTGTAAATGGTTATGTTCATGTAAATGGAAGAACAGGCGTTCTTTTAGCTGCTTCTTGTGATGCTGGTGTAAAAGATAAAGCATCTGCATTATTAAGAAATATTGCAATGCATGCATCTGCTATGAAACCAACTGTTATTTCATACAAAGATTTAGATCCTGCATTTGTTGAGTCTGAAAATAGAGCAATTAGAGCTGAAATTGAAGCTGAAAATGAAGAGTTAGTAAGATTAAAAAAACCTCTTAAAAAGATTCCAGAGTTTGTTTCTAGATCTCAATTAACAGATGCTGCAATTGCTGCTGCAAAAGCAAGATTTGAAGATGAGTTAAGAGCTGCTGGAAAACCTGAAAAAATTTGGGCAAATATTATTCCTGGGCAAATAGAGAGATTCATCACTGACAATACTCAATTAGATGGAAGATTTGCACTTTTATCTCAAGCTTATGTAATGAATGACAAACAAACTGTTGAGCAAGCAATTGCAGAGGTTGATGCATCAATCAAAATCACTAGTTATGTTAGATTTGAACTAGGTGAAGGAATTGAGAAAAAAGAAGAAGATTTCGCAGCTGAAGTTGCAAAACAAATGGGTAAATAATAAAATAGTTTAAAGAACTATTATAAAAGGATATGCAATGAGTGAAAAAAATAGTATTAAACCACTCCTTGCATCCGTACTTCTTGAAGCAAAAAATCTATCTCATAATTTTGATTATGAGCTTTTTAAAAATATCAATCTTAGTTTAGCAAAAAAAGAGTCAATAGCTATTATTGGAACTAGTGGAAGTGGAAAATCAACTCTTTTGAATATTTTATCTTCACTTTTAAAGCCAACAAATGGAAATGTTGTTTTTCAAAGTAAAGATTTATACTCTTTAAAGCAAAATGAGCTATTAAAAATTAGAAGAGATGATTTTGGGATTGTATTTCAAGCTCACTATTTATTTCGTGGTTTTAGTGCTTTAGAAAATCTAAATATTGCTACACTTTTAAGTCATCATGATATTGATTATAAATTGTTAAATGATTTAAATATCTCACATGTTTTAAATCAAGGTGTTGGAGAACTAAGTGGTGGACAACAACAACGTTTGTCTATAGCAAGAATTCTTATGAAAAAACCAAAAATAATTTTTGCAGATGAACCAACAGGAAACTTAGATAAAGATACAGCAAATATAGTTATGAATACTCTTTTTAACTATATAAAAGAGAATGATGCTGGACTTATTTTAGTAACTCATGAAGAGGATTTAGCTTTTAGATGTGATAAGGTTTTTAAGCTTGAAGAGCTAAATTTAAAGGAGATAAAGTAGTGAAAATCCTTCTTATTTGCGATACAGCAATAATTGAACATATATTTATACTTGTTTGTAAAAGAATTAAAGTTGATTTAATAGTTCAAAAAACAACTAGTGTTGATAAAAAATATGATTTAATAATTGTAGATCAACCATTTATTGATAACAAATTTAATAAAATCAAAAGATTAACAACTAGATTAGGAGCAATTAGCTCTGAAGAGTTGAGTTTTGAAAAACAGAGAGATTTCTTGATTCCAAGACCATTTCTTCCTACAAAATTAGAGGCAATTTTAAAAGAGCAAATAGAGCTTTTAGCAAGTGAAAAAAAAGATAGTAAGAATTTATCAAAATTTGTCTCTATAGAAGATGAAGAATTTGTTGTTCCTGTTGTTGATTTTATAAACGATAGTTTAGATGATAGCACAGATTTTGATAACTATGATGATTTAAGTTTTGTTGATGATGATGTTGATGATTTAGTTGATGAAAATGAAGATGAGAGTATAGTTAGCTTGAGTGCTTTACAAAAAGGTGGAGTTTTAGATAATTTAGAATTAAATAAAATTAATACTATTTTAAAAGATGATAAAAAACAGATAAATGACGAAGCTGATTGGAAAGATATAAGTGAAATTATAGATGAAGCTTTAGATGAAGTTAAAGATTATGAATTCTCTTTAGATAATAATAAGTATCATTTGGTTTTGAATAGATTTAAAATTGATGAGCTAAGACCACTTCTTACAAAACTAGATCAAAATATTATAGACAGATTAGTAAGTGGTGAGTCTGTTGATATAAATATATCGATAAAGGAATAAAATGATAAAAGAGTTAAAAGGTGCAATTCTAGTTATTTCAGGACCTAGCGGATGCGGAAAATCTACTCTTTTAAAAGAGATATATAAAAATATACCAAACTACTATTTCTCTATTTCAACAACTACAAGAGCTTTAAGAGGTGAAGAAGAAGATGGAGTTGATTATCATTTTGTAAGTCAAGAAGAGTTTGAAAAAAATATAAAAGATGATAAATTTTTGGAGTATGCAAAAGTTCATAATAACTATTATGGAACTATGCTAGAACCAATTACCAAAGCTTTAAATGATGGAAAACTTGTAATTTTTGATATAGATGTTCAAGGGCATAGAATTTTAAGAAAAAAATTGGACAAGCTAATAACTTCTGTTTTTATTACAACACCAACTTTAAAAATATTAGAGCAAAGATTAATAGCTAGAGATACTGATAGCGCTGAGATGATTCAAAAAAGAGTTCAAAATGCTAAAGTAGAGATTGAATCATTTACTGATTATGACTACTTAATTGTAAATGATAATATTCACAAAGCTTCTAAAGAGATTTTAGCTATTGCAAATATAGCAAGAGCAAAAACAAAAATTTTTGATAAAAAAAGTATAGTTGAAAACTGGATAAACAGTTAAACTATATCTTCATATTTTAAAGGTTTATCAAAAAAATATCCTTGAGAGTAATCTATATTTAACTCTTTTACTTTGTTATAAATATGCTCATTTGCAACAAATTCTGCAACAGTTTTTATATCAAATTCTTTTGCAATATTTGATATTGTTTTTACAATTATCTCTAAATCTTTTGACTGATCAATATTTTTAATTAAAGAGCCATCTATTTTTATAAAATCTATATCTAGTCTTGATAAAAGATGAAAATTTGAGTATCCACTACCAAAGTCATCAATTCCAACTTTACAACCATATCTTGAAACATTATCTATAAATGTATCAACTAAATTAAAATCAGAAATCTCTTCACTTTCTAGTATTTCAAACTCAATATTTGAAGCAAAATCTATATTTTCATCTAAATAATTGTAGATATATTTTGTTGTCTTCTCGTTTAAAATATCATCATAAGATATATTTATAGAGACTCTTTTATTTTTATTCTTAATAAGTTTTAATGAGTCTTCTAAAATAACTTTAATAATATTTGAATAAAGTTTTGTTTTTTTTGCAATATGTAAAAAACTATATGGGCTAAATTCTGTACCATCATGATCTATGTATCTAATTAGTGCTTCATATTTTATAACTTCTTTTGTTTGTGTATCAACAATTGGCTGAAAATATGCTTTCAATAAATTATCTTTGAAGCCTTGTTTTAGTTGTTTTATCCATTTTATATTCTCTTCAAAAGAGATGTGAATATTATAAGAATCATCATAAATCATAATCTTTTGAAAAGTTTTTCTAGCATAAGATATAATTCTTTTAGTGTATTTATAAGCTTCTGAACCATCACCTTGTGCTATTCCTATAGTAATATTGATATCTATTTCATTATCATCTATTAGAAATGGTTCATTTTCTACTTTTTCTAAAAAATCTTTACAAATATTGAAAAAATCTTTTGTATCCATCTTATTTTTTGGTACTACTGCAAATTTATCTGATTCTATCCTATATAACAAGAATTCATTTCCATCAAAATAATTTCTCATTTTTGAAGCAAACTCTTTTAAAATTTTATCACCAATAATCTCACCAAAAAGGTCATTTGTAGCAATAAATTCATCAATATCAAATAAAGCCATAAGTTCACTAGCTGAATCTTTTAAATCTTTTTTTAGTTTATTTCTATTTGAGAGATTTGTTAAACTATCCAAATACAAATCTTTTAGTTCATGATAATTTAATGATTGTGACATAGCTTGAAGTAATTTTGAAACATCAACAGGTTTTAAAACATATTTATCAACACCAATATCAATCGCTTCTAGTAGATACTCTTTATTTGAAAAAGCAGTTGTTACTATAATTGGAACATTTTTATTTATATCTTTAATTTTTTTAATCATCTCTAAACCATTTAAAATTGGCATATTTATATCAGAGATAATTAAATCAATATCGCTATCATGTTTTAAAAAGAGTTCATACCCTTCTTGACCATTTGCAGCAATATATTGATTTTTTGTAAATGATTGTAAAATAGAAGATGTAACCTCTCTTAAATCTTTTTCATCTTCAACATAAAGTACTGTAATATTTTTAAGATTTGATATATCGTTGTTCATTAAACCACTCTTTGAAATTAATAAGATATAATACACAAAAATCTTAATATAAAGTTTAATTTTAAAAAAAGGGGATGTTTTTTTGATAAAAATAGAGTGTAATCATTGTCATTTATCATTTGATGAAAAAATAATGATAAAAGAGAATGATTTAAATTTTTGTTGCGGTGGTTGCCAAAGTGTTTATCATATTTTAAAAAGTGAAAATTTAGACTCTTTTTATGAAAAACTTGGAAATAAAACTATAAAAGCTCCTTTACAAGTATCAAATGATGATTTAGCAAAATTTGACTCAGAAAACTTTTTAAATAGTTACACAACAATCACAAAAGATGGATTTGTACAAATTGATTTAATACTTGAAGGAATTCATTGTGCAGCTTGTGTTTGGTTAAATGAAAAGGTTTTGTATGATACAAAAGGTGTAGTTGAAGCAAATATAAATTTCACAACAAATAAAGCAAGAGTTGTTTTTAATAGTGATATTTTAAAACTTAGTGATATTATAAAAAAGATAAGAAGTATTGGTTACAATGCTTATGCTTATGATTCAAGTATAGCAGACAAAGAAGCTAGCAAAGCAAAACAAGACTATTTTGTAAGAATGATGGTTGCAGTTGTTTGTACTATGAATATTATGATGTTAAGTGTTGCAAAATATACAGGCTTTTTTACAGGAATGAGTCTTGAAGTAAAAAATATGATACATCTAGCAGAGTTTATTCTAACAACTCCAGTTCTCTTTTTTAGTGGATTTGTATTTTATAAAGGTGCATATTTTGGTTTAAAAAATCGTATTGTAAATATGGATTTGCTTGTAAGTTCTGGTGCAACAATGACTTATGTTTACTCTTTATTTGTTTTATTTGGTGCAAAAGGTGAGAGCTATTTTGATTCTGTTGCTATGATTATAACTTTTGTTTTAGTTGGAAAATATCTTGAAGTAATTGGTAAAAAATCAGCTATTGATACTTTAGATAAAATAAAATCTACTCTTCCTTTAGAAGCTATTGTTGTAAAAGATGGGAAAAAAGAGACAAAAGCTTTAAATTTAGTAGAAGTTGGAGATATTATTGAACTTAAGATTGGAGAGAAAGTTCCAGTTGATGGAAAAATTATAAGCGGAAATGCATCTTTTGATGAATCAAGCTTAACTGGTGAGTCAATACCTGTTTATAAAAAAACAGGAGATAATATTTTTAGTGGAACTGTTATTTTAGACTCTACAATACTTTTTGAGGTTGTAAAAGATTTCAAAAACTCAACTTTTTCATCAATTGTAACTCTGCTTGAAGATTCACTAAATTCTAAACCTAAAATTCAAACTTTGGCAAACAAAATTTCAAGACGCTTTAGTTTAATAATTTTAAGTATTGCGTTTATCACATTTTTGGTTTGGTACTATTTTGGTCTTGATTTAGGATTTTACTTTGAAGGTGTTAATCAGTTTGAAAGGTCATTTATAACTGCTATTTCAGTTGTTGTAATTGCTTGTCCTTGTGCCTTAGCACTTGCAACACCAATGGCAAGTTTAGTTGGAATTAGTGAGTTGGCAAAAAAATCCTTACTATTTAAAGAGGCAAAATTTATAGAAACTATTGCAAATGCTACAACTGTTGTTTTTGATAAAACAGGAACTTTGACAAAAGGTGAATTAGAAGTTGGTTTTGTAGAGTTTTTTAATAAAGATGAAAAAAGTATGAATCTTCTTTACTCTTTGCTTGATAGCTCGAATCATCCTGTTAGTTTAGCTGTAAAAAAATATATTAAAGAGAACTTTGAAGTCTCTAATCTAATTTTAGAAGATGTAAAAAATATAGAAGCAAAAGGATTAAGTGCAAGATATGAAAATATTGAAATTTTAGGTGGAAATGAGGCTCTTTTAAAAGAGTTTGATGTAAATGTAAACATTGATTTAAACTCAAAATTTACTCAATATCTATTTTGTATAGATAAAAAAATAGTTGCAAATTTTGAGTTAAAAGATGAGTTAAAAGATGATGCGAAAGAGCTTATAGAGTATTTAAAAGAACAAAATATAGAATCTATAATGTTAACAGGAGATAATAATTTTGTAGCTTCAAGTATTGCAAAAGAGTTGGAAATATCAAATTATAAAGCAAATCTAACTCCAAAAGATAAAGCAGATTTTATAAAAGATTTAAAAAATAGTGGTAAAACTGTTGTTATGGTTGGAGATGGTGTAAATGATAGTGTTGCACTAGCTTCTAGTGATGTTGCGATTGCTATGGGAAATTCTGCTGATGTTTCTATGATGGTTTCTGATGTAGTAATGCTAAATTCAAAACTAAAATCATTAAAAGATGCTTTTATAATCTCTAAAAAAACCTATAAACATATAAAACAAAATTTAGCTTTCTCTTTAATTTATAACACAATTACAATTCCAATCGCAGTAGCTGGATTTATAATTCCGCTTTTTGCTGCATTATCTATGAGTTTAAGTTCATTAGTAGTTGTTTTAAACTCTCTTAGAATAAAACTCAAATAAAGGAAAAATTTATATTATGATTGATGATACACTATTTTTTATGTTAGTAGTTGGGCTTGTTATTTCAGCTGGGATGTTATTTTTATTTATCTGGGCTGCAAAATCAGGACAATTTGACGATGCTTCAAAAATGACAAATGGAATGCTTTTTGATAGTGTTGAAGATTTAAATGATGCTATAAAAAAAGAGAAGTCTATAAAAGAGGCTAAAAAAGATATAAAAAAAGAGGATAAGTAAACTTATCCTCTTTAAAGTTTTGGTAAAACCAAATTATTTACCCATATAATCAGCTAATGCTTTAATATCAGCATCACTTAATTTAGCAACTTGACCTTTCATAAGACCTTTCATCGCTCCACCGTAAGAACCATCTTTATAACCATGTAAAGCTTTTTCTATTTCAGCTTTTGTTAAATTAGCTGGAACATGAGATTTGTTTTGAGTAGTGATATTGATTTCACCTTTAACTCCGTGACATGCTTTACATGTTGCATAAGATGCTGGTGCATCAGCAAATGCAAAACCTACTAGTGCTACTGTTGCAAGAACTACTTTTTTCATTTTTTCTCCTTTAAATTTTAAGAAAGAAATATTAGCTATTTTTTCTTTTTTTTATGCTTAATAACATTAAAATTAAAGTTATTACAATTAGAAGTTTTACTTATTATTTGTTTTTCTATAAAACTCCCATTTTCTCGACATTCTTGGTTTTCTTTAAATAAGTTTTGTATCATAGTTTTCTCTCTTTGTATCATAGTGTTTTGTAATTCTAATTAAATTTTGTGAAAAAATTGTTTAAAAAAAAATAGTACATATAATTAATATTTAAAATAAGGATATAAAATGACAACAAAACAATTTATGCTTCAATATAATATGAAAAAACTTGTAAAATCTTCTCAAGAATATAAAGAATATATGAACTCTTCCGAAATAGTAGAACTTCAAAAAAAGATAGATTATGAACTTGAAAATATGGAAAAAGAATGGAAAGTTTTTATTGATATTTATAAAACTCTTGATACAAACAAAGATGAATTTACTTTAGAAGGTAAAGCAAAAAGAGATTTGGCAAAACAAGAGCAACAAAAAATAGTTAAAAATGAACTAGAAAAAAACCAAGTTATGGAAGAATTTAGAGAAAAACTTGAAATGCTAAGAATGAACCTTAAAGTTTATGATAATAAAGAAGGGTAAAAACTTCTTTATTTTTGCTCAATCTTTAAAAAATTTCAATATTCTAAAAACTTTTACCTAAAATTACTTGTAAGCATATCGCTTATAAAGGTAAAACATGAATTATGTAAATATTGATACAAAAAATAAAACAAAAATTGTTGTAACAAAACAAATTGTTGAAAATCTTAGAACTAATGAGGCTATAAGAAATTATATTATCTCTAGTGTATCTGAAATTTTTAAAGATAAAGAAATACTAAAAAAACAAAAAGTTGTTGCTATTAAAAATCTAGTTAAAGATTTAAAAATAGCTTTAAATAATGATACTTTTAAATATTCATTAAATCTTGTAATTAGAAATTTGAACGAATATCATACATTGCAAAAAAGTGAAATAAAAGATGAAAATGGGAAAATTACTAACTTTATCCCATCTCAAGAAACTCAAGCAATTGTTCAAGCTCTTGTTCTATTGGCTTATTCAAATAGCTTTTCAAAAATATGTAAAAATCTATACAAAGATAAAAAAGGCGCTTAATGCTCCTTTTTTATAAAGGAGTTAATATGTTAGCAAATATTGGAATAATGCTATTTTTAAATAGAAAACTAACAAAAGAAGAGCTAGAAGCAAAAGCTAAAAAAAAGTTAAAACTTATTGAAGAACGAAGAAAAAGAATACAAGATACTATTGATGAAGAAGAAAAAACCAAAGAATTATTTTTTGGTCAAGATCTTGAAATTGAAGATTTAAAATAAAAAATATTTCATATAGTTTTAACAACTAAAATTATCCATTTTTCAATTTATTTTTCCAAAAATAAATTTGGAAAATTGGATTTAAAAAATAATAAATAAATATATTAAAAATGGCATAAAAATTAAAAGCGTTATATACACCGCTTACATAACGCTTTTTTACTAGAAAAAAATCTATCATTTTGCTATTAATATTTCTACTAAATTTAGTGTAAGTTTTCAATTTTTTGTTAAAAAAAATGAAAATGTCACACGAAACTTTTTTAAAAGTTTCAAGATAAATAAAATCAATTTAAGCTTTAATAATACTTAAAATAATTTATATAAAAATAAAGGATTTTATATGAAAAATTTTATAAGCGTTAATTTAGTTACATATTCAAAAGAACACCTCTCAATCATTTTAAAACACAACATAGAAAGAAAAAACTTTGATAAACCAATTCCATACCTTGCAAAACAAGGTGAAGAATTAGATAAAAATATTAATTTAACTTTTTCAAATTTTGAAGATATAGAAGCTAAAAGGCAAAATTATTTAAAAAGCAAAAATAAAAATGATTATATGCAAAAACATTTGGTGGAGTTTGTTGTTAGTCTTAGTTACGATAAAGTAAAAGAATATTTAAAAGATAATATAGATATTGATAAAGGTTTTATTGAATATGCAAAAGATTTAAAAACAAAATATGGTTTAGAAACTTTAAATTTAGATATTCACAAAGATGAATTTTTTGAAGAAAATGGTGAAAAAAGATATAACTATCATGCTCATATTCTTGCGCATAATAATCATTTTGATAAAAATCTCGCATTTGCTTCAAACTTAAAAAAAAGTGATTATAGAAACTTGCAAACACTTGCACAAAATAGTTTTCAAAAAGTTGGTTTAGATTTTCAAAGAGGTGTTTCAAAGTTTGTAACAAAAAAAGAACACCTTAATAGAAATGATTACATAAAGCAGGAAAAGCAAAAGCAACTAAAGTCCCTATTTGTCGATATTAGCACTCAAAAAAAAGAACTCAAAAATATCTATTCTGAAATTAATAAGCAAAAAATTGAAATGAAAAAACAAAGGGATTTATACCAAAAAGTTGATTTGGAATATCAAACATTTAATGAACAATATTTACAATTACAACAACTCGAAAAACAAAAAAGACAAGAATACAAAGCTTTAGAAAATAGTATCAATTCCAAAAAATTGGAAGTTGAAAATGTAGAAAAATATGAAAAAACTCTTAAAAATGATATTGCAAATATTATAAAAGAACATACTAAAAAAGAAACTCCACTATTAGGTAATACTTTTTATAAAGTTGAAGATAGGAATACAATGTTTAATAAATTAGTAAATAAGATTAAAGAGCCTCTTAATGCCCAACTAAACGATATTAATCACTTAAAAAGGGAAAATCAAAGTTTGAAAAATGAAAATTCTAAAATGGTGCAAAAAGATTTACAAAATCAAAAGCTTATTGGAAATTTGGAATTAGAAAAAGCACAAAATAAAGAATTAATAGAAAAACAAAGTAAGAAAATAAACAAGCTTAAAAATCAATCACTTATTTTAGTTACATTTTTTAAAAATTTAGGTTTAAAAATAAGTGATTTTAAAAAGTATTTCAAAAGCCAAAAGCAACAACAAAAAAGTTATACAATTGATAGATAGCTTCTTTGGTTGATTTGCTTTATATTTGTCTTATAAGTGCAACGAAGGGCGAAAAGGATTGTTAAGGTTTACCTTAACCACACTTTGACGTAGTCAAAAGCCCTTTAGGGCGAAGTGTGCCTTAGCCTTTTAAGTTGTACTTGTAGAAAAATAAGTTAAAATAAATCTTTAAAAATTTAATGTTCTTATTATTTTTACTGGCAAATTAGCATTTTTGTAATACAATAAAATTAAACAAATAAATAGTATTTATATTATAAAAAATAATTATTTATTATAATATCCACCACCATTATTCATTTTATTTATACTTCTATTTATATCATATAAATTATCATTCAAGTTTCTCATTTGTCTATTTCTCTCATCATTATCATACATATCATTTATGTTTTTAACATTTTGATTTATTTGATCAATTGTGTCTCGATCTCTTTGTTCATTTGCTCTTCTATTTTGGCTATTAATTGAATCTCTTTCATTTTTTAATCTTTGTCTTTCAATAGCTAATTTTTCTCTTTCAATCGCTAGTAATTCTTCTTGATATTTTTTTTGTTGAACTTGTTCAAGAGTTAACCCCTCTTTATTCAGACCTTTTTGATTAAACCATTTCGATTATAACCTTCTTGACTTATTTAATAAAAAGTGTCGAACAAATTAAAAATCTTCTCTTTCCTTCCTCTTTTTCACAAAAATTAATCAAAAGAAATTTCTTGACTTATAATTAATATTATTATAAAAGGATAAAAAATGAAATATGGAAACATAGGTATAAAAGATTTATTTGAATTTGATCTGAAAATAAATTTTAAAGAGCTTTCTATTGTTAAAAAAGAAGATATTAAAATTGAAGAAAAAAAAATTGAGAAAAAAGAAGTATATAAAACTTCTACTAGTTTTGAAGCATATAAAAATTATGAAATAGAAAAGTACAAAAAAGCTTCAAAAACAATTGAGTTTAAACAATTTATGTATGTACAAAATATTTTATTTAGCAACACACAAAAAAATGAAGCATATAAATTAGAACATGATATATTGCAAAAATCAAAAGATACATACCTTTATTTTTTTTATACTCAAAAATTATTAGAAGAAAAATATAGTAATAACAATGATTATATGGCTATTTTCTTAACTCTTACTTGTCCTTCAAAATTCCACAAATATAGTTCAACTACACAAAAAACAAACCCAAATTTTGATAAAAACATAACAATAAATGAAGCATATAAGTTGCTAAATAGTAGTTTCCGAGAGATTTATAAAGATTTTAAAGTAAATAGAAAATTTGAAAAAATAGAATATAGTAAAGTTATAGAACCTCACAAAAACTTAACTCCCCACTTACACGCAATTTTATATATAAAAAAAGATTTTGTTAAAAATCTTATTAATCACATTCAAAATATAATTAAAAAAAACGAAATTGGAGAGCATAAAATTGAAGTAATAAAAGACACTTCAAGAAGTTGTGCATACTTGTTGAAGTATATTCAAAAAACAACAAATCCACAAGACGAGGATACATTTCATTTTTTCAATGGATGGAAAAAAGTTAATAAAATAAGGGTTTTTACTTCTTCTGCTTCAATTTTAAATAGAGCAATTTATAAAAAAATAAATAGTGTTACAAAATTATCAAAGAATCTAAAAGATAAAAATGCTATTGAAAACGTGCTAGAAAATTGTTATATAAAAACAAAACAAACAAATATAGAAATTAATGAAAACGACGAATATATCGAGGTTTCTCAAAAGAAAAAGGCTAAGGGAAATAAAAATGGAAGATACCTTGTAAACATTAAAAAAGAAAAAATTAAAAGAGAGGTTTTTGTTGGAAATCATTTTTTTAATGTTTTAAGTTTGGAAAAAAAGGGTTTTAATAAAAAAAGTGTTTTGGTTGCTGAAAAAACAAATTTTGAAACTTTTATATGTGAATATCAAAATTTTTTAAATATAAAATTTGATAAAAAAACTTTAAAAAATATAAGTGAAAAACTAGAAATTTGCAAACAAGAAAACTCAAATATTTTTGAAACAATTTTTAAAAATTTAACATATACAAAAACTAGCTACAAAATTACTAGTTTTAAAATTTTTGATAAAATTGAAAAAAATATGATGTATGATAAAAAATTTACTTATGTTGAAAAAGATTTTGAAATAAATCCAAAAATTTGGAAGTATGAATATATAAAAGAAGAATATTATTCTTCTTTGTATGGTGAAGATTTTTTTGTTTTAGATTTAGTTTAATATTTAAAAAATCAAAATTACATTTTAAAAGCAGGTAGCATTCAATATTCTGGGTAGTGTTTAGGATTCTGTGTAAATCTTATAAATCTATATATTTTTTGAATTTACACAGTTTTATAGTCCATTTTAAACTTTTTTATAGTCCATTTTAAACTTTTTTATACTTTCAAACCTATAGAATCATAACTATAAATAATATCCTTTTCATCGTTGTATTCAAATTTCATTTTTTCTTTGAATATTTCCCATTCCTTAACTGCTGAAACTATTTTAGAATATCCTTCTATTATATAATGTTGTGAACACCCATCATCAAATAAACCAAAAGTTATTTTATTGTTATAAGTATTGCAAATTTCAATTAAAGAAAAATCTACTAATGGGCTTGTATACTCTTCGTTAGTAATTCTAAATACATTTAATTCTTTAATTTCATATTCTATATCATCTTGACAATAAAAACCATCTTGTATATCAGAATATTTAATTTTTAATGTTGTTATATCTATTTTTTGAGATAACTTTTGATCATGGTTGGTTAAATCTTTTTGCAATTCTTCTATTTCTTTATCTAAATTTAAAATATCTGTTCTAAAATTTGTTAAGAAATCTTCATTTTCAGAAGAAAGTTGTAAAGGAACAATAATTTCCCAAAATAATTGGTTTATCCAATTTCTTTTACTTTTTATTTTCAATATTTCTTTCTCAAAATCTTCTTTTGTTTTGATTTCTTCAATTTCATCACAATCAATCAAATTTTCTTTAATATCTTCATCTATTTTTTCAAATAGAGTTTCTAACATTTCATCACAAGAAGAATTTAAATCATCTATTCTTTCAAAATTTAAATCATTTTTGAATTCTTCTTTTTCATAATCAGAATAATTAAAAATGCCAGCTAAAAATTTATTCACTTCTTTTTCAAAAAATCCTATATCTTCTGATAATAAAGATATTTCTGCTGTATTTTTAAAAGACAAAGGGTCATTATTTATTTTTTCATTTAACACTTTTTCTTCATATTCCAATGAATCTAAATTTTTATTGTATTCTTCAAATTTTTCTCTAAGGTCTAAGCCTTCATCTAATTTTTCATTAGCAAAAAAATGTCCATTAATATTATCTAAAAACTCTGTTTCATATAATCTTGTATCAATAAATGATTTCAATCTAAAAGGACTATTTCCTTCTAAAAACTCTTTACATTCTTTTATAAGATAATGAATATTTGAACTATTTAAATTGATTTCAACAAAATCATATTTTTCATCTTCACTTCTTTCACTTGAAATATCATAATTTATTAAGTTGATATATAGGGTATTATATAGCTCATTTTCATTGTTATCTAAAATAACTCTTGCTAAATAACTACTGTCAAAATATTCTCTAATTGTTTCTTCTAATCTGTTTAATTTTTTAATTCTTGTACTAGACATTGTCTATCCTTTTTATATATTTTTTATTTGATTTTTAA
The DNA here is from genome assembly GCF_983172305.1 of Arcobacter thermotolerans. Lineage (NCBI taxonomy): Bacteria > Pseudomonadati > Campylobacterota > Epsilonproteobacteria > Campylobacterales > Arcobacteraceae > Arcobacter > Arcobacter thermotolerans. Next base: position 80,055 of record NZ_CFAFZJ010000010.1, read on the forward strand.
CATATTCTTATGTTTTACAATAACAACCTAACAAACATTTTTTTATAAATTTATTTAAAATCTAAGGACCTCTTGCTCTTTTAGTTGAAGATTTAAAAAAACTACTTATACTCATTAGCATGATTTTAAACCTATGCTACATTAAAAATTGAAATATATTTTGTATTATTAACTGAATCTAAAATATTATTTTTAATTTTTTTATTTACTATAAAACTATTTTTATCAACAATTCTTTCTAAAATTGCACTAAATATTGATTCAAGTTTTTGAACAACAATAGAATTTCCAGCCATTAATTGAATTTTTGAATTTGGAATACCTATATTTTTTAATTTATCATAAGTATTTGATTCAAATCCCATTAACAATAGTTGTTCTCTTGGAGTTAAAAACCTATAAGATGCTTTATCACCATTTATGTTGTAATTATTTTGATTATCAACTAATTTTCCATTTAAATCACAAAAAAGTATCCCTGCATTAGGCCATCTATCTTGTTTTGTTGTAATTGTCATACAATATGACATATTATTTAAATGTTTTGATTTTTCAATCCAAGTAGTTCTACTTGAAGTATTGTTTGGCAATACTTCAATATATTCTTCAATTAAACTATCATTATTTAAATCTAAAAAATCATGAATATTTGTATATGAACCTTTTGATTCAACAATAATTTCATCTATTCCATTTAATTCAGATATACAAAATGCTCTTTCTCTATTTTGTGGAATTCCAAGATCTTTTGCATTTAAAACCATTATTGAATTTTTATAACCTAAACTTTCAAGAAAACTTGCAAAAGTATTCCATCCTTCTATATGTTTAGATGAAAATAGATTTTTTACATTTTCCATCACAAGATATTTAGGCAATCTTTTTAATAATCTTAATTCACTAAGAATTCTTTTAACTTCCCACAATAATCCAGATCTTGTTCCAGCTTCTAATCCTGCTTGATTTCCAATAGTTGATAAATCAGTGCAAGGGAAAGAGTAAGTAAAGATATCAATTTTAGGTAAATCTTTACTTTTTATATCAACAATAGAACCAAAGTTTTTATTCCTCTTTAAAGCAATATAAATTTGTCTAATTTTTTCAAAAGACAATTTGATAATTTCCTTTTTTGAACAAGGATTTTTACTATCTTTTGATAATGTATATTTTAATAAAAATTTCAACATTACTTTTTTAGATAATTTTTCATATTTTGGAAAAGTTGATTGAACACCATGATGTAGTGCATCGTAACTTATTATTGCATCAATGAACCATTCGCTTGTTCCAACATTTTTAAATTTAACTTTTTCTAAATTTATTCCTAATTTTTTTAATAACTCAGTATTTAACATTAAATTATTCATTGCTTCTTTTTGTGCACCAATTCCAGCAAAACTTTCAAATACTTTAAATTTTAACATTTTAAATCCTTTTAGATTTTCTGCATTTGAAAGCCCATTTCTAAGGCGTTCAAGCAGTAACTTAAAGCGAATACTATTTGAATATCATCATGCGTTCTTGTCGGGCTACAAGTATTATTCGATGGGCTTTTGAATTAATCAAGTATTAATTCAAAAAAAGATAAATTACTAAAATGAATCAAATAAATATGTTTTTAGAATTAATCAGATATTTTTTAACAACAGAAAAAGTAGATAATAAAGAAGTGTTGAGAAAAAAATATTGTGGCTTTAATGATACTTATAAAAAGTATTTTGGTATTACTTGGAATACGCTAGAACAATTAGAGATTTTAGTTGATGATAAACTTAATCCTAAATATCTTAATGTTTATAATTGGAAAGATGAAGAGAAAGATAAAAATATAGATTTTATTATTGATTCAACAATTGATATTATTAAAAAATATTCTGTTGAAAATAATAAATGTTTAGAATATTTTGAGTTTAATGATTTTGATAAAGAAGGTACTACACTTGATGCTGATGATCTTGATTTAAAGAACAATTTAATCAAATATCCAATGCAAATGAAAAATTCTATTATTAATATCTTTGATAGAGTAATAAATCCAGAGAATGAATACACTCCAAATAAAATATATGAAACAATAAAAAATCCTTTGGTTTATAACAAGCATAAAAATACTCATTATGTTTTTAAAATAGTTCTTATGCTTTTATTAGAAAAAGATGATGAATTAAAAAGTGATGAAATACTAACAATTACAGATGAAGAAATTCTTAGTATTACTAACAATTATGTCAACCGTGAATATGATAGTTATGAAAAAACAAAAATTAATATGAAAAATGATGTAGTAAATGCTTTAAAACTATCCAAAATAATAGAAAAGAACGAAACTAGTCCTTATAAAGTTGAACCTTTTATAGATAAAGAATGGAGACTTGATGCTACTACAAAAATTACTGCTATTGAAAAAGTTATAAATAAGATAGTAAAACTTAAATCTTTAACTTCAGAACAAAAAAAATTAATAAAAGATATTTTTCAATATTCAAAATAATATATTCTAAAAATATATAAATATAATTAAAATTCATTTCTTAAACCTACATAAATTATTAGATACAATATAATTTTTATTTAAAAGGGTAGTTTTATAAATAGATTAAAACCTTTAAAAAAAGAATTAATTAATTTTTTTTAGAATTTGATTTTAATATACTAACCTAAACAAATTATTAAAATCATATAACATTAAATTCCCTCAACAATCTTAATCTCATCAGGAGTTAAATCATAGAGTTTATAAACCATTTGGTCGATTGTTTTTTCATTTGTTGAACAGATGTTTTCTAGGTTTTCAAACTCTTTTTTACTTTTAAAAATTTCTATCATTACTTCTCCTTGATATATTGTAAAAACTATTTTTTACTACTGTTGATTTTTTTTGAATTATTATCTTTGGGCTTTATTTCTTGTTTAGTATAATTTTTACTTTTATTATAAAGTCCACTAGCACTATCTTGTGCAAATATTTTATTTTTGTTATTAGACATAGATTATTCCTTGTAAGATTTTCTTATTTTTATCTGGAACAAAATCTATATTTTTTTTAAATATTTTTTTAAGTTCATCTTTCATCTCTTCTATTCTTAAAAGTTTTGAAAAACCATCTACATATTTTTGTGAAAATTTATTATAATCAAGTCTATATGCAATATCTATATCACTAAACTCATTTTGAGTATCTTTTGCATAACTTCCAAAAAGTCCTAAAATCTCTAAACCCTCTTTCTCATAAAGTGGTTTTATCTCTTTTAATTTGTGTAAAATCTCTTCTTTTTTCATACTAAACTCTTTTTGTACAAATTTCATTTGTAGATTTTATAACATTTGGTATAAATTTTGACTTTTGATGGTTTATTATAAAACTAAACTATTTTATCAAACATAATACAAACCACTTTATAATTTATTATAAACCTGCGAAAATATGCTATATCCATCTACAATTTTTTTATATTGCTCTTTTGCCTCTCTTGGAGCAGCTTCATAATCTTTTGTAAATGTATTTAACATTTTAGAGAAAAAATCATCAACATTTATGCTACTTAACTGTTCTTTTGTCAATTCATAGTTTTTCCCATAAGTTTTTGGATCATATACAAAACTTGCTCTTGTTTCATTTCCATGATAGTAATTTTCAAGGTTAAATTGTAATTCAGAGTTCATAACAAAAGAATCTAGGGGGTCTTTGATTCCCCTTAAAGTTTCATAAAGAGCTTTATTTAATTCATCATTATTTGATATATTGACTTTATCAAGTTGTTCCAACATAGCTCTAGAAGCTAATCCTGCTGTTCCTTCCTCAATGCCCTCACTTCTATGTTTAGCTCTCAACTCCAATGCCCTTTTTTCTATAGCTTCATAATTCTCTTTTGCTTCTTCATATGGTATATCTTTTAACTCTTTAAAAGTAGTATATCCACTATAATCTTTTTGAATTTTTTCAATATTTGAACTACTGTTTATACTTTTTGTTTCTTTAGTTTGATTTATACTAGATACTGAATTTACTCTCATAAGCTCTGCAAAACTGCTAAAAGAACTTCCATAATCTTTTTGACTATTACTTTTAGCTTCTAACGTTTGATATGAATTTGTTATTGACCCTATTTCCATTTTTTATTTCCTTATTTATTTTTAAATCTAAGCATACTTAGGCTCATTTATTACTTTATTATAGTTTGTTTTTAAATCTTCATAATATGGTAATTTTTTTAAAAGATAATATTTTCCATCTTCTGAAGTATTTGGGTTTGAAATGTCCTTTTTTAATTGAAATAGAGTTTTGTCAATAAAGCTTCCATAATCATAAATCTTCCAGTTTTTAAGCTCTTGAATTATATTTGTTAAAATTTCATCTTTATTTGGAAAATCTTTATACTTCTCTTTTTCAAAAGTAATTCTCTCTTCAATTTCTTGTTCTATTGGTTTTTCAAAAGGTAGTCTTACTTTGTTGTATCCTAAGTCACTTTTTAAATTAAGTGAAAAAAGAGTTCTATCACTTTCATTTTCAATATTTTTAAGAGTTTCAAATAAAGACTTGTTAAAGTTCTCATCATTTGAAATATTTGCTTTATGAAAAATATCAAAACCTTTTATAAAAAAAGTTCCACTATCTAAGTTTTTAAATAGCTGATTAAGTTTTGCCATCTGTTCATAGCTTAAATTTTTTGCTTCACTTATTGAAATCTCATCATCTTCTAAAATAGCTCTAAATAACTTTTCATCTTCTTTTGACAAAGATGAAAAACCACCATTTTTATCTATAAATTTTATTAAATCTTTAGTTAACATAGTTGCATTTTCTTTTACTGATTTTGTATCTACTACAAAACTACTATAAGAGTTATCATCTTTTTGTCTTTGTGCTGTATTATATCCATAGCTTTGAGTTTTATTATTTTCTATTTGCATATATTTCTCCCCCCCTATAATATTTTTTTAACTATTACTTGATTTTGATATCAAGCATAATACGGCTCTTTAGTAGCTTTATTAAAATTATCTTGAAAAGTTTTATAAAAATCAACTATTCCTTGATATTGATTTTGTACACTATTTTCTGCATTTGAAGATTTTGCTTTTGTTAAATTCTTCTCAAAACTTGCAATTGCACTATTTATAAATGCATCAAAATCCACACTTGTAGCTTGATTTTTATTTAGTAAATAACTTCCATTTCCAGATCTTCCATCTTTCATAAAAGTTGGACTTATCTCTTCCCCTTGTGCAAATCCTTGAAAATTCATTTGGAATTCAAGTGCTAAAAATCCAGTCTTTTCTGGTGCTACACTTTGAAGAGTTTCATAATATGCTTTATCAATACTACTATTTCCACTAAAATTCAATGCACCTTTTAGACTTAGAAGTTTACTAGCTTGTTTAGCATTTATCTTTCCATCATCGTTTAATTCTGTAGATCTTTTATCTATAGATTCCTGATTTACTTTTGCCTCTTCAAAAGGTATTTGCATTAAATCATCTGCTGAATAATTACTATAATCAACTTTTTGTGCTTCTTTATAATAAGTCTCTTTTGTCCCTTTTACCTCTTGTGCCTGATATACACTTGTTGCTTTACCTATTTCCATTTTTTTACCCCTTGTATAATAATAATTTATTTTATAAGTATTAAAGTTAAATAAAGTTTAAAAGATTATAATTAAACTAATATTAAGAAAAGTTAGTAATAAAGAAGGGGATTTTTATGAATATAAATACTAATATACAATCGTTTAGCTCACAAAGTGGAATAAAAGTAACACAAAATGGAAATACTAATCAAAGTATAGATAAAAGTAAAAATAGTGAATCTATAAACATAAATATAGACTCAAAAACACTAGATACTTTAAATCTATTATCATCTTTGGGGGAAGAAACTTTTATTAAAAGCTACAATAACTTTATAAGTGATGAGAGAAGAGCTATTAAAAATAGACTAGAAGAAGTTTACTCAAAAGCAACAAAAGAGAATAAACAATTTGCAAATCCAGAGCAACATATTAATGATAAATATTACTCACAAGCTTCACCATATTATATAGAAGGATTAAGTCGAATAGAAAGAGATGTAGCCCATAAGCATGAAATGGATTATTTAAAATATGGAAAGATAAGAAATTTAGGTGCTATAGACCCAAATTTAAAAGATTTGAATTCGATAAATGGAATAGTAGATAGTGTAGAAAAAAGAGCGTTTGATAGGGATATGGTTAATGAACAGTTCCAACAACTTTTAAATAAATATGGTATTTCTATTCCTAAAGATAGTAATCTTAGATTTACAATTGAACCTTATGATTATAAAGTAAGTGTTAGCGGACTTGATGATAAAAATCTATCTAGTTTAATAGAAGATGTATTAAATACAGGAAATAACTCAGAAGAATTATTTAGACATATTCAATATTCACGCCCAACTTATCTTGGTACTTCTGAACAATTTAGTGAAGATAAATCAATGAAATATGGAATATTTCATAATGTAAAAGAGCTAACTGGATATGACCTAAGAGAGTTGGAAAATGTAGATGGTAAGTTTTTAACAAAAGATGGAACAGATGTTATGGAGTTATTGAGAATTGGTGTTATGAATAGTAAAAATATTCCCCAAGAGTATAAGGGTGTTGCCTTTGATAGTTATAGTGCAGATTTATCAAAAGTTGCAAAAAAAGGTTTTGAAAATATAGAAGATTTAGATTTATCAATAGATTATAAAAATGGCTCTTTTCATGATGTTGGACAGAGTGAAACATATGGAGTTGGTAAAAGAGATTGGATATATGAATTAAAAGCTTCAAAGACTCAAACTTTAGGAGAAGCTTTTAAAGAATATAGAAAAGATATAGTTTATGGTGAAAGTAGTCAAGATATTATCAAAGAGGCACTAAATCTAAAAGAGTTTAGCTTTAAAGGAATAAAATCTGAAGCAGATAGTTTACTTGAAAAATATGGCTCAAAAGATATGGAATTAATCAAACTTTTACTTATGCAAAAATATCTTATGGGGAAAGAGGATAGTGAATCAGATAAGGAGTTTTATAAACTTTTAAAAGAGTGGGAAGAGAGTAAAAATCAAGAATAATGATATTTAACTTTATAATAAATAACTCAACTTTCGCACATAAAACCGAGCTGTTTTTTAGTGTGAACTCTTAGTATCTCGATGATTTGCTCTAAATCTTTATTTCTCTTGACTATTTGTGCAGATTGTATTCATTTTTATTTGTAGTGTTTAAAGTATAACCTAAACAATTTTCAAAAATATCTCTTAAAAATCCCTCTTGATAAATCTCTTCTTTGTATGTTTTTATAGCTTCAATATCTTTTTGCCAATTTTGAAAAGCTTTCCACCTTTTTGAAACTAAATCTTTATCTATGTTTTTACTATACTCTTTTAAAACACTATTTTGAAAAATTGACAATTTCTTATCTCCCCTAGATTAGTAATGTTATTCATTTTATCTAAATGCTTATGAAGTAAAGTTTAATAATTTATTAAAACTAAATTGATTTTGATATACTAACACAAACAAATTATTTAGGTGATATAAAATGTTATTAGAAAAAAAAGAACTTGAAAAATTAATAAAATCTGCTGAAAAAACACTATTTTGAAAAATTGACAATTTCTTATCTCCCCTAGATTAGTAATGTTATTCATTTTAGCTCTATTTTAAAATCAAGCTTATCAATATTTGTTTTTAAAATTTGTAAATTATAACATTTTGTGTAAAGTTTTGTCTTTTATTTTCTAGTTCTTCAAAATTTGAAAAAGTTAAATTTACATTTTTATCAAGTTTTTGATATGAATATGTAAAAGAAGAATACTATTCACTTTTATACGATGAAGAGTTTTTTGCACTAGACATGATTTAAATATCAAAATCTAGTGCATCAACAATTTTTTTCTTAACTTCTAAGTTAAAACCTTTTCCATATTTTTTTATTGTTAGGTTTGTTTTTGCATTACTCTCATGGCCTACAATTTCTTGTATAGCTTCAATTTGATCTGGAAATTTATTTATTAATTTATTTATAAAATTGGCTCTAAAGGTGTGGTTTGTTTTGTTGTTTAATTTTGAAACCTCTTTGAAAATTTGTTCGTTTGAATAATTTGCAAACCTTTCTGTTTTCCATCTTTCTCTTATTTTTTCAAAATCTAGGTTAAATATAATATCTTCTATTTTTTTGTGAATTGGTATGTTTCTTGGTTTGTCAAATTTGGCAATTTCTAATTCAATATGTTTTATTCCATTCTGATCTGTTTTTAAATTTTCTTTTTTTAAATTGTAAAGCTCCATAATTCTCATACCACTAAATAGTAGCACTTTTAAAATTTTTTTATGTTCTTCTGGAATTTTTGTACTAGTAAAGATTTTTGTTAGTTCCTCATTTGTAAAAATATCTCTTTTTACTTCTTCTACAAAAAGTGGTTTTATGTTTTCAACTTGGTTTTCTAAAACAAGTTTTTCTTCTTTTGCAAATTTTAAAAAAATGTTTAAGTACATCATTTTTTCATTTGTCGTAGTGTTTTTTCTTCCTTTTTTTATAAAACTATCTCTAAAATTTTCAAAATCTTTTTTTGAAATTTCGTTAATGTTTTTGTCTTTAAAAAATTTTTTTAAATCTTGGAAAGTTTGAGCATATTTTGTATATGTACTATCTTTAACTTTTTTTTGTGTTTTTTGTGCTTCTTCTCTTCTTGCTGCTACAAACAAAATTTCAAGTTCTCTAAAATCTGTATGTTTTGTGTAATTTATTAAGTTATTGTTTTTATTTTTTACTTCATGTTCTAGCAACAAATTTGTTTTTTCAAATGTTTCAATTTCTTCGCTTATGTTTTGAATGTTGTTCATTTTTAAAATTTCTATTAGCTCCTCATGTGTGTCGTATTCAAAAATTAATTTGTAATTACCTTTTTGTAATGTAAACATTAATTCATCCCTTTTTAATAAATTTAAAACTTTTGCCCTATTTATAGCAATTTTTAAACTTTTTGTAAATAAACTTACTCTAAAAAGTTTATAATTTATTCTTTTTCTAAAATAAAATACATCTTCAACTTTATAAATATTTTTTGTATCATAATTTTTTTTGTTTGTATCATAGTTCGAAAAATAAGTGTGTAAAAGCTCCTCTAAATCTCGATAAAATCGAGGTTTTCGTGCTTTATTTTTTGCAAAGCAAGAAGTTTTACTTATTATTGTATATTATTTGTGGATTTCGATAGAATCAATATCTAATAATACTACTGTGTCAATTTTGTGCAAAAACATAGTTTTCTGTATCCATAAAGGCTGTTTTTTGGTTCTATTACTTTTTATATACTTTGAATATTTCTCTAAAGTTATATTTGGATTTTTATGTCCTAACATTTTTTAAACTCAAAATATATCTTCTTTATTGCTTAACATATTGCTTGCAAAGCTATGCCTAGTTTGGTAAATAGATTAAACTTTGTGAAAGTGTAATTTATGAAAGAGAAGCTTATAAAAACTCTTTTTCAAATGGCTTAGGTATCTTAGAATTCCTTGATGAAAAATCAAAAGCTTATCAAGATTTTAATAACTTCTTTGATGAATTAGTTGAATATGTAAATAGTTAATTAGTATTTATTTACTAATAAATTAATATATCATAAAACTATAAAAAATGCATTATATTATATAGATAATCCATATTATACATTTTAAATATATGAAATAATGATTATCTTTTTAAAAAATATATGTTTTATAGAATAAATATTATTAAATAAAAATTTAAATTTAATTATCTAAATGTTCATTATGATGCATTTCTAGCATAAAATTTATTTTTTCATAAATTTCTTCAGCTTCTTTATCATTTATTTGATTATTATCAATTGATTTTAAGATAGTTTGAAGTTCTTCTAAAAAATATTCCATATCTTTTTTTGCCTCTAAATCATCTTCACTTGAGCTATTGTTTTTTATCATTTCATCTAATTCATTTAAAAAAGCTTTAGATTCTGGAATCATTATCTTTTCAATAATATCTTTTAGTTTCATTTGTATAGTAATCAAATATTGTCCTTAATTTTTAAAGTTTCGTATTGTACAAAATAAATCTTATAAAAAGTACTTATATCACTTATATTTAGTTTATATAAAATATTTAAAAATTATTAAGTTACAATTTTTTTGTATAAATTTAGGATTTCTAAAACTGATTTAAAAATAAGACCAATTTATCATAGATTAGAAACAAGAATAAAAGCACATATACCAATAAGCTTTGTATTATATGCAATATATAAGGAGTTTGACAGAAAATTAAAAATAAATGATGTTAAATTTAATTTCTCACAAAAAATTTTAAGAAAAATCATTGAACATTTAATAGCACTAAAAATTGGTGATGAAATAATTCCTATAAATCTATATGAAATTCAAAAACAAATTTTAGACATCTTATAATATTTGTGTGTCTTATCGCGGAAGTCAGGGGAGTGTTAGAAATTCCGTGTCAATCTGATAAAATAATATCAAGGATTGACAATGGAACAAGAGATAAACTTTGATTTCAATGAAATATTGAAAGAATTTAGAAGTGGT
>NZ_CFAFZJ010000011.1:0-75053 GCF_983172305.1 Arcobacter thermotolerans
TGGCAATATTTTTTGAAGGAAGATTAGATAGTGAACTTAAAATTTAAGTTCTGGTGTGATAGGATTTCTCCTATCAGAATTACTTTGACACGAAATATTTAACGGTCTCAATCAAATGTAAATGTACCACTTTTAAAATAATTAAACATAGTTGTATATTGTGTTCCATCCCATCCAACTCCTCCATTTATTATTGTAATTGGTTGAATATAACCATAAAAAACAAATACAATTCCACTCAGAATTGTCCATAATGCTATAAAATAGTTACTAATTACAAATCTCATAAACTCATCCCCTTAAACTTCCATTCTGGAATTAATTTTATTATCATCATTATCACTCTCCATATTGATTTTGTATAAAGTACATCTTTACCTTTTTGTTGAGCTACAAAAATATCTTTTGCCACCTCTTCTGGTTGTGCTGTAAGTTTGACTGGCAAATCAAGTCCAGCTGTCATTTTTGTAGCTACAAATCCAGGTTTTACAGTCAGAACTTGAACTTTACTTTCAAATAGTCTATTTCTAAGACCACTTAAATATGCACTAAAAGCGGCTTTTGATGAACCATAAATATAATTAGCTTTTCTTCCTCTATCACCTGCAACTGAACTAACTCCTACTATAAAGCCATTTTTACTTTTCTCCATATCGTTTGCAATGATATTTAAAATACTAACCGCTCCTGTAAAATTTACATTTATAGTATTTAATGTTTTTATAAAATCATTTTCACACTCTTTTTGTTCAGCCATATAACCAGCAGCTACTATCACACCAAAAGGTTTTGGTTCTAGTGAATTATAAAAATCACTATGTGTCTCAAACTTTGCTATATCAAACTCTTTTAAAACCACTTCAACATTTGACCTTATTTTTATATCATTTGCCAAATCTTTTAAATCTTCACTCTGTCTTGAAGCTAAATATAGGTTGTAACCATTTTTTGCATAAACTCTTGCAACCTCTTTTGCTATATCGCTTTTAGCACCTATTATTAATACATAACTCATTTTATATTCCTACTCTTTTACTTTGAAGTGAAACAAATTTTTCACTCATAGCATATTTTTTTCTAAGTTCTCTAAATTTTTCAATATTTGGATAACCTTTTTCAAAACTCTCTTTTGAAACTCTTACATCTTTTGTAAGGTATATTCTTCCACCATATTTTAAAACTATCTCATCAAGACTATTTAAAAGTTCAAATATCCCTTTTTCAATTTTAAAATCAAGTGCTAGGCTATATCCTTTCATTGGAAAAGAGAGATAATTTTTATTTTCTTCTCCATAGAGTTTTAAAACTGCCAAAAATGAGCCTTTTTTGCTATTTGATATTTTTTCTAAAATCTCTTTTAATCCATCATAGCTTTTCTCTTTTGGCAAAATAAATTGATACTGAGTAAAGCCACCTTTACCATAGATTCTATTCCAGTTGTTTATAGCATCAAGTGGATAAAAAAAAGTATCAATATCTACTACTTGTTTACTCTCACCCATAGGTGTTTTTTTATAATATAGCCAGTTAAATGCTTTTACACTTAAGCTATTTAAAGCAAATGATGGAAAATTAAAAGGTATATTTATTTTCTTTTTCTCTTTAAAATCAAGTTTGCCATCATCTGCAAAATCTCCCACCATAAGCAAACATTTTCCAATATCTTTACCACTTGCAAGGCAATCTATCCAAGCAACAGAGTAAGGCATATGAGAATATTTCTCAAAAGCTTCAAAAGTATCTTTTAGATTTTTTGTTTTTATAGTAGTTTGGTTTATATATTTTGAGTTAATCTTTTTTAGAGATATTTTTGCATCCAAAATAACTCCTGTTAATCCCATACCACCACAAGTAGCAAGAAAAAGCTCATCATCTTTTTTCACATTTTTTATCTCTCCATTTGGAAGAATTAAAGTAAACTCTTCAACACAAGAGCTAAAACAACCCTCTACATGATGATTTTTACCGTGAACATCACTTGCTATTGCTCCACCAATAGTTATTAGTTTTGTTCCAGGAGTTACTTTTAAAAACCAACCACGAGGTACAAATACTTCTATGATTTCACTTAGCATTACTCCACTTTGACAGTGTAAAATACCAAGCTCTTTATCAAAATTAAAAAAATAGTTGTATGGTTTAGAGTAGATTATATTTTCAGCTAAAGCACTATCTCCGTAGCTTCTACCATTTCCAAAAGGAATAAAAGTGCTGTTTTCTTTTAAAATATTTTTTAAATTCTCTTTTGTTTTAAAAGTAAATTTTTTACTTTTTATTTGTGGATACATTCCCCAGCTATTTAGTTGCATAGATTTCCTTTAAATACAAACTTCTTATCTAGAAAATATTTTGTGATGTAACCAATGCTAAGACCTATAATTGCACCAATATATTTGGCAATCTCACTATCAAATATATAATCAAACCCAATTTCAAATCCCCAAAAAATAAGAGTTGTAAAAACTCCCATTATTGAGTATAAAATAAACTTTTGGCTATTTTCTTTTTTATCTTTTACCACATAATAAAAAATATATTTTTTATCTAAGATATACTTTGCAATAAGTCCTGTGAGTGTTCCAAAAAACATAGCAATATACAAACTAAAGTTTTGTGAATATATAGCCAAACTTATAAATTGAGTAAATAAATTTATAATAGTTGCAATTAGTGCAAAGAAAGAGTATTTTAAAACTAAAAGCATTATATTCTCACTATCACAAAAAAACTAGCCAACCAAAACAGAATAGTTATTTGCAAAAATCTATCTTTTAAAACTACTTTTGTAGGGTTTCCGCTATTTCCCTCTACAAAAGTTATCTGCATATATCTCATAACTCCAAGTATCACAAAAAATGCTGTAATATATAGATTGCTACTATTTAATCTATCTATTACATCATCTGAAACTGTATAAAGCACATAAGCCACTACAATAACTCCAGCCATGAAAACCATAACAGCATTTACAAACTCTAAGTTGTAGCCATCTATATTTTTTCTTGTCTCTTTGCCTTCAAATGCAAGAAGCACATCATCTCTTCTTTTTGCAACTGCCAAAAATAGTGCTAGTAAAAAAGTCATAATTATAATCCACATTGAAAGTTGATTATCAATCACACTTGCACCTGCAAAAAGTCTTAAAACAAATCCAGAAGCTATAATAAAAATATCAACAATAGTTATATGCTTTAATCCCAAAGAATAAGCAATATTCAAAACAAAATAGATTGTAAGAACTACAAATAAATCAATATTTATAAAATATGAAGCAACTAAAGATGGAATTGATAAGACAAAAAATAGTATTTTTGCACTATTTTTGCTAACTTCTCCACTTGCAATTGGTCTAAACTTCTTTTTTGGATGTTGTCTGTCTTCTTCAATATCCATATAATCATTTAAAATATAGATACTACTAGCCAAAAATGAAAATAGTACAAATACTACAATACAATCTACAATTTGCTCAAAATTAAATGAAAATGTAAAAAATAGTGGTGCAAATACAAATAGATTTTTAATATATTGATGCGGTCGAAGTAGTTTTAAAATAGATTGCAAAAAATATTCCCCTAAAGACATTTACTCAAAATGGGTTGAATTTTGCCCAAAAAGAGTTTATAAACAAATTAATATTATTCATTTTGAATAATATTGGAGTACAATTTGGACTTATCGTATAAAATTAATCTTTTTTTAAAAGAAAAAGGAATGAGTAAAAAATTTTTTGCAGAGAAGTTAATAGCTTTAGAGCCTATTTTAAAATCAACAAGAGAAGTTCCTAGTGCATCTACAATTTATGGATACTTAAATGGTAGCAGGGAGATAAAAGCTGAGCTATTACCATATATCGCAAAAGTTTTAGATGTTGGTATTTCGGAGTTATTTGAAGATAACAAAAAAGATAGAGTGAAAATTTTACAAAATATTTTAGAAAATCCAAGTCAAGAAGAGCAAAAACTTTTAGAAAACTACTTCAAATTTGAAGAAAAACTAAACAATCAAAAACTACAAAATGACACAAACTATCATCTATACAACTACATATTACAGATGCTTCCATATGCTTCTGAAAAGTTTTTATATACACTTATAGATTTACTTGAAAGCTACAAAGACTCAACAAAAAGAGCTCAAGAAGATATTAAAAATCTAGATTTTAATAATAAATAAAAAAGCCTCTAGATAAAATCTAGAGGCTTTAGACTTTTTTATTTTAAGATAAAATTATCTTGAAGTTAAAAGTGTAGTTAAGTGTTCAGATGTAACTTGGTGGAAGTTTAAGTATTTGTAAACTCCATCTTTGTTGCTTTCATTGATTTTTTTAGCAACGATATCTAAATACTCTTGAACAGATGGTAATCTTCCTAAAAGTGCAGCAACAGCAGCAACTTCAGCAGAACCTAAATAAACTTTAGAGTTTTTACCAAGTCTGTTATCAAAGTTTCTTGTAGATGTAGAGAATACTGTTGAACCTTCACTTACTTGTGCTTGGTTACCCATACATAGTGAACATCCAGGAATCTCAATTCTAGCACCTGCTGCTGCAAATGCTGCATAATATCCCTCTTCAGTTAATTGAGCTTCATCCATTTTTGTAGGAGGTGCAACCCATAGTTTTGCTTTAGCAACACCCTCACCTTTTAATACTTCTCCTAAAGCTCTGAATAATCCGATATTTGTCATACAAGAACCAACGAATACTTCATCAATATTTTTAGGTCTTGAGTCATCAGCTAAAATTTCTGATAATGTTGCAACATCATCTGGATCGTTTGGACAAGCTAAAATTGGCTCTTTAATATCATCTAGGTTGATATTAATTGTAGCTAAATACTCAGCATCAGAATCTGGCTCTAATAATTGAGGATTTTTAATCCACTCTTTCATCTTATCAGCTCTTCTTTGAAGAGTTTTAGAATCTTCATAACCCTCTTCTATCATTTTCTCAATTAAAGCTATATTTGAAGATAGGTACTCAATAATTGGCTCTTTGTTTAATTGAACAGAACAAGCAGCTGCAGATCTTTCAGCAGATGCATCTGATAATTCAAACGCTTGCTCAACTTTTAGGTCTGGTAAACCTTGAATTTCAATAATTGTTCCAGCAAAAATGTTCTTTTTATTTTTCTTAGGAACTGTTAATAATCCTTGTTTAATTGCATAATATGGAATAGCATTTACTAAATCTCTTAGAGTAATACCTGGTTGCATTTTTCCACTAAATTTAACTAATACAGACTCTGGCATAGTTAAAGGCATCATACCTGTAACACCTGCGAATGCAATAAGTCCTGAACCAGCTGGGAAAGATATACCAATTGGGAATCTTGTATGTGAATCTCCACCAGTACCTACAGTATCAGGTAAACATAATCTATTTAACCATGAGTGAATAACACCGTCACCTGGCTTAAGTGTAACTCCACCTCTTGAGTTGATGAAATCTGGTAAAGTATGTCTTAATTTAATATCTGCTGGTTTTGGATAAGCAGCTGTATGACAGAATGATTGCATAACCATGTCAGCACCAAAAGATAATGCAGCAAGTTCTTTAATCTCATCTCTAGTCATTGGTCCAGTTGTATCTTGGCTTCCTACAGTAGTTGCAATTGGTTCAACATACATTCCTGGTTTAACACCTTCAACACCACAAGCACGTCCAACCATTTTTTGTGCTTGAGTATAACCTTTACCATTGTTTGCAGGTTGCTCAGGAGCAATAAACGCAGTTGAAGCTGATAATTTTAAAGCTTCTCTAGCTTTTGCAGTTAATCCTTTTCCAATAATTAAAGGAATTCTTCCACCTGCTCTCATCTCATCTGTTAAAGTGTTTGGACTTAATTTAAATGTAGAAACAACTTTTCCATCTTTTAAGATTTCACCAGCATATGGTTTAACTGTGATAACATCACCAGTTTCTAGATTGTCAACATTTGCTTCGATTGGTAAACATCCTGAATCTTCTGCTGTGTTAAAGAAAATTGGAGCAATGATAGATCCAATTACAACTCCACCTGTTCTTTTATTTGGAACACCTGGAATATCTCTTCCCATATGCCATTGAACAGAGTTGATTCCTGATTTTCTTGAAGATCCAGTTCCAACAACATCACCAACATATGCTAAAGGATGACCTTTTGCTTTTAATTCTTCCATTTTTTCTAAAGGTTTTTCCATTCTTGATTGTAACATTGCAGTTGCGTGTAATGGAATATCTGCTCTTGTAAATGCAACAGTTGCTGGAGATAAATCATCTGTATTTGTTTCACCTGGAATTTTATAAACTGTTAATGTAATCTCTTCTTCTAAAGCTGGTTTATTTGTAAACCACTCAGCATTTGCCCATGATTCAATAACTTCTTTAGCTTTTGCATTTCCAGAATCCATTAATGATTTTACATCATTAAATGAGTTGTAAACAAGAATTGTATTTTTTAACTCTTTAGCAGCTGCATCTGCAACTTCAGCAACTTTTAGTGCTTCAACAAGTGGTGGTACATTGTATCCTCCCATCATTGTTCCTAAAATTTCAACAGCTTCAACTTTTGAAATAACAGAACATGCAACTTTACCTTGAACTATATCATTTAAAAAAGCAGCTTTAACATAAGCAGCATCATCAACACCTGGGTTAATTTTATTTTTAAATAGATTTAATGCATATTGTGCATCTTCAACTTTACTAGCTTTTAAAATCTCCACTAAATCAGCAGTTTGAGCAGCTGTAAGAGCAAGACCTGGTAATCCACCTTCGCTTTGTCTTTGTGCTTCGTGTGCTTTATACTCTTGTAATAAACTCATTTTTTCTCCTATTAAATTTTAAGAATTTGGGTGAATTATATCACAAAGTTCTAAATATCTTTGTACAATTATTGTTTATAGTTGTACAAATTTATATTTTGTAAATAAAAGTTACACTTGTAGTTTATATAAACACTTTATAGATTTTAGTATCTTAAATATTGTACAATTTATGTACAATATTAAATTAAACTATTTTTATACTTTTTTTTGATTAAATAGTAAAATTTTATTTCAAAGAGGAAAAAAATGAGATATTTTAAAATTGTTATATTTGCTACATTTGTGGCTATTTTATTTTCAGCTTGTACACACAAAACTCCATATACAAACCGTTCACAACTAATTCTTATGTCATCACAAGAAGAGTTAGCTTTGGGTGAAAAATCATATAAAGAGTCTTTAAGTGAACTAAAAGTTATAACAGGCACAAAAGATGCTTTAAAAGTTCAAACAATTGGTCAAAAAATTGCAGTTGCTGCAAATCAACCAAATTATAAGTGGGAATTTAATTTAGTTGAAGATAACCAAGCAAATGCTTTTTGTCTTCCTGGAGGAAAAGTTGTTGTATATACAGGAATTTTAAAATATGCAAAAAATGATGACCAATTAGCAACTGTAATATCACACGAAGTAGCTCATGCACTAGCACGTCACGGAGCTGAAAGAGTAACACAAGGAATGATACAACAAGGTGTTGGATTAATTGGAAGTGTAGCAGTTGCAGCAACTGCTCCACAATATCAAAATGCATTTAATCAAGCCTATGGTTTAGGTTCAAATTTGGGAGTTATGCTTCCTTATGGAAGAATGCAAGAGAGTGAAGCTGATGAAATAGGTATTTATCTAATGCATAAGGCTGGATACAATGTAAATGAAGCTACTAAATTTTGGGAAAATATGAGCGAGGGTAAAAGTGGAGGAAATGACTTTTTCTCTACACATCCAAGTTCACAAAATAGAACAAAAGATATTCAAACTGTAATAAATAAGATTGGAAATGAAGCAAAATAGATAGATTCTCACATCTATCTATTTTTTGTTACATTCAAGTTATATTAATAAGCTATCATTCTTTATATCATTAAATAGTAGGAGGAGTTATTTATGAAAAAGATTTTAACGGTTGCAGTTTGTAGTGCATTAAGCATTAGTTCGCTGTTTGCTTCTGAAGTTGTGAAGTTTGATAAAAAACTTATACAAGAAAGAAACAATATTGGTTACAAATATGAAGGTGAAAAACTTGAGTATAAAATTCCAGATGAAAGTACAATCCCAAATAACCAATTTGGAGATTTAATTAAATATGGAAAAGAGCTAGTAGTTCATACTTATAAACATATAGGTCCTGAAGTTAAAGACAAAAATATGAGATATGCTGGAAATAATCTTTCATGTCAAAGTTGTCACTTAGACGCAGGTACAAAAGAGTATTCTGCACCATTTGTAGGAATTTACGGAAACTTTCCACAGTATAGACCTAGAGAGAATGTAATAGGTTCTTTATCTGATAGAATAAATGGTTGTATGGAAAGAAGTATGAATGGAAAACCACTGCCAAATTCAAGCAAAGAGATGAAGGCTATGGAAGCTTATATTTATTGGTTAAGTCAAGGAGTACCTGTTGGTGCAAAAGTTCAAGGAATTGGTTTGGCTGAAGTAAATAGAAAAATGATACAAACAACAAAAGCAGATCCTGTTAAAGGAAAAGCTGTATATGATGTTCATTGTGCTTCTTGTCATGGAGAAAATGGAGAAGGTATTAAAAACGAAGGTCTTGCAAATGGTTATTTATATCCACCACTTTGGGGGAAAGATAGCTACAATAAAGGTGCTGGAATGTACAGAACTTTAAAAGCTATGGATTTTATAAAAGCAAATATGCCTTTAGGAGCAACTCATCAAAATCCAATTTTAACTGATGAAGAGGCTTATAATGTTGCTGTTTATATGAATTTAAACGAACACGAAAGACCAGAAAAGGCAAATAGAGAAAAAGATTTCCCAGATGCTGCTGTAAAAGCTCCTGATGCTTATATACAAGGAAAAGATTCAGATGATAGAAGATTTGGACCATTTGGACAATTTATCAAAACTAATAAATAAAAAAGGAGTATCTTTATGATACTTCCTTTTATAAAAACCTACAAAAAGATAGTTATACTTTTTATTATTTTGGTTCTTTTTTTTATATACTTTTTAAATAAATACAATAATATTTTAGATAAAAAAAATCTTGACATATTTGTGTCAAATCAAATCCAAATTATTGAAAATGAGTTAGAAAACCAAAAAAATCAAGCTTTGTCTTTAGCTTTAATGTTTTCACGAAATCAAGAGATTGTTAAAAATTTAGAAAATAAAAATAATATAGAGTTAAAAAAAGAGCTTTTAAAACTTTTAAATATTATAGAAACATATACGAAAAATAGTATAGATGTTCAAATTCATACAAAAGATTTAGAGGTATTTACAAGAAGTTGGGAAGATAAAGATTTTGGATTAAAACTTGATAGTTTTAGAGAGGGTCTTGTAAAGGTTAAAAACCAAAAGGAACCTTATGTTTCAAGTGAATTAGGAAAACGATTTAACATAAAAGCAATTGTACCAATTTATAATGATAAAAATATATTTATAGGTTCTCTTGAAGTAATAGTTGATTTTAAATCTCTTGTAAATAGGCTTAAAACTTTAGGTATAGACTCTATAGTTATGCTAGAGAAAGATTATTTAAAAATTGCAACTTATCATCAAAATAATCAAAAGTTTAAAGATTATGCTATTTTGGAGAGTAGTTTTACAAAAGGATTATTAGATATTTTAGAAAAAAATCCACAATTTTTAAAAAAAGATAAGTTTTATTATGAACTAGATAGTAGAATTTTTACTCAAATTCCTTTAGGAGAGTTTGAAAATAGTAGTGTTGGAGTTTTGTTTATTAGTTTTGATAAAAATATAAACAACTTTAGATATTTACCAAAATATGATTACTTTATAGATGTTGAAATAAAAGATGAAAAAAATGATAATAAAGATATTTTAAAAAAAGAGATAATAATTAGATGATAAAAATATTGTTGCTAGAGGATGACTATTTATATAAAATTTCAATTAAGGAGTTTTTAGAAGAGCTTGATTTTGTAGTTGATGATTTTGATAATGGAGAGGATGCTTTAAACTCAATTTTTGAAAAAAGGTATGATCTGCTGTTACTTGATATAAGAGTTCCAAAAATGGATGGATTTGAGCTTGTAAAGCATGTAAGAGAAGCCTCTATTGATACTCCAATTATAATTTTAACTTCACTTACAGATATAAAAGATTTAAGCCGTGGATACACTCTTGGTTGCAATGATTATATTAGAAAACCTTTTGATATGATTGAGCTAAAATTTAGAATAGAGGCACTTATAAAAAATCATTTTAACTCAAGCGATGATTGTATTGAACTTGAGTTGGGATTTAAATACAACATAAAAAAATCTCTTCTTTATAGAGATGAAGAGATGGTTGATTTATCAGCAAAAGAGCTTGAACTTCTATCTTTTTTGGTACAAAATAGAGGCTTTTTTGTATCTATTGAGTCTTTACATGAAAATGTTTGGGAGAATAAAGATATATCTTATGCAGATATTAGAATGTGTATAAAAAGAGTTAGAGAAAAAACAGACAAAGATTTTATTAAAACAAAGAGATTTTTAGGTTATAAAATTGATAAATAGTAAATCAGAACTAAAATATATTGTAATTCAAGTAACAATTACACTTTTAATTGCTCTTATTCCAATATATTTTTATATAGATGCAACAAAAAATAATCAAGATATAAAAGATAAGATAGATTTACAAAATTATGCAAATCAAATTGTTTTTAAAATAGATTATTTTGAAAGACAGAACAACAATATATTTTATTATCCAAGATCAAACATATATTTCTCTTCAATTTTTGATAAAAATAAAAATGAAATATTCTCTTCAAATGAATCTTTAGAGTTTTTTTATGAAGATTTTAAAAAATTTAAAGATAGATTTTGTTATCAAAAAGAGTTAAATCAAAATATTTTAGATGCTTCATTTTTAATTGTTTGCAAAAAGGTTGATTATAGTGAGGTTATTTATAATGCCTTAATACTTATCTCAATAGTTACTTTTTTTATATTTTTACTCTCATTTTTTGTAATAAAACAGAGCATTGAGCCATATAAAAAATTAAATATCTATTTAGATGAGTTTTTAAAAGATGCTATGCATGAACTTAAAACTCCAATAGGAGTTGCTAGAATAAATATTGATATGTTATCAATGAGATTAAGAAATGATAAAAATATTTTAAGAGTAAAATCTGCTTTGAAAAATATGACAATTATTTATGAAGATTTAGAGTATTACATGCAACAACATGAGGTAAAAGAGTTAAAAACAGATATTAATTTATCTTCATTTTTAGAAAAAAGAGTTGAGTTTTTCAATGACTTAGCAGTTGCTAGAAATATAGTTTTTCATAAAAATATAGAAGCAAATATTGAAATAGTTTTTAATGAGATTGAAGCTTATAGAATAATTGATAATAATCTATCAAATGCAATAAAATATTCAAAAAATGATTCAAATATTTATGTTAGTTTAATAAAAGATGATAAAAATATAAGGCTTGTTTTTAAAGATGAAGGAGTTGGTATAAAAGATACATCAACTGTTTTTAAAAGATATTATAGAGGCGATAATATAACAGGTGGATTTGGAATAGGACTTAGTATTGTAAAAAATATTTGTGATAAAAATGGTATAAAAATTGAGCTAGACTCAAAAGAGAGTCAAGGCTCAACTTTTACATATATTTTTAGTTTGTAGTAAATTTAAGACCAACTATTCCTATAAGAATAAATAAAATACTTATAACTCTAATTAAAGTCATAGATTCACCAAAAAGCATAATTCCAGCAATTACAGTTCCAACAGTTCCAATACCTACCCAAACAGCATAAGCTGTACCAATAGGAAGAGCTTTTAAAGCAAGGCTAAGAAGATAAAAACTAATAATCATAGTAACAATAGTAAAAATAGTTGGAAATAGTTTTGTAAACCCATCACTATATTTTAAACCAACTGCCCAAAATATCTCAAAAATACCTGCTAAAAATAGTATTGTCCAACTCATAAAAATCCTTTTGAAAAATTTAAGGCCGTCCTTGAATGAGTAAAGAGGCTAGGTCGTCCTAGCTTTTGTAGAAGCCTATTTTAGTAAATATTAGATAAAATATAAATAAAAATCAATTAAGGTAAAGTTTTGCAACAATCAACAAAAGCTCATATTTATGTAGTAATAGCAACAATTTTTATAGCAGGATCATTTCTTGCATCATATAAACTTTCAAGCACAATAGATGCAATATCATTAACTCTTTATAGATTTGTTTTAGCACTTATTTTTTTATCACCACTTGTAATTTTTAATAAAAATAGAGTAAAAGCTGTACCAAAATTCTTACCAAAAGCTATGGTTATAAGCCTTTTTTACTCTTTATATTTTATTGGAATGTTCAAAGCTTTGGAGTATACAACAGTTTTAAATACAGGCTCTATTTATACTTTAGTTCCTTTAATGACTGCAATTTTATGTATCTTTTTCTTTAAAGAGAAGATTCCTCTAGCTCAGTTGATTGTTTATATTATAGGAATAATCTCTACTTTAATAGTTGTTTTTAAAGCCAATTTAGAACTTTTATTAAAATTTTCTCTAAATCAAGGAGATATTATATTTTTAATAGCCTCTTTATCTATGGCACTTTATTCAATATTTTTAAAGGTTTTATATAAAAAAGATGATGATATTATTGTGCTTGTTTTTTCTACTTTAATGGCTGGAATAATCTGGATGAGCTTTACAATGTGGATTTTAAATATCCCTTATGAATGGGGAAAAATTGAGGGTAATTTACTATTTTCAATGTTATATTTAGTAGTTGCAACAACAATTTTAACGCTATTTTTATATCAAAAAGCAACACTTATTTTAGGACCAAAAAAAGTTATGGCATATATTTATATAAGTCCATCTTTAGTTGCTTTAATAATGTTTATTTTTGAAAAACAGAGAATCTCTTTAGGAGTTTTTATAGGTATTTTGCTTTCAACAATTGCTACAATTATAATTTTAAGGCAAAA
Source organism: Arcobacter thermotolerans (assembly GCF_983172305.1). Classification (NCBI taxonomy): domain Bacteria; kingdom Pseudomonadati; phylum Campylobacterota; class Epsilonproteobacteria; order Campylobacterales; family Arcobacteraceae; genus Arcobacter; species Arcobacter thermotolerans. The sequence continues at coordinate 12,976 of NZ_CFAFZJ010000011.1, forward strand.
ATAGAGTCTAAAAAAGTAAAAATGTTACATATTTTTACTTTTAAAGATTAAACTAAACTTATAAAATCAAAATTTATCTTATATTTCTTATTTCATACTACAATTAAGCATTAAGATTTATCTTAATATTTAATTCTAAGGAGAGAGTTTTGAAAAATAAAAAAATTAAAACTATTGGAATTCATGAAGCTTATATGAAAGATCCTATAAAAGCTGATTTGGATATATTTGATAGAGAGGTTGAACCAACTTCTAGAAGGGGATTTCTAAAAAAAAGTTCTTTATTGGCAATGGCAGCTATTGTTGGCTCAAACATACCATTTGCACAAAATATGCCAGGTGGTTTAATACCAGCAGCACTTGCAAACTCTGATATCCCTTTTTCACTTCCAGGGAAAGAGGGATTAATCTACTTAAATGATAGACCTATAAATGCAGAGACCCCTCCTCATTTGTTAAATGATGAGTTTACTCCAGATAAACATTTCTTTGTTAGAAATAATGGAACACCTCCTGCACTAGAAGATATAGATGTTAAAAACTGGACTTTGGAAATATCAGGTGAGAGTTGTAAAAATCCTACAACTTTTTCTATTGATGATTTAAAAAGTAAATTTAAACATCACACTTATGCATTAACACTAGAGTGTGGTGGAAATGGAAGAGCTGAGTTTAATCCACCAACAAAAGGAAATCAATGGGAACTTGGAGCAGTTGGTTGTGGACGATGGACAGGAGTTAGATTAAAAGATGTTTTAGAGTCTTGTGGTATTAAAAAAGATGCCGTTTATATTGGATATTACGGGAAAGATACACACTTAAGTGGAGACCCTACTAAAGTAGTTATTAGTAGAGGAGTTCCTATTAAAAAAGCTTTAGAGGATGAAGTTTTAATAGCTTGGGCTTATGAAGGTCAAAATATTCCATACCAAAATGGTTATCCCTTAAGATTAGTAATTGGTGGATGGCCTGCTTCTGTTTCTGGAAAATGGCTAAGTAAAATTGTAGTTAGAAATAAAGTTCATGATGGTGAAAAAATGATGGGACAATCATATAGAATGCCTTGTGAACCTGTTGCTCCTGGTTCTACTGTACCAAATGAAAATATGTGTATAATAGAATCTATGCCTGTAAAATCACTAATTACATTCCCAAAATCAGGTCTTACTCACTCTTTAAATGATAAATTAAAGCTAAATGGAAAAGCATGGGCTGGAGATTTAAAAGTTAAAGAGATGTATGTTTCTATAGATTTTGGTGCAACTTGGGAAAAAGCAAATGTTAATAAACCACTAAATAAAACTGCATGGCAAACTTGGGAAGCAAGTGTTAAATTCCCACAAAAAGGATACTATGAAGTTTGGGCAAGAGCAACTGATAGCAATGGTAAGATGCAACCAATAATTTTACCAGGATGGAATCCAAGAGGTTATCTAAACAACGCTTGTCACAGAATCGCTGTTCAAGTTGTATAAAAGGAGTTGTATATGAAAAAAGTATTACTAATACTTTTAGCATCATCATCTATTTTCCTTCAAGCACAAAAAATTGATAGCGAATCTGGATTGATTATTGCAAAAGGGTTTGAAACTGTAAAAGCAAACTGTACTGTTTGTCATAGTGCAAAATTTATTACTACTCAAAAAGGTGATAGAGATACTTGGAAAGCTATGATTGTTTGGATGCAAAGAACTCAAGGTTTATGGCAATTCACTCCAGAAATAGAGGATGAAATTTTAACTTATCTTGAGACAAACTACCCTCCTGGAAATGTTTATCGAAGAGCAAACTTAAAAATAAAAGATATGCCAAATTAGCAATAAGTGGGTTTAAATATACCCACTTATATATAAATAAAAGTTAAATCCTATCATCAAAATATTTAATATAAAAAAAGATTTTTTACTCCAAATTGAAAAAAATGAAAACAAAATATATAAAATAAAAAAATATAAAGGTGTAAAAACTTCATAAACATAGATTTTATTTTCTAAAAATATTTTTAAATAATTATCAAAATAGGAAGATATATTAAAAATATGTGCAACTATTTCAAGTGGATAAAATATTGTAAAAAATATAGTAATAGGAATTGAGTAAAACTGCTCAATAGCTGTTTGAGTAAAAAAGAAGTGAACTATTGGGTTAAAAATTAAAAACATCCAAATATTAAAAAATATATAAAGTAAAATTTTATTTCCATTCTTAAAATATTGAATAAACAAATAGATATAAAAAACTGCAAAAATAGAGAACCAAAATCCAATATTAAAAATATATTGAGGGAAAAGTGCAATAACTATCAAAAAAGTATAAAAAAGTGTTAGATATGAGATTACTTTTATATTACTTCTTAAAAGATAAAGCCCTAGACTAAAAAGTACAAATGCTCTTAAAAGCGATGGAACAATATCTGTTAAAAGTAAATAATAAAAGAGTATTGCCATAGTTATTAGTAGAATATCAAATCTTCTATTTCTGTATGGAAAATATCTGTTTTGTAGAAAACTATAAGGAAAATATAAAATCCAATAAATTACAAAAGATAAAACTACTATATGAAATCCAGATAAGGCAACAACATGTGCAATTCCATAAGCTGTTATAATATCTCTTAATTGACTTGATACTGGAATTGCAAGAAATAGAGCATTAAAAAGCTCTCTTATCATAAAATCATCATGATTTTCTTCAATATTTTTAATAATTTTTTCTTTTACGCTATTATTTTTTTCACCTCTTTCAAAATATAAGATTTTTGTAAAAAAACCTTTTAGATAGGTATAAAATGTGATATTTCTAGTATCAAAAACTACATTTAGAAAATCTAGTTTTTTAATATTTTCATCTTTTGAAAAAGAGGCAAAAAATTCAAAACCATCGCCTTTTAGCTTTATAACATCAAATTTTTCTTTTGGGTAGATATTTAAGACTTCGGCTTTTGTTTCAAAAATATACTCTTTTTTTAACTCTTTATATGACAAATAGTTAAATAAAATATTTATCATAAAAACAAAAAGTAGAAAAAGAGTAAAAAATAGACTATTTTTTGATATTTGTAAATCTTGCATAAGTTAAATTATACAAGATTTTAAAAGATTATTACTAATTTTTTTATATATATTTAAAAAGTAACATTTTATAAAAAATCTAATTTTTCTATTTTATTATTTTTTATAAATTGATTATAAATATGCATCATCTGTTTTAATTCACTCTCTTTAAATATAGAGATATTTTTTTTAAGTTTATCTACAACATCTTTTGTATCAATTTGCAATAAACTTTTTGCAATATAATTTTCTATTAAAACCATTCCTAATCTTTTTATAGATTTTGTATATTCTAAAATTTCAAGAGCCTCATTTGTCTCTTTTAAAACAATATTACAAAGTTCTTCATCAAAAATATTTGAGATTTTATATAAAATATTTAATGCATAATTATGTAAAACAACTGGCATCTCATCTCTATCTCCAACAGACTCTTTTAAATTCAATCCAATTTTTCCTAAATTTATAGCTTTATTTATGGTTTCATCGTTTTTATTTACATCTAAAATATACTTAAATCTATAAGATATTGCCATATTTACAAAAGTTGCTCCATATTCAAAAGGTCCCAAAGCTGGTATTGCTAAACATTTTTTATAAAAATTTATAGCTTCATCATAGTTCTCTTCCCATTCGCAAAGATTTGCTTTGATATTATAAAAATGCCACAACCATAAAGGAACATTGTCTTCATTGTGAGAAAAAAGTAGTTTTTCTAGTGTTTCTAAAGATTCTATTGCCTCATGTTTTAAAGCAGCATTTCTTTGAGAAATTATAATCCAAGCGGCTTTTCTTTGATAATATCTTACTTCAATATCTGATGGTTTTTCATTTTTACCAATATTTAACTCTTTTGGTAAACTATTATATGCTTGTTCAAAATGCCCCATTCTTTCATATAAAGAGCATATATTTAATATATATTTATTTGGATTAATCTCATATAAATAGTTATTTAAAAGTATCGCTTGTTCAAAATATCCACTTCTTTCAAATAAAAATGCCAAATCATTTAATGTACTTATTGATAATTTTCTATAATAAGATTTTGAAGAGTTTTCAAAACTATTAATATCGCTTGAATCAAACATAAATCCAGCTATTTCAAACCAATAATCATTTATTAATTCATATTGTTGTTTATCTTTGATTGAGACTATAAACTTTTCTAATATCTTAATAACTCTTTTTTCATCTAAAACTAAATCTTTAACATAGTAATATAAAATTAAAAGAGAGATTGGATTTTCAAATTTGAAAACACAATCTTCAAGATGATTTCTCAAATATTGAGATAACTCTTTTTTTTGTGATTTTAAATCCTTAAATTTTACACTATTTGTAAAAAATATTTGTAAAGATTTTTCTTGAGATAAAAAATTAAAATCATCAAAACTTCTATTTATAAAACTTTGGAAACCAAAACTTAAATGATTTTCATCTTCAGATTTAATAAAATTTTTTCCACAATATTCAAAAAGTTCTAAAGATGTAAATATCTTTTTATCTTTACTTTTAACAATTTTTGTAGAGCAAAGTTGTAGCAAAGAGTAAAAAATTTGCTCTTTTTGTGATAATAAAACATCAATATTTGATTTTTTTTCTATCTTATCATTTTTAACTATTTTTATATTTTTTACAGCTATATTTTCAAGATTTCTTTGAATAGCTTGAACTTTATCAGACCTTACATAAAAATATATATTTTCAAATCTATTTAAAATCATATTTACAAAAATAGTCCAAAGCCAGTGATTTTGCTCTTCTAAATCAAAGTTATATAGATGAATTTCTGATTTTATATCAAAATTTGAATAAGCTAATTTTAATCGCTTTGCTTTTCTAATATCTTTATTAAACCATGAATTAATCAAGTTTTTTAGTTCATTTCCTTCTGAATCTAAAATTTTTGGCATAAATAGAAGAGATAAAAATAAAAAAATCACAAATCCTAAAGATATATAATCTTTTAATTCAAAACTACTTGGGGTTTCAAGAACTATTTTTTTTAAAAAATCTTCATAAATTGAGATTGTTAAAAATGCAATTAAAATTATAAATACTGAGATAAATGAGATAGCTAAAGGAATAAATCTTTTATTTACAAAATAGGAAAAAGTTCTATTTTTTCCAATCAAACTATTTATATCTTCTTCAAATTTATCCAAAGAGTCATTTTCACAATATGTTATATTTAAACTATTTTTTTCTTTAGAAATTGAACTATCTTCTTTTTTTTCTCTTCTGTTTTGTGATAATTTTGATGTGACAATAAAACAATTTATATTTTTATTCATTATAATCTCTCGCTATTTTTTGCAGCTTGATTTTGAATTGGATCACTAAAAGTATAAATACCCTCTTTTATTTCAAATGGAAAATTAGAAAATATATCTTCAAAGTTATCTTGAAACTCTTTTGAGAAATTTTCAACTCCCTCTTTTACAATTTCGATATATCGTGAAGGAATAAAACAGTTTTCTTGTCCAATTTTTGCTATTTTATCTTCTTTTGTTGTCATAAAAGCAATTAGGTCATCATCTAATTTTTGATTTATAACGGACTCTTTTTTTATAGTTACACAACTATAATTTTTCTCTCTTAATTTCAAAACTTCAAACTCTTCTTCACTTATTTTTATCATAACCCCAAAAATATAAGAATTTTCATCTTTTTGTATATTTAAAAAGATACCATTTACAATCTCTTTTTCAAAACAAATAGACTCTATAGAGTTCCAAACTCTTTTATATCCTCTTATTTTTACTGGAATTAAATCTTCTTTTTTAAGCTCTCTATTTTTAAATGAATTTTGAGCACTTTTTATATTTACTAACGAACCAAATCCAAACAAGTACATATAAAACCTTTCATATAAATTCATAAATAGTATCGTTTTTTAATTTAAGAGCTTATATATTGCCTATTTAACAACTTTTAACCAATTTTTAAGTATATTAAGCCTTTATTATAAAATTTTTAAGGCTTTTTTAAAATGAATAAATTTGATTATACAAAGATTTCTGACGATTGTGTGAAGTGTGGAAAGTGCAAACCTGTTTGTACAATATTTAATATAAATCAAGATGAAGCTACAAGTCCTAGAGGATTTATAGACCTTTTAGGCGCTTACAAAAGAGATGAATTAGAACTTGATGAGAATGCAAAAAATATATTTGAATCATGTTTTTTATGTACAAACTGTGTTGAAGTCTGTCCAAATGATTTACCAACAGATATGATTATTGAGCAAGTTAGAAGTGATATTGCGAAAAAGTTTGGAATAGCTTGGTATAAAAGACTATTTTTCTTCCTTTTAAGACATAGAAAAATTATGGACTTTATGTCAAAACTAGGATATATGTTTCAAACATGTGGAATCAAGATAAATGAAGAAAAACAGAGTGCAACTCCTAGATTTTCTCTTCCAATAGTTAAAAAGAATCGTGCTTTACCATATGCAGATAGTATTAGTTTTTTAAACAAATATCCTGAAAATATGAAGTTTTCAAAAAATATTGATGATATTAAGAAAAATAGAGTTGCTATATTTATTGGATGTATGAGTAACTACACATACACAAATACAGGAGATAGTTTAGTAAAAATATTAAAAAAATTAGAGCTTGATATTTTTATTCCAAAAAAACAGTTATGTTGTGGGGCACCTGCCTATTTTACAGGAGCTTTTGATACAGTTGATTATCTAACTAAAAAAAATATTGAGTATTTTGAATCTTGGATAGATAGCGTTGATGCTGTTATTATTCCAGAAGCTACTTGTAGTGCAATGATAAATAAAGACTGGGAGCACTACTTACATGACCAACCAGAATGGAAAGAAAGAGCTGTTAAACTATCAAATAAGATATTTTTAGCAACAAAATGGCTTGAAAACAACACAAAATTAAAAGAATTATTAGCAAAAAGCGGTAAAAAATTTGATCAAATGGTAACTTATCATGACCCTTGCCATGCAAAAAAGATGCAAAATGTTTGGAAAGAGCCAAGAGAACTTCTAAAACAAAACTATGTTTTAAAAGAGATGAGTGATTCAAATAGATGTTGTGGTTTTGGTGGTGTTACTATGCAAACAGAAAAATATGAGTTTTCAAAAGCTGCTGGAGCTCCAAAAGCTGCTATGATAAGAGATAGCAAAGCTCAAATTGTAAGTGCTGAATGTAGTGCTTGTAGAATGCAAATAACAAATTCTCTTTATCTAGCTGATGTTGATGTTGTATTTAAAAACCCTATAGAATTAATAGCTGAAGCTTTAGAGGATTAAAAAATGGAATTTTGGCAAAATATATACTCTCATTTTAATCCAGTAGCTTTTAGTATTGGTGATATTGCAGTTCATTGGTATGGAATTATGTACGCATTGGCACTTTTAAGTGCTATTTTTATTGCAAAATGGTTTATCAAATATGACAATATCAATATAAATCAAGATATTTTTGACTCATATATCTGGTGGGCTGAAATTGGAGTTATTTTAGGAGCAAGGCTAGGATATATTCTTTTTTATGATTCAAATACAACTTACTATTTAACAAATCCTTGGCAAATCTTTAATCCTTATGTAAATGGAACTTATGTTGGAATAGCTGGAATGAGTTATCATGGAGCTTTTATTGGATTTATTATTGCTTCAATTCTATTTTGCAAAAGAAAAAATATTAATTTTTGGTTTATAACTGATATTGCAGTTTTAGGTGTTAGTGCGGCTTATGTTTTTGGAAGAATTGGAAACTTCTTTAATCAAGAGCTTGTAGGAAGAGTTACAGATGTTAGCTGGGGAATTTATGTTGATGGAATTTTAAGACACCCTTCTCAACTATACGAGGCGTTTTTAGAGGGAATTGTAGTATTTTTAATACTTGTTTACTTTAGAAATAGAAAAAAATTCGATGGACAATTAGCTTTAATGTACGGTATTTTTTATACAATTGCAAGAATAATTGCAGAGTTTTATAGAGAGCCAGATCCTCAAATTGGATTTATAGCTGGAAATTGGCTAACAATGGGAATATTACAATCAGGTGCAATATTATTAATTTGTTTAACTATTTTTGCAATAAAAAGCAAAAAGATAACTGCCTAATTTTAAGGCTGTTATCTTTTTTTTAGAATCTATAAGAAAAACCAACCATTGTACTATTTAAGCCATCATTTGGCTCTTTAATTCCAGCATTTGAATAGTGCATAAATCTTAAATAAAAATTTAAATTCCTATTTTTTAAACCTATTCCTATCCTATCTTCAAATTGAAATCTAGTAGATAAATCTTTATTATCTATTTTCGTATCAGACAAATAAGCAACTCCAATTGCTCCTTCTAAATATGGTTTAAATGAAGCAATATCAAAACTTACAAAATCTAAAGTAAAAACAGGAGAATACGATATTGCTTTTATATTGTTGTGTTCACTGCTAAAATATGAAAAACCAACTTCATGAAAACCATTTAAGGCTACAATATCTCCACTATATATTGGTTCATCAAAAGCTTTTGACACTCCTAATCTAAATGTATCAATTGAGCCATATTTACCACCATTTACAGAAATACCTACTCCATTTGCAAATAAAAATTGAGCAAATATTATAAATAAAACTACCCTTTTCATTTATACATCCTTTATGTTTAATAAGATGTAAATTATATTCAAAAATAAGTTATTTTTTTCTTTATAAATAGATTTTAATTAATAAAAAAGAGATTTTAGTTATTTTTCTTTTTTATTATTTTATAGAGTTTTGCATTTGCAAGGTCTTGCAGAAATTTTGGTTCAATTTCATGTAGAGCTATTATATCAATAAAACTATCATCCATATACCAACCTTTGCCAGTATCTATGATTTTCTCTTTTTCAAATAGCTCTATTAACTCCTCTTTTGAAACAATAATTTCTTGCAATAAGAATCCTTTTATTTTCTTAAAATATCTATAGTATAACCCCTGCTAGAGTGATTTTTAACTATTTCATAATATGTTTTTTGTCTAATCTTATTTACAATATTTCTCATAGTATAAATAGACATATCTTTACCTTTCCATACCAATTCTTTTATAGTATCATAATCAGTAATTTCATCTCTTCTCTCAATTAAAAGTTTTAAAAATCCTTTTTCAAGTCTAGTAAAATCGATTAAAACTCCACCTTTTTTAAAGAATTGATCTCTATATTCATCAAAATAAACTCCATTACCAAGTTCAACTTTATCTGATCTTTTTGTCTGATTTATACACATAATAATCGCAAGTTTTAAGTTCATTGGATTAAAAGGTTTTAATAAAAATGAATAAGCTTGTAAATTTACAGCTTTAGAGATATTTTCATCATCACTTTTCGATGAAATAACAATTTTTGGAGTTAATGCAAGCAAACTATTTGCCTTTGCAGCTATTTTGTCAAAATTCTCTTTAGGCATATCCATATCTAAAACAAGTAAATCATTAAATGATATATTTTTATAATTAATACTATCACTACTTGATATAATTTTTAACTCTTCAAAATCTGAATAGAGATCTTTAATATCTTTTTCTAAAATTGTTTTATCATCACTTACTATAATTATTTTAGTATTACTACTTTTTCTTATATTTTTTATATTGTTTTCCATTTTTTACTCTTTATAAATAATTTATTAGCCGAAATAATAACAAAAAATAGTTTTAATGTCAAAGAAATTTATGGTTTATCCATATATGATATTTGTTATTGTAGAATTGATTTTTAAAAAAAGGAATACAAATAACTATGATTATATTAGATAAATCATTCAAAGAACTCTTTAAAGATTTTTGTACAACAAATAATATAGAAAATATGCAAGTTGCAATACAATATTTCACTGTATTTGGTGGACTTGATATAAAAATTGATACAACTAAGCCTATTTTAGAACTTATTGAAAAAAATATATTAAACAACTATAACTACTTAAGAAATGAAGTAAATCACCTAACAGGTGGTTATCATGTAGAGCATGCAATTCTTTCAGGAATTGCACTAGGAGATAGAAAAACAACAAATGCTTTCAAAAGAGCTCATGTTAGTTTTGAAGAGGGTATGAAATGTGTTGATTCACTTTATGAAAAAGCTATTATAGATATTGACTCTTCTGAACATTTTTTATTAGGTAAAAGGGGCGATTCAAAAGCTATAAAAAAATTAATTTTTATAAATCCATTTCTTAGATTTTGGTTTGCGTTTGTATCTCCAATTTATAAAGGTATTAAAGATGGAAACTATGAAGAGTTTAAAACAAAGTTTCAAGGAAGAGAGTCTGATTTTAGTGATTTTATATTTGAAGAGTTAGCTTTAAGTTTTGTAAAAAATAGCTTTATTGAAGACCCTATAAAACAACATGGACAATACTGGAGTGAAAAAATCCAAATTCCAATAGTAGCAAAAACAACTTCAGGAAAAATAGTTGCAGGATTTTGTAAATATAGTGACAATAAAGTAAAAAAAAGTGAATTTAATAAATTTTTAGAAGATTTAAAAAGTGAAGATATATCTGCTGATATTATTGTTATATTTTCAAAAAATGGCTGTTCAAATGAGCTAAAAAACCTAAAAAGTGATTCACTAAGACTATTTAATACAAAAAGTTTAAAAGCAATTATATAAATTTTTAAAGATATAAAACTATATAATAAATAAAAAATTAATAAAAGAGAAACTGTTATGATAATAATTCCAGCAAGATTAAATTCAAGTAGATTTGCAAATAAAATTTTAGTAGATATTTTTGGACTTCCTATGGTTATAAGAACTGCTAAACAGGTTAGTTCTTTGGATAAAGTAGTAATTGCAACAGATACAAAAGAAGTTTATGATTTAGCAAAAGAGCATGGCTTTGAAGCAGTTATGACAAGTATTGACCATAACAGTGGAACAGATAGAATAAATGAAGCTGTAAATAATCTAAACCTAAGTGATGATGAAATTATTGTAAATGTTCAAGCAGATGAACCTTTTATTGAAATTGATGTTGTAAAAGCTGTAATAAATAGAGTAAAAGAGGTAAAAGATTGTCAAAATACTTTAATTACTTCTTGCTACAAAGAGATAAATAGTCAAAATGCAGATGATCCAAATTTAGTAAAAGTTGTAATAAATTATCTTGAAGAAGCAATATATTTTTCAAGAGCAAAAATTCCATATCATAGAGATGGTGATGAAAATTCTACTTATTTTGCACATTTAGGAATATATGGATTTACAAAAAAATCTCTAAATAAATTTTGTAGTTTAAACTCTTCAAAACTTGAAAATATAGAAAAACTAGAACAGTTAAGAGCTATTGATAATGGGTTTAAAATTGCTATGGTAAAAGTAAATTCAAAATCTTTTGGAATAGATACAAAAGAGGATTTAGAAAGAGCTTTAAAAATATTTAATAAGTAGCAATAGTGAAACAACTAATCAAATTTTGATTTTTGTCATTTTTTCGTATATTTTATTTTTAGTAGGTATAAAATCCTAGTTTTTTAATATATAACCAAAATTAGATATATTTTCTATATTAATATCATCTAACTTCTTTTTAAGCCTTGAAACAACATCACGTACTGTTGAATCAGAAATATTTTTGTTAATCCATACAAGATCTTTTAAATACTCATAAGAGATGTTTTTGTTAATATTTTTACACAAAATATGAAAAACTTCTAACTCTTTTTTTGTAAGAGCTACAACAGAGTTTTTAAAAATAAGAGTTTTTGAATCAAAGCAGTAAGTATAGTTTTCACTCAAGTCAATCTCTTTTATATCTATTTCTTCATCTTTTTTTGGTTCTTGAAGTTTTCTAATACGATTTATATTTGAAATTGCAACGCTTAAAGTAGCTTTTACATCTGATATTTGAAAAGGTTTTATTAAATACCCAAAAATATTTTCATCTTTTGCTTCATCTATCGTTGCCGTATCTGCATATGCTGTTGCAAATATTACTGGTATAAAATACTCTTGATTTAATAAAAAAGAACATTTTATTCCATCTATTCCACCTTGAATATTTATATCCATAAAAACTAAATCTATATGATTATTTTTTACAACTTCAAGTGCTTCATTTGAGTTTTTTGCTTTGAAAATAGTTTCTATACCAAATGAATCAAGTATTTGATATAGATACTCAGAAGCTATAAACTCATCTTCTACAATTAAAATGGAGTAATCTTTAATTTTCATTATTTATATCCTTAAATGATAGTTCAAATACTGTTCCATTTTCTTTATAAAAAGAGTATTTTGCATTTGGAAGTTTATTTATAAAATCTTTTATAAGCTCAAGTCCTAATCCAGTTTTTTGAATATTTTCATCAAATCCAAGTCCGTTATCAACGATAATTAAAATTACACTATCACTCTTTTTATAGCAATTAATATCTAAAATAATAGCTTTTTCTTTTGGGTGATGTTTTATACTATTGCTTATTATCTCATTTACAATAACTCCCAAAGACATTATATTTTCAAACTCAAGATTAATATTTTCAATATTAGTATTAATTTTTAAAGTTGGAATACTATATGTTTGTATAATAGTTTTTACAAGCTCATCTATATACTCTTTTAAATTAATATCTATTAAATCTTTTGAGTTACAAAGATATTCATGAATTAAAGACATAGATTTTATTCTATTTATTAGTTCTGTAAATCTATGTTTATTACCCTCTTTTTTACTTTCAAACCATAAAAAAGCAGTTATAACATGGAAATTATTTTTAACACGATGAAATACCTCTTTTACTAAAAGCTCTCTCTCTTTTACTAATTTTGTTAATTCTAAAGTCTTTTTTTTAACTTCATTTTCTAGTAGTTTATTTTGATTTATTTGCAAAGAAATTAACTCATTTTGAGTTTTTATTTGCTCATTTTTTATAATATTATAACGATTAGAAAGTATTAATGCAAAAACTATTATTTCAAGAGATAAGCAATATATATATGCATATCTATTAAAATAGTTATATTCTATAATTCCCATTAAAAACAAAATAAAAATAATTACAGAGGTAAAATAAATAGATATTGCAAAAATATAATACTTTAAAAAATATTGACCTTTTTTATAAATTTTTATTGATGAGATTATTAAAGTAATTAGTATTAGTGTTATTATGTGATTAATATAGTTATTCCAAGGGCTATATGAAATTGCTACCATCATAAAAGCAAACACAAAAAGAAGTAATATTAATATTTTAATAACAAAAACACTTGCTTTAAAATATCTTTTTGCTTCAAAATATTCAATAGAAAACAAAGATAAAAATATAATACATAAAGATGCTGAAAAGTGCAGTTTATACATATAATGTTGTAAATCAAAATATATTAAAAGTCCACTAATATTTATTAAATAAACGAGTGCAAAAAAAGCATATCCAACATAATAAATATATACTTTTTCTTTTAAACTAATCCATAAAAATAGATTAAATATAATAATAATTAATAAAATACCAAATTGTAATATGAAAAAAGAGTCAATATTTAAAATCCTACTTGCAAAAAAATAATCTTTTGAATAAACAGCAATATTTCCAAAATATGGATACTTGGCTTTTAATTCTACAAATATTGTTTGTGAGCTATTTTGTTGGATTTTAAAATTAAAAGCTAGTTTTGAAGTTTCAATATTTCTTTCTTTTATTGGTGTAAAAACACCATTTTTTAATGTTTTCCACAAATTTTCAGATTTATCAAAATAGTGCATATTTGCTTTTTCATAAAAGTGTTCATTTAGTGATAAAATAAAATCTTCTTTAGAACTTTTATTTTTTAAATCAACTTTTATCCAAATAGTATCTTTTAAATAACCTAAAGAGAACTTATTTGAATGTTTTTGAAAATCATTTGAATTAGCTATTTCTTGGATATTTAATTCATTACTTGAATCTTTCAAATAAGATATTTCAAAGTTCTCATTAAAGCTAAATTCATCTTCTAATACAAGTGTTGAAGAGTTTGCATATAAAAAATTAATAAATAAAAATATAGATATAAGATATTTCAAGATTTGCCTTAATTTAGAATAACAAGATTTTAACATAAAAAACAACTATAAAATCCGACAGATTTAAGATAATTTTTTAATAAAGTAATGCTATCAATATTATTAAGGATAAAAAATGAACCATATACCTAGCTATAAAAACAGCTTCCGTATCTTAAAAGGTGGAAAGATAAGCCTAGTAGTATCATCTTTTCTAGCAAGTACAACTCTTACTTTTGCAGCCCCAAGTGGTGGAACTGTAACAAGTGGAAGTGCAAATATATCTCAAAATGGAAAAGTAACCGATATAACTCAATCTACTCAAAAAGCCTCTATAAACTGGAATAAATTTAATATAGCAAGTGATGAAACAGTAAACTTCAAACAACCAAACTCTTCTTCAATTACACTAAATAGAGTAGTAGGAAATGAAAAGTCTATTATTAATGGTGCTTTAAATGCAAATGGACAAGTTTGGATTATAAACTCAAATGGTGTTTTATTTGGTAAGGGTGCAAGTATAAATACAAGTGGGCTTCTAGCAACTACAAAAGATATAAGTGATGCAGATTTTCAAGCAGTAAACAATAAGTTTACAGGTAACTCAAAAGAATCAGTAATAAACCTAGGAACTATAGATGTAGTAAATAATGGTTCTGTAATCCTTGCTGCAAATGAAGTAAAAAATGAAGGAACTATAAAAGCCATAAGAGGAAAAATTCATTTAGCAGGTGCAGATGAATATACAGTAAACTTAAATGGAAACTCACTTGTAAATCTAATAGTAAATAAAGGGGTACTAGATGCTCTTGTAAAAAACTCAGGAACTATTATTGCAAATGGTGGAGAAGTATATCTTACAACAAATGCTGTAAATGAGCTTCTAAAAGGTGTAGTTAATAATACAGGAGTTATAGAAGCAAATAGCTTGGCTGGAATAACTGGTCATGTAGAGCTTTTTGCTCATGGTGGAACTGCAAATGTTGCAGGGACTATAAATGCTACTGATGGGTTTGTGGAAACTAGTGGAGATAAAGTAAAAATAGACGATAGTTTTAAAGTAAAAGCGGATAAATGGCTTATTGACCCAAAAGATTTTACTATAGCAGCAAGTGGTGGAGATATCACAGGGGCAACTCTATCTTCAAACTTAGAAGATGCTAGTATAGAGATTCAAAGTGTAAACGGTGCAACAGATGGAAATGGAGATATATTTGTAAATGATACTATCTCTTGGAATGCAGCTACAAAGCTAACTTTAAATGCACAAAATGATATTTTTATCAATAGTTCAATCAGTGCAACTGCTGGACAACTAGCACTTCATTATGGAGATAGTGGAGATTATTATGTCAAGGCAAAAGTAAATCTAAGTGCAGGGAATAATTTCTTTACAAAAAAAGGCAGTGCAGGAGAAACTATTTGGAAAGTAGTAACTGATGCTGCTTCTATGCAAAATATTTCACTGAGTGGAAATAGTGTTTTAGGTGCTGATATAGATTTATCTACAGTTTCAGCAACTAACAACTGGACTCCAATATTTCATTTCACAGGTATGTTTGATGGTTTAGGTCATACTATTTCAAATTTACATATAAATAATAGTTCAATAAATAATATAGGGTTATTTAGACAAACTGAAAATGTTGCTAAAATAGCTAATATTAATCTTACCAATGTAGATATAACAGGTAAGCGTAATGTTGGTGCATTAGTAGGAACTGCGATAAACACTCATATAGAAAATGTAAGCTCTAGTGGAAAGGTTGTTGGTGTATCTAGTGTTGGTGGATTGGTTGGTTACATGACTGAATCTCCTGTAACCCTGCTAAAAAGTCACTCAAGTGCTGATGTAAGTGGTACTGGTGAAAGTATAGGTGGACTTGTAGGTCAATTAGTTTACAGTGCGATAAGAGAAAGTTATGCAACGGGTGATATTATCGGCGGTTATAATGTCGGTGGATTAGTTGGTCAAAGTGTAAACTCAACTATAGAAAACTCTTATGCAACTGGAAACATTGATGGAACTTCAAATATTGGTGGACTTGTAGGAAGATTATCGGATGGAAAAATAGAAAACTCTTATGCTACAGGAGAAGTTCCTATTGGTTCTTCTAATGCCGGCTTAATTGGTTATGTAGCACAAGGTACAGAGATTATTAACTCATTTTTTGATACAGAGACTACAAAACAAACCAATGCTATAAGTAATATTTCAGATGCTGAAGGTGTAAGTGGTAAAACATCAGCAGAGCTACAAAGTCTAGCAACCTTTACTGGTGCAGGATGGAATATACAAGGAGATTCTACAATAGATAAAGGCAATCCATTTTTAGCATGGCAAAAAAGTGGAAATAGTTATACAAAAATATGGGTAATAGGAACTAAAGAAGCTACACCAGATCCAGTTGTTCCAAAGCCAGATCCAGTTGTTCCAAAGCCAGAAGTTAAAAAAATAGTTGATTCAATAACAAATCAAACAGCTACAACTGTAAATTTACCTAATATAGAAACGAGTACTACTCCAAATAATAGTGGAAGAAATACAGATATCTCTTTTTCTCAAGGAGAAAATAAAATGTTAGTTTCAAGACCAATTGAAGGACAAGACACAAAAAGAGTAAGTTTAAGCGAAGCTAGACAAATGCAAATTCAAAGTGGTGGAAGCGGTGATGAAGTAGTAGTTCCTTTATCAAATAGCTCAATTATACAGCTTATTGATGGTGGAGTTAATCTTCCAATTGGAGTTGAACAAGAGTTTTATTTAGCAAATGCAAATACACAAGAGGAAAAATAATGAAAATCAAAAATAGTATATTATTATCAAGTTTGCTAGCAAGCACAATTTATGCAAATCCAATACCACCAAAAATTTCTGATGTTTTAAAAGAGGTAACTCCTCCTAAAATAGAGCGTGAACAAAAGCAAATACCAAAAATACAACAAGAACAAATAACAACTCCAAAAGAGTTTGAAGATGATAAAAAAGTAAAAATTGAAAGATTTTTTATAAGCGGGGCAACTCATATGAGTAATGAAGAATTAAAACAAATAGTAGCTCCTTATGAAAAACAAGATTTAAGTTTTAATCAAATTCAAGAAATAACTACTCTTATTACAAAAACATATAGACAAAAAGGTTACTTTGTAGCAAGGGCTTACATTCCTGAACAAAATATCTATACTCAAAATGGAGTACTTAAAATTAATGTTATTGAGGGAAATTATGGAGAGTTCAAATTAGAAAATAAATCACTAGTTAAAGACTCAATTCTTCAATCAAATATTGATGATATAAAAGACAAAGATATTGTTTCAACAAATACACTAGAGCGAGCAATGTTAATTATAAATGATACTCCTGGAGCTGTTGTTACAAAAGCAGATGTAAGACCTGGAAAAGAAGTAGGAACTAGTGATTTTTTAATTGGAACGGAAGCTACAAATAGAGTAAATGGATATTTAATAGGTGATAACTATGGTTCACAATATACAGGGAAACATAGAATTATGACAGCAGTTGATATAAACTCTCCTTTTAATATTGGAGATAAGATATCTGCTTTTGGATTTACATCCCAAAAAGAGGGACTTTTAAGTGGAAAGCTAGCTTATGATTTTCCAATTCATGCAAATGGAACAAGAGGAGAAATTAGTTACTCAAAAACTACTTATGAACTAGGAAGTTCATATAAAGAGCTTGATGCTGTTGGAAAATCTGATAGTTTAACAGCAAGAGTTACTTATCCTATTTTAAAAACAAGAGTTGAAAATTTAGATTCATATGTAGAAGTTTCATATAATAAAATGAAAGATGAAATTCAATCTGTTGATTCAAAAGTTAAAAAAGATTCATATGTAGCAACAACTGGGCTTGATTACACAAAAGACTCACTTGTTTTTAATAAAAACTCTCAAACAAGAGCAGGAGTTTCAATTACATTTGGAAGACTAAGTTTTAATGATAGAAAGGACAAAGAAGATGATAAAAATGGAGCAAATACTCAAGGACAATTTTCAAAAATAAATCTTGAATTAGGTAAAGATATAGATATCTTTAATAGTTTAAAATGGAGTAATACTTTACAAATGCAATATGCACTTGGAAATAAAAACCTAGATGGAAGTCAAGATTTAAGTCTTGGTGGAATAAATGGAGTTAAATTTTATCAAGATGGTGAAGAGAGTGCTGAAAATGGATATATCTATAACACAGAATTTATATACACATTGCCAATAATTGCAGGAATTGATAATAAAATATCTATATTTTATGATATAGGTCGTGTTTATATGAGTAAAAATATTACACAAGAAAAATCAAGAACACTTCAAGATATAGGACTTGGATATAAAGTTTCTTACAAAAATTTCTTTGCAAATAGTTATTTAGCTTACAATATAGGAAATGAAGTAACTTCTCAAGATAATTATAATAGTAGAGCTATGTTTCAAGTTGGGTATGTTTTTTAATTGTTAAAAATAGTTATTAATCTAAGAAGATTTTATTAAAAATTAAAATCTTCTCCTAAATAGTGCTCTTTAACATTTATATCATTTTTAATCTCTTCAGATGTTCCACTAGCAAGTAAACTTCCACTTTTCATAACATAAGCTCTATGACAAATTTGCAAAGTCTCTCTTACATTATGGTCAGTTATTAAAACCCCTATTCCTATCTTTGTAAGCTCATTTATCAAATCTTGAATATCTTTTACAGCAATTGGATCAACTCCTGCAAAAGGCTCATCAAGAAGTAAAAATTTTGGTTTTGAAACTAAAGCTCTTGCAATTTCAGTTCTTCTTCTCTCACCACCAGAAAGTGAGATTCCTTTTCTTTGACGAATAGGTTCAATATCCAAAAGTTCTAAAAGCTCTTCAACTCGTCTATTTTGTTCTTCTTTATCTTTTATTACAATTTCAGCTGCTAAAAGAAGGTTCTCTTCTACACTTAAATCTTTAAAAATAGATGATTCCTGAGGCAAGTACCCTATTCCTTTTAAAGCTCTTTTATGAAGTGGAATTGCTGTAATATCTTCATCATCAAAAAAAACTTTACCACTAGTTGGTTTTACAAGTCCACAAACTGTGTAAAAAGTTGTAGTTTTCCCAGCTCCATTTGGTCCTAAAAGACCAACTATCTCTCCTGAATTTATTTCAAGTGAAATTCCATGTAATATTTCAGTTTTTTTAATACTCTTTTTGATATCAACAATTCTTAAATTATTCATCTATTTTATACAACCTTTTATCATCATTTTTTAAAATATTTACAACAACCACATCAAAACCATAGTCATTTAAGATATTTTCTAGCTTACTATCACCCCACTCAACAAAATGCAAACCACTTTTTTCAAACTCTTCTAACATACCCAAAGAGATAAACTCTTCTAAAGTTTTATTATATAAATCATAGTGAAAAATATCTTCACCATATAAAACTTGCAAAGAAAAAGTTGGAGAATTTACAACATCCTCAATTCCTAAAGACTCTACAAAATGTTTAACAAGTGTTGTTTTACCACTTGCTAGATCTCCCCTTAAAATTACAATACAATCTCTATTTTTTAATATCTTTTTAAGCTCATCAACAAAAATTGAAATATTGCTTAAATCAAGCAAAAACTCTCTTTTCATTAGCAAGAATACTTTTGAGAAAATTTGATAATTTCTTCTAGTTTTCTTTTTGCTTTTCCTCCATTTATAGCATCTCTTGCTATTTCAACACCCTCTTTTATATCTCTTGCTTTCCCATCTACAAGTAATGCAACAGCTGAATTTATCAAAACAATATCTAGCTTTGCACCCTTTTCTTTTCCAGTTAAAATATCTCTTGTAATTTGTGCATTAATTTCTGGACCAGCACCTACTATATCACTTTTTGAAGCTAATTTTAAACCATAATTTTCTGGATTTATCTCCAAATCACTCTGTTTTCCATTTTCTAAAAGTGTTGCATAAGTAATACTAGAGATTGAAACTTCATCCATACCATCAGCAGATGATAATACCATAGCTCTTTTACAATCAAGCATATCCAAAGCAGTTGCAATTTTATTTATAAAATCCTTGCTAAATACTCCAATAACTTGCTTAGAAACACCAGCTGGATTACAAAGTGGTCCAAGAATATTCATAATAGTTCTATGGTCTATAGTTTTTCTTACAGGTGTGATATATTTCATTGCAGGATGATGATTTGCAGCAAACATAAATCCAAAACCAGTAACTTCAAGCATCTTTGCTGTATCTTCTAGACTTAAATTTAGATTTATTCCAAGAGCTTCTAGCATATCAGCACTTCCACTTTTGCTTGTAACACTTCTATTTCCATGCTTTGCAACAAAACAACCAGCACTTGCAAGTAAAATTGAAACCGTACTTGATATATTAAAACTATAGCTTTTATCTCCACCAGTTCCAACTATATCAATAGCTTTTTCTCTTAAACTTTCACTTATAGGAAGAGGTATAACAAAATCTCTCATAGAACTAGCAGCTCCTGCTAATTCGCTTGCAGTTTCGCCTCTTTCATATAGAGCTAAGAAATATTCTCTCATCTCATCGTGAGATAACTTATCTTGAAAAATTTCATCAAACTTTGCTTTTGTCTCTAAAAACATCTAATTTAACCTTTGTACATACTCATCAATTTTTGATTTTGGAGTTGATTTTGTAGTTGGAATTTGAAGAATTTTAAATTTCTCACTTTTTTCAAGATATTTTATCTCAATAATATCTCCAACTTTTACCTCTTTTGCTTTTTTTACTGAAACATCGTTTAAAAACACAACTTTGTGTTCCAACATATCTTCAGCAACTGCTCTTCTTTTTGTTATATTTACAGCGTTTAAAAATTTATCTATTCTCATAAAAAAGATTATAACAAATTTAAACTAAAATGATTTTTCTTATACTTTTTGAAGTAATTTATCAAGCCATTTTTGACTTAAAACTCTTTTTGCAAAACCTAAAATATATGTAGCCTTTGTCACATAATATCTAGGTTTTGGTTTTTTACTTTTTATTATTTCTAAAACAACTTTTGCAACACTACTTGGAGGAAGAGTAAATACTCCTTTATCATCACTACTTTCAAGTCTTGCTTTTAGCTCTTTTTCATAAGAACTTTTCCAAAAACTATTTTCTATATTTATATATTTTTTAAAATTTTTTAAAGAATTTTCTCTAAACTTTGAAGTAACAGGACCTGTGTTTATAGTACTTATAAAAATATCACTACCTAAAGTTTCAAGTCTTAAAGTATCACAAAGTCCTTCAATAGCATATTTACTAGCATTATATGCTCCACGAAACCTTAAAGATATGATTCCCAAAACAGAGCTATGCTGAATTATTTTTCCATATCCTTGACCTCTAAAAACTCTCATAGCTTGAGTTGTAACTTCGTGAAGCCCAAAAAAGTTTGTATCAAATAGCTCTTTTAAAATATCTGTATTTATATCTTCAACAGCACCTGGAACTGCAAAACCAGCATTGTTAAAAACACAATCTAATTTTTTATCCTCTTTTAAAATACAATTTAATGCAAAACTTATCTCATCTTTGTTTCTAACATCAATTTTAAAAGCTTTTAATCCCAAATCTTCTAGCATTTTTACATCTTTTTGCTCTCTTGCACTTGCATATACTTTTATACCATTTTTTTGTAAAAATAGTGCCGTTTCAAGTCCTATTCCACTTGAACATCCAGTTATTAATATATTTTGCAACTTCATTCCTAATAAATTTTTGGCTATTATACCCAAAAATTATTTGAGCAAAAAATGACAAAAAAAGATAAAGAGTTAAAAGAATTATTAGATATTGAAGCAAATAGTAGAAACAATTGTTTTGAGTTAAGTTATGAAAAGCCAGACCCTTTGATGATTGCAAAAAAACAAAAATATGAGTATGCAATACTTATTTGTGCTTTGTTTGCTTATGGAAATGCTAAACAAATAGTTAAGTTTTTGGATAGTTTAGATTTTTCACTTCTAGAAAAAAGTGAAAAACAAATTGAAGAAAAATTAAAGAATCACTACTATAGATTTCAAAATAGCTCTGATGTTTTGGCAGTTTTTAAAACTTTTAGAATATTAAAAAAAGAACATAGCCTTGAAGAACTTTTTTTTGAAGGCTATAAAAATGAAAATAGTGTTTTAGAAGGTATAGATTTTGTTATACAAAAAATAAAAGAAAAAGCAAACTACTCTTCGCAAGGCTTTGATTTTTTAGTTGGCAATCCACTAAAAAGAGATAAAAATGGGAAAATAAAAGATTCAAATGCACCATATAAAAGATGGAATATGTTTTTGCGATGGATGGTAAGATTTGACACTCTTGATTTAGGACTTTGGAAAAAAATAGATAAAAAAGATTTAATCTTACCACTTGATACTCACACATTTAAAGTTTCACAAAAGCTAGGACTTTTAGAAAACAGAACTTACAATCTAAAATCTGCTTTAGAAATATCGCAAAAACTAAAAGAGTTTGATGCAAACGACCCTATAAAATATGATTTTGCTATATATAGACTGGGACAAGAAAAGATTATTTAAAGAACCTCATCTATTTTTTTCATTATCAAATCTGTTTTACAAAGTGCATTTATGATACGGTTGTAGTGCTTCATATCGGCTCTGTTTAAAACTCTTCCAACTCTATCTTTTAGCCACTTTTGAGCAGGTTGATAACCACCAATATAAAACTCCCACGCAACCAAAGGAATATTTACAATACTCACCTCATCATTTAATCTAAGCTCTACTTTTTCATCTTCTATACTAAAATCTTTTTTGTTTAGACTATTTTTGATAAGTAGTTCGCCCTCACCTTTTATATCTATAATTCGCTCATCTAAACTTGTATCTTCTAGTAGATGTAAGCTTCTTAATTTTCCTCCCAAACTAACCAGTTGCCAAAAAGTTTCAGGCTTTGGATATGGAACTCTTGGGAAATCTATTTTTAAAAACTCTTTGTACTTTTCTCTATAACTAGGACTATGTAAAACAGCATAGATATAATCTAAAATATCTATTGGTGCAAAAGTTGTAGAATCTTCAATTTTCTCATTTAAAAATTTAAGTGCTAATTTTTCTTCAATCTCTTTTACTATTTCAAGATTTAGATTTGGTGTTCTTTCATTTGTTAAAGAGTTTTCATCTGGGTATAAATATAAAGGAAATATATAATTATTCTCTTTCCCTTTATTTGAAATATAGCATCTTTCTGTAATAGTATTTGTAATAAAACTGTGTTGATATGAAGGCATACTTAATATTCGTGTAGTTATCAAAGCAATATTTTTATATTCTTTCAAATGTTTCATTACTTTTATAAAACCTCTTCTTAAAAGAGTATTATCATAATAAATATATTTATTATCAAAAATACGATAAGACACAGGACAAATATTATCTTCTCTAAAAGTTGTTTTTTTAATATTATCAAATAATCTAAAATTATCATTTGAAACTAAATTATACTCATCAATAAATTTTTTATCAATTTCATTAATATATAATTTTTCAATTTTTTCTTTTAATAAAATTATTTCATCATCAATAAATAATTTATCTCTACCTGTTTCAATCCCACTTCCTTGAACTAAAAAAAGTTCATTAACTTTAAAATACTTATCATATTCACTTTGTTCAGAGAAATCTTTTTTAACAAAAAAGTAGTTTGGCTCACTATAATCCAACTTTTCCCACTTTACAGTTTTTAAACTATTATCATCTAAAAAGTTATATTTAAAATCTCTTTTCCCATATAAATCATAGTGATAAACATCTGCTAGTTTTTTACTCTTTTGTTTTTTCTTTACAAATATATTTATACTCACACCTTGCATAATATCAAAGACATTTTCATCTTTACTTCCATCTGGTGCTGTTTCTTTTTTCTTTGCATTTCCATGTAAATCTAGTATATATATTTTATCAAAACACTCCAAAAGTGATTTTCTCATTTGTCTATGAATAATCCCATCTATAAAAGAGTTGTTTGAGATATATGCCAAAATTCCCTCACCATTTTTTTCTATATAGTGTTGCCCATATCTTATAAATTTTATATAGTCGTCTGAAAGTGGTTGGATATTCTTCTCATTCATATCTTTTTTATAATCAGCTATTAGATTTTGTATCCACTCATTTTTATTTGAAGAGCTTACAGCATAAGGTGGATTTCCCATCACAACCATCACAGGTACATCTTTTTTTACTCTATCAGCCTCTTTACTCTCATTTGCCAAATATGAGGCAAAAAGATTTCCAGATTGTTCATGATGCTCTTCAAGTGAGTTTGTAAGAAAGATATTAAACCTTTTTTGCTCTTTTGAAGGTTTATATCCAGTTTCAAGAAGAAGTAAATCTAGCTTTAAATGTGCCATAGCATAAGATGCCATAAGAAGCTCAAAACCATTTAGCCTTGGAATTAGATGCTCTTCTACATAAGAGCTCCAACTTCCACCCCAAAAATCTTTTTTGATAAACTTTATAGTCTCAGCCAAAAATGTTCCAGTTCCTGTTGCTGGGTCTAAAATTTGCACTTTATGAACTTCTAGTTCTTTTTTTATCTTTTGCCCTGATTTTGTGTAACCTGCATTTATATCATCTACTTTTATTTTGATTTTTGTCTCATCGCTTAAACCATCACTTAAATCAAATTCACTTTTAAGAACTTCATCACAAGCACGAACGATAAAGTTTACAACAGCTTGTGGAGTGTACCAAACTCCCCTACTTTTTCGCAAAGCTGGATTATATTCACTTAAAAATGTTTCATAAAAGTGAATTATTGGGTCGTTCATTCCACTTTTTTGGCTAAAACCATCTAAAAGTTTTTTAACATCTGTTGCTAGAAATATCTCTGCTAAAGAGTCTATAATCCAAATAATTCTATCATCACACTCAGCTCCAGAAACATAGTTAAAAAGTCCTCTTAAAAATGGATTTGATTTTGGTATTAAAAAAACAGCCTCTTGTCTTGTAAATGTATTCATTGTATCATCATGAAGTCTTGCTGCAAACATTCCATAAGCAATAGTTTGAGCATAAATATCTGCAAAACTCTCAGGTGTAATATCATGAATTAAAGTAGCTTTAAAAACTTCCAACTGCTCTCTTAAAGAGTTGTTTGCATCACTTTCATCTTCACTTATTATCGCTCTTTCAATTACATTTTGAAGAAGTCTTGCTTTTCCAGCCATCATTTTTGCTAGTTTACTTGGACTTGTGATTGTTTGTGAAATTTGTGTTGTAAAGCTTTTTATGTTGTTTATAAACAACAAAAAGTTCTCTTCAACAGCTACAATTTTATTATCTTCTATTTTTGCTATTTTAATCTTATTTGTAAGCTCACCACTTTTGTAAAACCAAAAATCCATATAATCTGTGATTATAAGATTATCAAGAGCATTTTTATATCTATCAAACTGCTCGGTGTAATCCTTGCTATTTAGTGGTTTGTTTATATCTTTTGCTTCAATATATCCTATTGGAATATCTTTTTTTGTAATACTATAATCAGGAGCTCCAACATTTACTATTCTTGCTGGTTCGTTTGTTACAACTATATCTTTATCATCTATGATTTTATTTAATAAATCTTGTAAATCCCCTCTATAACTATGCTCTCTTGCATTTCCAGTAACAAAAAGTCTATTTATATTTTCTATGTAGTTGTGTAGTTTTTGCATATTTTAAATCTTCTCTAAAAGCTCATCTATTTTTTTATTTGATTCTATTATCTTCTCAAGTGTAATTTGTTCACTTAATATTTGGCTATAAACTGTATCAACTATCTCTTTTAAAGTAATTGGTTTTGCAAGTTGATTTGCAAAAAGTAGTAAATTTACACCACTATTTATAGCCAAAGTAAGAGTCTGTTTTAAATCATAATGTTTGCTAATAGCACTCATTTGTAAATCATCAGTTATCAAAACACCTTTAAATCCTAGCTCTTGTCTTAAAAGTTTTGTATTTACACTGTAAGAAAGTGTTGCTGGATAGTTTTTATCTAAGTTTTCATTAAAAACATGAGCTGTCATAATCATATCTGCTTTATTGTTTTTAATAAAATATTTGTATGGTTCAAGCTCTTTTTTATCCCAAGTTTTTGTAATATCTACAAAACCTAAGTGAGAATCAGCCAAAGATGAACCATGTCCTGGAAAATGTTTTAAAGTTGAAATCACACCCTCTTTTTTTAGCTCATCCACGAAAATAGAAGCATATTTAATAACAATTTGTGGATTTTCCCCAAAACTTCGCCCTCGTGTAACAATTACTTTATTATCTTTATTTATAGCCAAATCAACAGATGGTGCAAAATCAAGATTTATTCCAACACTACTTAAATCTTTTGCCATTGCTTCATAGCTCTTTTTTGCAAAAACTTCACCATTTTGTGATATTTCACTAGCTTTTAAAGTGTTTACAAATCCAGCTTCACTTTTTAATCTTTGAACAACTCCACCCTCTTGGTCTATAGAAATAAGAAGTTTACTTTTATTAATACTTTGTAGTTGTTGATTTAGCTTTTTTAGTTGAGCTTTATTCTCTATATTTTTTGCTTTTGTCTTATCATTTGGGTCTTTATCAAAAAGTATAACTCCACCTAAACCAGACTCAATATCTTTATAAATTTGACTATTTTTATCTATACTAGTGCCAGTAAATCCTAATACAACCATTTTTGCTATCATTTTTTCAATATCTTTTTTTGAATAGTTATCTTGTGCAAAACTTGAAACTATCATAAATAAAACAATTATTAAACCTCTCATAAATCCTCCTATTTAACCCAATTCTTATAGTTTGTAAATGCTGGGAACTGCTTTTTAAACTCACTCTCTTCAAAAGAAAAACTGTAACTATCCATATACTCTTGCAATATTTCATAAGACTTTTTAAGCTCCATAAACTTTTCATTACTTCCACCACTCATATCTGGATGATACTTTTTTGATAGTTTTAGGTATCTTTTTTTTATATCTTTTTTGCTCATATTTGAAATAATCCCAAACAGTTCAACAGCTTTGATAAAATCATCATAGTTCATATAAATCCTTTAAAGAAGATATTGTACAAAAATATTATGATTAATCTACTTATTGTATAATGCCAAAATTTTTTTAAAAAGGTATTTTTATATATGAATTTTTTAGCTTCGTTTATTAGAATTGCTATATTTATTGGTATTTTATATTTGATTTTCACAAATTTTGGACTATTTTTAGCAATTATTGGTGGAATTGTTCTATTTTTTATAATTATTATATATTTTGTAAAAAGAGCTTTAAGAAAAAGAGCTCAACAATTTCAATTTGAATTTAATAGTTTTACAAGAGAAGATTACAATAATTTTGATTTTAAAAACTTCAACAATTTTAATAACCAAAATTTTCAAGGAAATTTCTATAATCAATCTTCAAAACTACAAGAGGCAAAAGAGTTTTTTGGTTTTAAAGAGACTCCAAACAAAGAGGACATTAAAAGAAGATATAAAGAACTAGCAAAAATCTATCATCCTGATTTAAATGGTGGAGATGAAGAGAAGATGAAAAAACTAAATGAGTATAGAGATATTTTAATGCAAACATATGGAAACTAAGGAGTTTTATGAATTTAGATATGACAAAAGTAGCAAATATAATCCTATATTTTCTACACAAGCAAGTTAAAGCTTTAAATCACAAAAAAATAGAGCTTTTAATATTTTTTTGTGAATTAAATCACTTAAACTTTTGTGGAAAAAAGATTTTGGGTGAAACATTTATAAAAACTTCTAGAGGTGTTAAAGCTGAAGTTTTAGATGAACTTTTTACACTAATTTTAGATGAAGTAGAGTTTGAAGATGAAGAGGATGATAGAGTATTTTTTATTCAAGAGTTAATGGATTTTTTAGAGATTGAAATAGTTGAAAAAGAGAGATTTAAAGAGCTTAAATTTTCAAAACTAGATGAAGATTTTGATGAAACTATTTTTACATCTGATGAGTTAAAATCTATTCATAAAGTTATAAATTTATATAAAGATACAAGCGTAAGAAACCTTTCTAATGAGTGTTTTAGCTTAGAAAAAGTAAGAAAAAGTGAAAATGGAGCAATAGTTTTATAAAAAAATAAAATTATAATCTTTTATTATTTAGCGAAATTAATTCAACCTAATAATAATATCAGAGATTATATGATACTATTTTTATCTACTTAATACTCTAAAGGGGATAAAAATGGGTCTGAAAAATTTAAAAGTAATCTATAAAATAAATATAATATCTTTAATTACAATAATTTTACTTGGTATTGTAATCTTTGTTTTATACAATGGTATGTCTAAAATCAACAATAGTTTTGAAAATAGTAGCTCTATATCAAATTTAGCTCTTACTATTACAAAAACTAGCGAACAAGGACTTCAAGTTTCAAATGCTTTAAGAGGAATAATTGTAAATCCAGATGATACAAAAGCAAAAGAGAACTTTATACAAGCAGTAAAAGAGCTTGATGATTTAATCTTAGTTTTAAAAGATAGCACAAAAAAATTTCAAGATTTTGAAAAATTTGAAATTGCTCCTTTATATGATTCTCAAAGCAAGGTATTAAATAAAATAATTGAAAAAATAAAAAACAATGAAGCTTTGACAAAAGAGGACAATACTCTTTCAACAAAAGAGTGGAGACCACTAAAAGCTGCTTTACTAAAATGGCAAGAGAGAAATATTGAAAGAAATAAAGAGATTAAAGAAGAGTTAAATAAAACAGTATCAAGTGTTACAACTTTTATATTAATTATTTTACTGATAACTATTTTAAGTATATTAGTAGCAATTCAGCTAATTACTAGAAATATTGTATCTAGTCTTAATATTTTCCAAAATGGTCTTTTAAGTTTTTTTGCTTTTTCAAACAAAGAGAGTTCAAATGTTCAATTAATAAATCTTGATGGAAAAGATGAATTTGGAAAAATGGCACAAGTAATAAACCAAAATATTGAAAAAACTCAAGATTTAATAAATCAAGATGATGCCCTAATTAAAGATGTAAAACGAGTTGTAAATGAGGTAAAATCTGGAAATTTAAATATAAAAATAGAAAAATCAACTATAAATGATGAGCTAGAAGAGTTAAAAAGTAGTTTCAATGAGATGCTTGAAGTTACTAAATCAAATGTTTGTTCAGATATAAATAAAGTTTTAAGTGTATTAGATAGTTTCTCTAAACTTGATTTTAGAGTAAAAATAGATAATGATAATGGAAAAGTTGCAACTGGAATAAACAATCTTTCAAATATTATAAATCATATGTTAGTTGAAAACAAATCAAATGGTTTAACACTTGAAGAGAGTTCAAAAATGCTTCTTTTTAATGTAAACAAACTAAATATTAGCTCAAATGAAGCAGCAGCATCATTAGAAGAGACAGCAGCAGCACTAGAAGAGATAACAAGTAATATTAGAAATAATACAGAGAGTATTGCAAAAATGTCACAACTTTCAAATGGTGTAACAAAAGCAGTAAATGAAGGTCAAGCTATGGCTAATCAAACAACAACTGCAATGGATGAGATAAATACTCAAGTAAATTTAGTAAATGAAGCTATTGGAGTAATTGATAATATTGCATTCCAAACAAATATTCTTTCACTTAATGCTGCTGTTGAAGCTGCAACTGCTGGTGAGGCTGGAAAAGGGTTTGCAGTTGTAGCTCAAGAAGTGCGAAATCTAGCAACAAGAAGCGCAGAAGCTGCAAAAGAGATAAAAGAGATAGTAGAAAGAGCAACTGTAAAAGCAAATGAAGGTAAAGAGATTGCTACAAATATGATTGAAGGGTATAAAAACCTAAATAGTAATATATCTTCAACAATGAATCTAATATCTGATATTGAAAATGCATCTAAAGAACAACTTCTAGGAATAGAACAGATAAATGATGCAGTAAATCAACTAGATCAACAAACACAACAAAATGCAATGGTAGCATCTCAATCTCATGATATTGCACAAAGCACAGATGAGATAGCAAAACTAATAGTGCAAGATGCAAACCAAAAAGAGTTTGAAGGTAAAAATGAAGTAAAAGCAAAAGATGTAGGGATAAAAAAAGAGCTAAAAGAACATATAATAGCTTCAACACCTAAAAAAATAATCAAACCTACAAAACCAAATATTAACTCTACAAAAGAGATAAAAAGTAATTCTAATGATGACGAGTGGGAGAGTTTTTAAAATTTAATTACGCATAGCAAAAAGTTATGCGTAATTTTGTGTTACTTTTTTTCCTTTACTTAGAAAAAAATATAAAATAGAATAAAATAAAACTGTTGAATAAGATTAATTCAATAAAATACGATATCAAAAATATTTTAAGGTATAAAAGATGAATGAAGAGATAAAAAGAGAAAAATCTATTACAATGACTATGCTAATGACTCCAGATAAAGCAAATTTTTCTGGAAAAAATGTACATGGTGGTGAAATATTAAAAATGCTTGATCAAGTAGCTTATGCTTGTGCAGCTAGATATTCTGGTCACTATGCTGTTACGCTTTCTGTTGATATGGTGCTATTTAAAAATCCAGTTAAAATTGGCTCTTTGGTAACTTTTCATGCTTCAGTAAACTATACAGGACGAACATCTATGGAAATAGGTATAAAAGTTATATCAGAAGATATAAAAGATCACACTATGAAAAATACAAATGTTTGCTATTTTACAATGATTGCTGTTGATGAAGATGGAAAACCTGTACCTGTTCCAAAATTAGAACTTATAACAGAAGATGATAAAAGAAGATATAACGATGCTTTAAAAAGAAGAGACTTTAGAATGTCATCAAGACATGCAAAATGATAAAAAAGGCTAAAAAAGCCTTTTTTATTAAGCTGATTTAGACTCCATAAACTCTTCATAACTTCCTTTAAAGTCAATAATAGTTCCATCATTTTGAATTTCAATAATTCTATTTGCATAAGCATCAAGTAACTCTCTATCATGAGATACACAAATAACTGAACCAGCATATTGATGTAATCCCTCTCCTAAAGCAATAATAGCTTCAAGGTCAAGGTGGTTTGTAGGCTCATCTAGTAAAAGGAAATTTCCTTGTTCTAACATAATTTTTGATAGCATCATCCTATGTTTTTCTCCCCCACTACAAGAATCTACTTTTTTCTCTTGCTCTTGACCGTTAAATAACATTCTTCCAAGACAATTTCTAATCTCTCCAATATCTGCATCTCTATCAAAACCTCTCAACCAATCATATAAAGTCATATCACCATTTATAATATCAGTTGTATTTTGTGGGAAATAAGAGTTTTGAATAGTTGCTCCCCATAAAACCTCTCCACTATCAGCTTGTAAATTACCTACTAAGATTTCACAAAGTGTTGTTTTTCCAACTCCATTTGGTCCAATTAATGCAATTTTATCACCTTTTTCAAGAGTAAATGAAATATCTTTTAATACTACTTTATCTCCATAAGATTTTGAGATATTTTTAACAGTTAAAAGCTCTTTTCCAACCTCTCTTTTTTGTCTAAATATAATAGATGGATCCCTTCTACTTGATACTTCAATAGCTTGAATATCTAATTTATCAAGTTGTTTTTGTCTTGAAGTTGCTTGTTTTGCTTTTGATGCATTTGCACTAAATCTAGCAATAAATTTTTCAAGCTCCTCTTTCTCTTTTTGCTTTTTATTTACATCTATTTGTTGCTGTTTTGCAATTAAAGTTGAAGCTATATACCAATCATCATAAGTTCCACTAAACTCTCTTATTTTTTTGAAATCAACATCTAAAATATTTGTACAAACTGCATTTAAAAAGTGTCTATCATGAGAGATTACAACCATTGTTCCATCGTGGTGTTGAAGTTGATTTTCAAGCCAACCAATAGTATCAATATCTAAGTTATTTGTAGGCTCATCTAAAAATAAAATATCTGGTTTTGGATATAAAACTTGTGCCAAAAGTATTTTAACTTTATCACCACCTGTTAAAGTACTCATTAAATTTTGTTGAGTTGAAGCTGGAAATCCTAAATCTTCAAGAATTTTTGTAACTTTAATATCATACTCATAAGTTGGGTCTTCTTCACAACAAATAATTTCAAGCTCTGCTAATCTATTATTTACTTCATCTGTAAATTCAGGACTCATATAAAGCTCTTCTTTCTCTTTTATAGCATCATATAGTCTTTTATTTCCCATTAAAACTGTATCAAAAAGAGTAAAGTTTTCAAAAGCAAATTGATTTTGAGATAAAACACCTACTTTTTTACCATTTTGAATTTGCACTTCTCCTTCAGTAGCCTCTTCTTGTCCTGAAAGAATTTTTAGAAATGTAGTTTTCCCAGCACCATTTGCACCAATTAAACCATATCTTTTCCCTGCATCTAACTTTAGATTTATCTCAGCAAAAAGAACTCTTGCTCCGAAAGATTTTTTTAAATTAACTATTTGAACCATATTACAACTTCTCCATTTTTATTTAACTATTTCTGTTTTTTTGTGATTTTTTAATTTTAATTTGGCGATTATATCCAAAAAATAAGTTTTATGGCTTAAAAGAGCTTAGAGCTCTTTCTCAAATGCCAATTTCATAATATCATCTTCACTTATAATATCACTATTATCTTCGTTTGGTGGATTTTTAATCCATAAAACCTTTGTTTTTAATTGGTCAAGCTGATATTTTGTAAGATTTTTAATTAAATTATCTGTTATCATCTCTTTTGTAAGAGTATTTGCATTTAGCATTTTTTTGATAACTTTTTCTAAATTCTTTTTAGTACTTTCAAATGCTTTTTCTTCATCTGTTAATGAAATATACTCTTCATCTAAATATTTCATAACAGCATCACCTGGATATTTATAAGTTGTAATCCCTTTATAGTTATATTTTTGACACTTAAGTCTTGGAATATAAACTCCTGTAAAAACATATCCTTGAACTGAGTTTATACCCTCTAAAGTTCTTAAAGGATTATGAGAACATATATAATCATCTTTTACAATAGTTGGAGAGTTTTGAAGAGATGTTATATTGTTATGTAATATTACAAAACTTCCTTTAACCTCTTTTGGACCTCCACGAAGAGAGTTTAATTCATTTTTATGAGCAAAAAAACTTCCTCCAACTCTTGTAGGACTACCTTCTAAAGAAGTTAATTCATTTTCACTTATATCAAAATCTCCATCTACACAGTTAAAATTTATTGGTAGTTTTGAAAGGTTTGGAAGTCTATTTGATAACTTTACATCACCGTGAACATCAACAGAGTTATCAGGCAAAATTGTAGTTCCTTTTATATCAAACTTATCAAGCCATGCTTGAATATCTTCATTATTTGTTAATGCAACTACTGGTCTATAAATATGAGAGACCGCTTCGCTACCTTTATATCTATAAAACTGTCCATCTTCTTCAAATTTAGAAGTAATATTTAGTTTAATATCTGTTACTAAATCTCCTCCTATTTCATCTGCAACCCCATCTAAATCAGTTAATCTATTTGTATGACAAAGATAATCCTCTTTTACTGAAATTGGTCCACCAATTAATCTTTCAATAATATTATTTGAACAATCAAAATATGTATCAATACTTTTTGGTCCACCTTCTAAAGTAGTAAGACGATTATTGTTGCACTTAAAATGACCTTTTACAGTACGAGGACTTGCTTTTATTGAAATTAGTTCATTAAAAGAGCAATCATAAAATCCTTTTACCTCTTTTGGTCCATATGATAAATTTTTTAGATTATTATGAGAACAATCAAAATCACCAACTTCAACAGGACAATCAAATAGAGAAGTTAATTTATTGTATGAACAGTTAAAATCTTTCATTACAATTTTTGGACAACCTTCAAGACTAGGTAACTCATTATTACTTATATCAAAATATCCATCTATTCTATCAAACTTAATAGGGAGTTTTTGACCCTTTAATTTCTCACTTAGATTTACATTTCCTTGAACTGAAACATAAAAATCTTCTGATATATGATAGTTGCTTATACCATAATCTCTAAGCCAGTTTTCAATATCACTAATACTTAGCATCTTTTTAAGCCCTTAAATAATTTTTTAAATTTTGATATATATTAACATTTTATTACTTAGTTTATAAATTCAACAATATCCTCAAGGCTTTCTCTTATTTGTCTGCTTTGCTCTTTTATTCTATATCCAAAAGGAACAATTACAGAAAGTTGATACTCTTTTGTATTTAAGTTTAAAACTTTTTCAACATTCTCTTTTTCAAATCCTTCAATTGGACAAGAGTCAATTCCTTTTACAGCAACAGCTGTCATCATATTTGCCATTGCAATATATGTTTGTCTTGATGTCCAAGCAAGAGTTTTTTCATCACTACTAAAAGTATCTTCTAAATGGCTAGAATATTTTTTAATATAGGCTTCAACCATCTCTTGTGATAATCCTCTTCTATTAAACTTTCTTAAAACTTCACTTGAAGTTGGTTTTGTACTTTCAATTGCTGCTAAAAGAACAACTAAGTGTGAGCAAGTTGTAATTTGTGGTTGATCCCAACAAAAAGGTCTTATTTTTGCTTTTAATTCAGGATTTGTAATAACTAAAAATTTCCAAGGCTCTTGTCCAAATGAGCTAGGAGATTTTCTTCCTGCTTCTAAAATAAATTTTAAATCATCACTACTTATTTTTTTTGTCTCATCAAATATTTTACAAGCATGTCTAAAATCCATTGCTTCCATAAAAGTTTTTTCCATAAATTTATCCTTATTTTTTATTAATATTATTTTAAAAATGCTCTTGCATAAGAGCTATTAATTTTCTCTTTTTCGTTTAGTTCATTTGCAGCATAAAATATAAGATTTGGATTTTTAAGCAACTCTCTTCCATATGCAACAAAATCACAAAAACTATTTTCAAGAAGATATTCACCCTCTTTTGCTGTTGTTATTAAACCAACAGCAATAACAGGAATATCTACACTTTTTTTAATCTCTTTTGCCCAATTAGCTTGATAAAATGGTTCAATTTTTGGTATCTTATCTGGATTTTCTATATTTCCACCACTTGAAACATGAATACAATCAACTCCAACTTTTTCTAACTCTTTACATAAATAGATAGAGTCTTCTATATTCCATCCATTTTGCATCCATTCATCAGCACTAATTCTAACAATAAGGGGTAATTTTACCCTATTTTTTATCTCTTTTGCAGTTTCAATTACTAATCTACACCTATTTTCTAAACTTCCACCATAAATATCATCTCTTTTATTTGTTAAAGGTGATAAAAATTCACACAACAAATATCCATGAGCAGCGTGAAGTTCTACTGAATCATAATTTGCTTTTTCGGCTCTAATTGCAGCATTTACAAACAACTCTTTTATTTTTGTTATCTCTTCAAGACTTAACGCTTTTGGAACTTTATATGGTGATTTTTGACTAAAAGCAATTGAGCTTGGAGCTACACAAATATCATCAACAACTTCAGATTTTCTTCCTGCATGAGCTAATTGTATAGAACTTTTTGCTCCAAATAAGTGTAACTTCTCATTCATTTTTTTATGATTTTCAATTAAAGAATCATCCCAAAGTCCTAAATCAAAAGATGAAATTCTTCCTTTTGGCTCAACTGATGTTGCTTCAACAATAATTAAACCAACATCAGCCATTGCTCTTGAAGTATAGTGAAACATATGGAAATCTTTTAATTCTCCACTATTATCACTTTTATACATACACATAGGTGGCATTACAACTCTATTTTTTAGTTCCAAATTACCTATTTTACCTTTGTTTAATAATAAACTCATTGTCAAATCCTCTATTTTTATAAAAAATTCTCTCTTAAAGTATCTTCAAATTTAGCTAACTCTTTATTTAAATCCAAATCTCCTTTAAAAATATCATGTACAGAGTAAGTTTTTAAAGGTTCTAATCCAACAAATTGAAATGTCTTATGAGTAGCAACATTTGCTTCATCTAGTGATAATCCATCAAAAAAACCATTTGGATTATTAAATTCACTCTTTGGACAGTTGTATGTGATACTTAACATATATTTTTTACCCTTTAAAAGTCCTCCACTTCCATAAGTTTTACTCTCATCACTTCTACTTCTTCCATCACTTGTATAGTGTCTTCCTTGAGTAAAAGTTTCATCAAAATATTTTTTACTAATCCAAGGAACTCCCATCCAATAAGTAGGATATTGAAATAAAACTGCATCAGCCCACTCAAATTTATCACACTCTTCTTTTATATCATAACCCTTTTCAATATGTGTATATTTAATATCAAATCCATTTTGTTTAAAAAAATCAGTTGCACGTTCTATAATTTTATTTGTTAATTCACCCTTAGCTACAACATCATAATATTGATGCCCATTTACAATTAAAATATTTTTCATAATAGCTCCTTAAATTAAATATATCAAATTATATATACACTAAACTTAAAATTCTCTTACTTTACTTTAGGTAAGTAATGGAGTTTAATACTCTTTATGATATAATAAAGTTCTTTTTTAGATTTAAGGATTTTATGATGTATTATATAAACGATAAAGAGTATAAATGTAGTGTTGCTGTTACACTTGATATTTTTAACGATAAATGGAAATTATCAATAATTTGGCATCTATTAGATGGTAAAAAAAGATTTAAAGAGTTGAATGAGATAATAAGTGAGATAACTCAAAAAACATTAACTGTAAAATTAAAAGAGCTGGAAGAAAAAAATATAATACATAGAGAAGTATATGCAGAAGTTCCTCCTAAAGTTGAATATAGTTTAACTTCAAGTGGTGAAAAACTTCGTCCTGTGCTAGAAAATATGTCAAAATGGGGAATTGGCTACGTTAATGAGTTTGGAAAAATAACTCCTGAAAATATGTGTGAAACAAATATATGTAAGTAGGCTTGATGGAAAATATATTATTAATTTTATTTGCCCTATTTTTAGGGTATATGTTAAATCGTTTAAATATTATGCAAAGGGATGGTTCAATTGCTTTAAATAAATTTGTACTTTATGTATCATATCCTGCAATTGTACTTTTACAAACACCAAAAATAAGCTTCTCTTTGGAACTTATGATTCCAGCAATTGTTGCTTGGCTTGTTATGACTTTAAGTGCTTTTTTAATTCTTTTTTTATCAAAGATTTTTGATTTTAGTAAAGAGGTAACTGGAAGTTTAATGCTAGTTGCTATTTTGACAAATAGCTCATTTTTGGGCATTCCACTACTAAATACTTATTTGCCAAATGATAATTTTATGCCATATTTACTAGTTTATGATCAACTAGGAACCTTTTTGGCATTTGCAATATATGGAACATTTATAGTATCAATATATACAAGCAAAACAAAGGTTACTTTTAAGCTAATCACTATAAAAGTTCTAACTTTCCCACCATTTTTAACTCTTATTTTTGCACTATTTCTTGTAGGTGTTGAGTTTCATCCAACTATTACAAAAGTATTAGAGGCTTTTGCCCTAACAACTGTTCCAGTTGCACTTGTAGCAGCTGGACTTCAACTTCAACTTAAACTTCCAAAAGAGGATATAAAACCTTTTAGTGTAGCTTTATTTGTTAAACTTATTTTTGCTCCAATTATTGCAATTATTGTTTGTAAAATTTTTGGATGGAATAATCTTGCTTCAACTGTATCAATACTAGAAGCTGCTATGGCTCCAATGATAACAGCAGGTGCAATAGCAGCAATGGCTGGACTTGCTCCAAGACTTAGTTCTGCAATTGTTGGTTATGGAATTTTAATCTCTTTTGCTACAACATATCTATTTAAAATTTTAATAATGTAATTCATCAACTATTAACCAAATTTTAGTAAGAATTGCAAAAAAATTTTAAGGAAAAGAATGTTTAGAATATTAAAAAATATAATATTTCTATCTTTATTTCTAGGTTTAACTCTAGAAGCAAAAGAAAAAGAGCTAACAAACAAACAGATGCTAGAGTTTGAAAGCTTAGAACTGTTTAAAAAAGCTGGTATAAAAGTTGAAAAAGCTTACGATATAGGAAGCTTATATCTTCTTTCAATAGTTGTTCAAGGAAATAAAGATGAAATTTTCTTAACAAAAGATAAAAACTATCTTATCTCAGGTGCTGTAATAAATACAACAACAGGTATGCAAATAAAAGCTCCTGTAAACTTAGCTATATTAAAAGATAAAGAGGCATTTACTTATGGAAATGGAAAAGATGAATATATTCTTTTTACAGACCCAGAGTGTTCATATTGTAAAAAATTTGAATCATTTTTACCACAAATAAAAGATAAGGTAAAAATAAAAGTATTTTTCTTCCCTTTAGACTTTCATGAAAATGCAAAAGATTTAAGTATATACATTATGAGTAAAAAAACAAGAGATGAAAAAATTAATGCAATGTTTGAATTTAATATTGGCGATAATTTAAGTAAAGTAAAAAATGCAAAATACTCTAAAAATGAGTTAGAAAAACTAGAGAAAAAGCTTGAAGAGCATATAAATTTAGGAATAAGTTTAAATGTACAAGGAACTCCAGCACTATTTGATAAAGATGGAAATAGTATTGTTTGGGTTAATCTTTTAGAAAAATATGGAATAGAGTTTAAATAATTAAAAAATGAAGATAGAGTTAAAAATCTATCTTCATTCTATAATATCTAGGAAAATGACTTTTTAGATTTTCTTCAATTTTTAGAGGAAAAATTTCTTCTATTTGCGGCTTTACTTTATTAAAATAATCACTATTTCCATTTAGAAAAGTTAATTGTTCATAGCTTCCATCTTTTAAAATAGTCACTCTAATATTTACAAATTCACCTCTTTTAAAAGTTGTTTTATCAAAATTTCTATCTATATTACTATAAACTTTTTTCTCAAATCTATCAAAAAAGTCATCGATATTTGATACTTCATGATGAACTTCTTCACTGTTCTCATCTGTTTTTACATCTTCTAAAGTTTTTGTTTCTAATGTAGTTTTTGGTTCAAGTAAAATAGTTTCATTTTTATGATCATTATCTTTAATTTGTTGAACTGGCTCTTCATTTTTTTGCTCTGTAGCTAATTTATTTTCAACTCTTTGCTCAACTACATTTTCAACAACTTTATCTTTTATATCTTCTTGTTTTAAAGCTTCAATATTTCTATTTTCTGTAGAGATATTTTCTTCATTTTTAGTAGTTTGTTCTTGTTGAGTATTTAAATCCTCTTTTACTCTCTCTTCTTGTTTTGATAATATTTCAGCTCTTTGAGAAAGATAGATATTTTTTGTATTATCTTCTTTATTTTCCTCTTCAACTTTTTTTATAGTTAAAAGTTCATTATTATCTGCAAAGAGTTTATTTTTTATATCCTCATAGATTTGAGATAAAAAACCATTTTCAGAAACAAATACTTTTGAATCTTTTGTTTCCATTTCTACTTTAGTCTCTTTTGTTGCTGTTTCAAATGATAAATCATTATCTTTTGAAAAAACAAAAAAATAGATTAAATATAAAATAAACAATACACCAATAATAATTAATATATCTTCAACAAAATTTTTAGTTCTTCTTTTCATATTTCCCTCTTATGTTAATCTTTAATATAAATCTCATCAAGCAGACTATCTACAAAATAATCTGGACTAAATTCTATTAAATCATCTTGTTTTTCACCAACACCTATATAAAAAATAGGAAGTTCAAGCTGATTTGATATAGAAAATAGTGCTCCACCTTTAGCAGTTCCATCTAGTTTTGTTACAATAATACCATCTATTCCTACAATTTCATTAAAAGCTTTTGCTTGAGCAATTGCACTATTTCCTTGAGTTCCATCTAAAATCATTAGTTTTTGATAAGGTCTATTTTCTAAAGCCTTCTCACAAACCTTTACTATCTTTTTTAACTCATTGTTTAAGTTTGATTGAGTTTGAAGTCTTCCTGCTGTATCAATAATAACATTATCAATATTTCTAGCAATTGCTGAACAAATTGTATCGTATGCAACAGCACTTGAATCATGACCTTGTTTTGTTTTTATAATTGGAATATCAAGTTTATTTGCCCAAGAAGTAAGTTGTTCAATAGCAGCAGCTCTAAAAGTATCTCCTGCTCCTAAAATTACACTTTGCCCCTCTTTTTTTAATTTAGCTGCTAACTTTGCTATAGTTGTAGTTTTTCCAGCACCATTTACTCCAATTATCAATCTTACATAAGGTTTTGGAATATTTGATAAATCAACATTTGGAGCATGTTCAAAAAGCATTACAAGTCTATGTCTTAACTCTTTTCTTGAAATCATAGAAGGTAAACCATTCATAGCTTTTTCTATAATTTCATATTCAACATCTGCTTCAATTAAAATCTCTTCAATCTCTTCAAAAGATATTTTCTCTTTTTTTTGAGGTACTACACTTTTTATTGAAGCAAAAGTTTTACTAAAAGCTTTTGAAAAAAAGTTCTCACTTACTTCACTATTTTCAACAACTTGATTATCTTTATCTTTATTTTTTTTAAGAAAACTAAACATTTTTTATCCTATCTCTCTAAAAGCTTTTTAATATCAACTTCTAACATCTCATTTGGAACTAAACCTGTATATTTTTGAAAAAATGTTCCATGCTTATCTATTAAAAATATAGTAGGAATTGCTTTAATTCCACCCAATGATTTTGCTAAATCAAAAGCTTCACTTGAGTTTGTTACTGTATAGTTTATATTGTAAGATTTTAACAACTCATTTATCTCTTCATTTGTTTTAAACTCTTCAAGCAAAATTCCAACTACAACAATATCATTTTTATAAGTTTCTTGAATTTGAACTAAATTTGAAATTTCAACTTTGCAAGCTGGACACCAAGTTGTAAAGAAGTTTAATAAAACTATTTTATCATTTGTATCTTTTAAAATTATCTTATCTTGATTTAAAGATATATTTATTTGTGAGTTATTAATTGTATTTAAATTAAATAGCTTTTCAGCGCTATTTATTGTAGGTTTTTGATTTTTATCACTTTTTGAATCACAAGCAGTAAAAAATAAAATTGGTAAAATAGTTAAAATTGCTAAAGTTTTAAACTTCATTTTAATTCCTTTAGATAAAATTGTTTTTTAGGTAGAGATTTTACCTAAGTGAGGCTTAAATGAACACAAATCACAAAAGTGATTTTCGACAATCGTGTATTAAAAGATTAAAATTTGTGGCACTTTTTTCAAAATACTCAAGAAATAAGAGAGTTATTAAAAAATTAAAGAGTATTATACAAATTAGTGATGCAAAAAATATTTTATTGTATCTTCCACTTGATATAGAAGTAGATACAACACTTTTAATAAATGAGTTAAGAAGAGAAAAAAAAATAGTTTATGTACCATTTATGGAAGATGATAGTTTTAAAATAGTAAAGTATAGACTACCTCTTCATAAAAAAAAGTTTAATATTAAAGAGCCTACAAACTCTTTTTTAAAACCAAATAAGATTGACTTAGCAGTAGTTCCTATTGTTGGAATTGATGCTTTAAATAAAAGAATAGGATTTGGTAAAGGTATGTATGATAGATTTTTTTATAGATTAAAATACAGACCAAAAATAGTTTTTATACAACTTGAACTTTGTAAAAGTAAAGAAATTTTAAGTGATAATTACGATATTGAAGCAGATTATATAATTACGGGATAGGTTAAAATGGAGATTTTATTAATATCTGTTGCATTTGGGGCTTTTAGTTCACTTGTTACAGTTTTTATTTCAAAGAAGATAAATAAAGCTAAGTTTGAAGTTTTCATAGAACAAGCAAAGGCAAAAGCAAGAGTTATAGAACACGAAGCAGAAGTTGCATTAAAAGATGCACAATTAAAAGCTAAATTTGAGTGTGATAGAGAGTTTAAAAATGCTAGAAAAGAGTATGAAAATATGCTTTTTAAGATTGAGAAGAAAGAAAAAGAGCTAAATGAGCATCTTGAAAATGAATTAAGACTTATTAAAGCACAAAAAGAAGAAATTAGCGAAAATAATAGAAAAATTGCTATCTTAAAAGATGGTATTGAAGAGCAAAAAAGAACTTATGAGCAAAAAACTCTTGAAGCTATAAAAATCTTGGAAAATGCTAGTGGACTTACAAAAAGTGAAGCAAAAGAGCTAATGCTAAAAAAAGTTGAAGAGGATTCAAGAGCTGAAATTGCTTCAATCTTTAGAAAAAAATATAAATTAGCAGAACAAAATTCAAAACAAGAGGTAAATAATATTTTATCTCAAGCAGTTACAAGATATGCAGGAGAGTTTGCAGCGGAGCGACTTATAAACAATATTCCTTTAAATGATGAAGAGACAAAAGGAAAGATTATTGGTAAAGAAGGACGTAATATAAAAGCTCTTGAGATGCTTTTAGGAGTTGATATTATAATAGATGATACTCCAAATACTATCACTGTTTCATCTTTTAATTTATATAGACGTGCCATTGCTACAAGAACAATTCAAGAACTACTTGAAGATGGAAGAATTCAACCTGCAAGAATTGAAGAGATTTATAACAAAGTAAAAACTGAATTTGATAAAAAAATACAAAAAGAGGGTGAAGATGTTGTTATGGAGCTTGGAATTAAATCTATGCATCCTGAACTAATTAAACTTGTTGGAAGATTAAGATATAGAGCAAGTTATGGACAAAATGCTTTAGCACATACTTTAGAAGTTGCTCATCTTGCAGGTCTTATTGCTGCTCAAATGGGTGGAGATGCAATACTTGCACGTCGTGCTGGTCTTATGCATGATATTGGAAAAGCTTTAACTCATGAAGCACCTGGAAGCCATGTTGATTTAGGAGCTGATATTTGTAAAAGATATGGAGAGTGCGAAACTGTAATAAATGCAATTTATGCTCATCATGGTCATGAAGAACCAATAAATGTTGAAAGTGCAGCTGTTTGTGCAGCAGATGCTTTAAGTGCTGCAAGACCAGGTGCACGAAGGGAAGTTTTAGAGAGCTTCTTAAAACGAGTTGAAGAGATTGAAAATATAACTACAAGTAAAATTGGAGTTACAAATGCTTATGCTATAAATGCTGGAAGAGAAGTAAGAGTTATAGTAAATGCTAAACTTGTAAATGATGATGAAGCAGTTTTATTGGCAACAGAGATAGCAAAAGAGATTGAAGAAAAAGTTCAATATCCAGGTGAGATAAAAATAAATGTAATAAGAGAGTTAAGAGCTGAAAGTTATGCTAGATAATCTAGAAAAAGGCAAAAAATGAACGAAATAAAACC
Organism: Arcobacter thermotolerans; assembly: GCF_983172305.1. Classification (NCBI taxonomy): domain Bacteria; kingdom Pseudomonadati; phylum Campylobacterota; class Epsilonproteobacteria; order Campylobacterales; family Arcobacteraceae; genus Arcobacter; species Arcobacter thermotolerans. The sequence continues at coordinate 56,333 of NZ_CFAFZJ010000011.1, forward strand.
AATAACAAAACCAACAACAAAAATAATTGCAGGTGCATACAAAGGTAAAGTTTTAAGCCTACCATCTTTGGATGTAACAAGAAGTTCAAAAGCAGTTTTAAAAGAGTCTGTATTTAATGTTTTACAATTTGATATTATTGATAAAATATTTATAGAATCGTTTGCTGGTAGTGGTTCTATTGGACTTGAAGCTATTAGTAGAGGTGCAAAAAGAGCTTATTTTATTGAGCTTGACAAAAAATCTTACTCTATTTTAGTTAAAAATTGTAAAAGTATAAATATTGAAAAGTGTCAAACTATTCAAGGAAATGCTTTTGTTCAAACTCCTCTTATTTTAGAATTTTTAAAGAATTCTAAAGAAGAAGTTATCTTATATGTTGACCCTCCTTTTGATTTTAGAGAAGGAATGGAAGATATTTATGATAAATCTTTTAGAATGATTGAAAATATTGAAAATAATAATATTTTCAAAATCATAATTGAACATGAGTCAAAACTTGAAGTTCCAAAAATTTTAGGAAAATTTAATTTAGAAAAAACTAGAAAGTTTGGTAAAAGTTCACTATCTTACTTTAGTTATAAAGATTAATGTTTAGATTTTCTTTAATTTTATTAATAGTTGTAGCTTTAGGTATGTTTATAGCTCCAATTTTTTATACGGTTTCTCCATATGAATTAAATCCAAATAAAATCCTTCTATCTCCATCTTTGGAACATATCATGGGCACAGATAGATTAGGAAGAGATGTTTTTGCTAGAGTTTTGGAAGGTGGTCAAACTTCACTTATAATAGGATTTTTAGCGGCATCTTTTTCATCTTTTTTAGGACTTATTATTGGAATAACTGCAGGTTATTTTAAAGGAAATATTGATAAAACTATTACTATTGTAATTGACCTATTTTTAACTTTTCCAACATTTTTTCTTCTTTTAGCTTTAGTTTCATATATTGAAGCAAATAGTCTTGTTTTGATACTTGTAATATCAATAACTGGTTGGATGGGAATGTCAAGAATGATAAGAAGTGAAAGTTTTGCACTTAGCAATAAGCCATTTATAAAAATATTAAAAATAGCAAATGTAAGTAAAACAAAAATTATTTTAAAATATTTTGCTCCACTTTTAGCTCCTATTTTCCTTATCTCTTTTTCATTTGGAGTTGCAGGTGCGATATTGGCAGAATCTGGTCTTTCATTTTTGGGTCTTGGAGTAAATCCACCACAAATGAGTTGGGGAAGCCTTTTAAGTGATGGAAAAGCTGTAATTGATATTGCTTGGCATTTAAGCTTTTTTCCAGGACTTATGATATTTATAATAACTTTTTGTCTAATCCAAATAAGTGATTATCTGCAAAATATGGCAAATAAAAAAGATTTACTTAAAAATTAATAAATACCAAAATATTGTTTAAATGGATTTACAACAAAATTTTGGTATTATCCACACCATAAATTACCAAAAATAGGAAAAAATTATGAGTAAAAAAGATATTAAAAAAGTTGTACTTGCTTATAGCGGTGGGCTTGATACATCTATTATTTTAAAATGGCTTCAAGATGAATATGATGCAGAGGTTATAACTTTTACAGCTGATTTAGGACAAGGTGAAGAGGTTGAACCTGCACGTGCAAAAGCTATTGCTTGTGGAATTAAACCAGAAAATGTATATATTTTAGATGTGAAAGAAGAGTTTGTAAAAGATTATGTTTTCCCTATGTTTAGAGCAAATGCTATTTATGAGGGTGAGTATCTTTTAGGAACAAGTATAGCAAGACCACTGATTGCAAAAAAACTTGTAGAAATTGCAAATGAAAAAGGTGCACAAGCTGTATCTCACGGAGCAACTGGAAAAGGAAATGACCAAGTTAGATTTGAACTTGGAGCATTAGCTTTAAATCCAGATTTAAAAGTAATTGCACCTTGGAGAGAGTGGGAGTTAAACTCAAGAGAGTCACTACTTGAATATGCAAAAAAACATGGAATTGAAATTTCTCAAAAACATGTTGATGAAAATGGAAACCCAAAAATAAGCCCATATTCAATGGATGCAAACCTTTTACATATCTCTTATGAAGGACTTCATTTAGAAAATCCAGCTGCTGAACCTGAAGAGTCTATGTGGTTATGGACAACATCTCCAGAAAAAGCTCCTGATTGTGCTGAAATTATTGAAATTGAGTATAAAAATGGAGACCCAATTGCACTAAATGGTGAGAAATTATCTCCTGCAAATCTTTTATTAGCTTTAAATAAACTTGGAAATAAACATGGTATTGGAAGAGTTGATATTGTTGAAAATAGATATGTTGGTATGAAGGCTCGTGGTTGTTATGAAACTCCAGGTGGAACAATTATGTTAAAAGCTCATAGAGCAATTGAATCTTTAACTTTAGATAGAGAAGCTGCTCACTTAAAAGATGAGTTAATGCCAAGATATGCAAAACTAATATATCAAGGATACTGGTTCTCACCTGAGCGAGAAATGCTTCAAGCAGCAATTGATGCAACTCAAAAAAATGTAGAAGGAAAAGTAAGACTTAAACTTTACAAAGGTAATGTTATGGTTATTGGAAGAGAATCAAGTAAATCTTTATATGATGATGCATATTCAACATTTGAAAAAGATGAAGTTTATAATCAAAAAGATGCAGAAGGATTTATTAGATTAAATGCTTTAAGACTTGTAATTGCAGGTAAAAAACAAAAATAATTTTGATTTAAAAAAGATAAAAGACTCATAAATTATATTTATGAGTCTTTATATTTAAAATAATTTTACTGACAACTTTCACAAATACCATATAATTGCATTGAATGATCAGTTATTTTAAACTTATTTGCTTTTGCTATTTTTTCTTGTCGTTTTTCAATCTCTTCATCAACAAACTCAACTATTTTTCCACAGTCTGTACAGATCAAATGGTCATGATGAGATTTAATATTACTCTCATATTTCTTTCCATCTACACCAAAATTAAGTGAAGCGATAAGCTCGACTTCCTCTAAAAAACTTAAAGCTCTATAAACAGTTGCAATTCCAACATTTGAGTTTGGATAATCTTTTTTGATTTGATTGTAAACCTCTTCTGCAGTTAAATGACCATTCGCATGAAGTAATATACTTAAAACAATCTCTCTTTGCTCAGTATATTTAAGACCTTTTTGCTTAACAATCTTTTTTAACTCTTCTATAATCTCTTCATAATTATTCAACATAAAAACACCTTTAAAAAATAAAAATCTAGTATATCTAAAGTTTAAAAAAAATTCAAATATTTCTTATATTTTATTGATATATGTTAATACAATTTAATCTATTTTACATTATAATAATCATTATTAATATTTAAAGGTATAAAATGTCTCTAAATGACTTAGATTTACAAAAAAAGGCTAATATAAAAGCTATAAATTGTGATGATGTTTTAAAAAAAAGACTCTATTCTTTTGGAATAATTGTTGGAACTGAAATTTGTGTAACAGCAAAATCTTTAGCTAAAAAAACTATTGAGATAAAAATAAATCAATCAAAAGTTGCATTAAGACATAGCGAAGCTATCAATATTAAAGTTGGATAAAATAAAATGAATAAAACTATAAAAATAGCTCTTGTAGGTCAACCTAATGTTGGTAAGTCAATGCTTATTAACTCAATTTCAAATTCAAGATTGAAAGTAGGTAATTTTTCAGGTGTTACTGTTGAAAAAAAAGAGGTAATTTTTAAATATAAAGATTATAATATTAAAATTATTGATTTACCTGGTTCTTATTCTCTTGAAAACTACTCATTAGAGGAAAAAGTTGTAAAAAACTTTTTAAATCAAAATGAGTATGATATTATCTTAAATGTTATTGATTCAACAAATCTTCAAAGAAATCTTCTACTTACTAGTGAATTATTAGATTTAAATAAAAAAATGGTTATTGCACTAAATATGAGTGATGAAGCAAAAAAAGAGAATATTTTAATTAATAATGAAAAACTATCATCTCTTTTAAATACACCTTGTATAAAAACAAGTGCTACAAAAAAAGATGGAATTACAGAGCTTCTAGAACAAATTATAAAAACTTTCAAAGAAGATAAAACTACTTTTAAACACTCTTTTACAACACATATTTTAAACCATGATGAGATTTTGGCTAAAAGGTTTAATTTTATAAAAAACCTTATTCAACAATGCGTAAAAATTGAAGAGATTAAAGAAAAAACTACTACTGAAAAAATTGACTCAATTTTGATGAATAAATTTATAGGTCTTCCTATATTTTTATTTTTAATGTGGGGATTATTTCAGCTAACTTTTACCTTAGGAGAAATTCCTATGGACTATATTGACACTTTTTTTTCTTCATTTATAGATGTTATTAAAAATATAATTGGAGATAATCAACTCTCTTCACTTTTAGGAGATGGTGTAATAGCTGGAGTTAGTGCTGTTGTAATGTTTTTACCAAATATTTTGATTTTATTTTTAGGAATTTCGCTACTTGAAGGAACTGGCTATATGAGTAGAGTTGCTTTTTTACTCGATGGAACTTTTCATAAATTTGGACTTCATGGTAAATCATTTATTCCTCTTGTTACTGGTTTTGGTTGTAGTGTTCCAGCTTATATGGCAGCTAGGACTTTAAAAAATGAAAGAGATAAATTATTAACACTATTTATTATTGGATTTATGTCTTGTGGTGCGAGATTACCTATTTATGTACTTTTTGTAGGTGCATTTTTTGGTTCTAATAATGCTGGAAATATTCTATTTGTAATCTATATTAGTGGCGCTATTTTGGGATTATTTGCTGCAAAATTTTTAAGAGCAGTAGTTTTTAAAGGAAAAGATGAGCCATTTGTTATGGAGATGCCAAAATATAGATTACCTTCACTAAAACTAGTTTACAAAGAGATTACAAATAAGGCTTTTATGTATCTAAAAAAAGCTGGTACATTTATATTAGCAGCTTCAATTTTAATATGGTTTATGAGTAACTACCCAAAATATCCAAATATTGAAGATGAAATAAATCAAAAAATAGAGTTAGCAATAAATGATGAAGTAAAAAAAGAGTTACAAAATCAGTTAGCTTTATACAATCTTGAAAACTCATATTTAGGAAAACTTGGAAAATTTAGTGAGCCTTTTTTTGCTCCTTTGGGGTTTGATTGGAAAATGGCTGTTGCACTTGAAGCTGGATTAGCTGCTAAAGAGGTTGTTGTTTCGACTCTATCTATTTTATATGGATTAGGAGAGAGTGAAAATCCAGATGAACCAACTACAACTTTAGTTGAAAAAATAAAAACAAATATTCCTTTTGAAGCTGCAATCTCATTTATAGTATTTGTAATGATTTATCTGCCTTGCTTGGCGGCTTCTATGGTATTTACAAAAGAAGCTGGAGGATGGAAATATCTTGTGTATCTATTTATTTTTACTACAACAACTGCTTGGATAATGTCATTTATAGCATATAACATTACAAAAATAGTATTAGCCTAAAAAAAGCTACTACTATTTTAATTCAAATTTTGTTATGTACTCTTGATTATTGTATATAATCTTAAAATCCCACTTACCTTTTTCTCTTCCATCTAAATATCTAAAATCATAAGCTGAAGTGTCACCTGCTGGTATTATCATCTCTCTCGTTCTTGAAACAGCACCATTTGGGTCAATCCAGTTTATAATCAATGTTTGATTATTCTCATTATTTAACTCAACTTCAAATTTACAAATTATTGAATTCTCATCTTCTAAAATAAGACAATCAACATTTGGGTTATATGTTTTTTGCTCAACACTACCTTCGGCAAAAAGCAAAGTGGCAAAAGATAGAAAAATAACTAATTTTTTCATACAAATCCTTCGTTTTAAATTTCTATTATATTTAAAATTTATTTTAATTATAATGATTTTTTTAATATTTAGAAAAAAACTACTTTTATTGTATGAATTTTTCCCATATTGGCTCTTCATTTAAGTTTGCTCTATTTTTTAAAACATCAAAAGGCATATACTCTTTTTTATACCCCATTGAATAGTGATTATCTATCCAATATCCCAAATAAATATATGGAATATTTAACTCTTTTGCAATATTTATTTGAGTTAAAATAGAGAACTTTCCAATAGAAAACTCTTCAAAATCATGATCATAAAAACAGTAAATTGAAGATATCGCATTTGGTAAAATATCTACTAAAGCAACTCCTATTAACTCATCATCTCTAAGATATAAAAACTCTGTTGCGTATTTTGTATTTCCTTCAACATAAGATTTTATATAATCTTCATGGTCTATATGTACATACTTCCAATCTTTTTTATCTTGCATAATAGTATGATATTTATGGTACAAATCCATATGCTTTTTTGTTACAGTTGGAGGTCTTATAAAAACTTTTGTATCTTTGTTTTTATTTAAAACTCTTTTTTGTGATTTTGAAAACTGAAAATTCTTTACATCAATTCTCATAGATACACATTTTGTACAACTCTTACATTCAGGTACAAAATGTATTTTCCCGAACCTTCTCCAACCTCTTTCTAGCTTTTTTTGATACTCTTCAATACTACAAGAGTTTAAAAATCTATATCTCATATCTGATTTTTGATCCTCAAAATATGAACAATCTCTATTTTCTTCAAAAAACTCTAAATCAGGATTAATAAAATTCATCTTCTACTCGTTTATCTTCTGCTTTATCTCTTTTGCTATGCTAGATATTTTTTTGATTTTTTCATTATTATTTAAACTATCATCTAATAAATGCTTAACAAAAGCACTTCCAACAATAACACCATCAAGATTTTTTGATTTTTCTTTACAAGTTTTTTCATCTATTCCAAAACCTATATATAGTGGAGTTTGTGAATACTCTCTAACATTTTCTATAATCTGTGATAAATCTTCATCTCTTCCACTTCCAGTAATTCCAGCATATGCAACCATATAGATAAATTTAGAAGAGTTTTCTACAAGAGTTTTTATTCTCTCTTTTGGTGTTGTTGGTGCTACAAAAGTGATATTTGATTTATTATATTTTTTAAAAATTGGTTCATATTTTTGTGACATTTCATATGGTAAATCTGGAATTACCGTACCAGAAACTCCAAACTCTTCTGCTTTTTTTAAAAAGTTTTCTAAACCATAGTGATAAAATGGGTTCATATATCCCATCCATAAAGTATCAATATCTTTTGCAATTTTTGATGAAACTTCAAAAAGATCATTAATTTTGAATCCATTTTTAAGAGCCAATAAATTTGCTTTTTCTATGATTGGTCCTTCAGCAACTGGATCTGAAAAAGGAACACCCAACTCCAAAATATCAACTCCACTATCTTTTAAACTATATGCCAAATCAACTGTAAAATTGTTACTTGGTAAAGATGTAGTAATATATCCAACTAATTTTTTCAACTCTTTTCCTAAAAATAAATTTTTTTGATTTTATCTAAAACCGAATTAAAATCTATTTTTAGTTATAATCTTAACTATTTTAATATAGGATTTTAAATATGAGTATAATTAAACACGATTTTGAAAAAATGAATATAACAAAGATAAAACAGACAAAAAATAGACAAAAATTAACAGTTATAACAGCCTATGATGCCCTATTTTCAAACCTATTTTCAAAAAGTGCTGATATGATACTTGTAGGAGATAGCTTAAATATGAGTTTTATGGGGCAAAGTGATACATTAAGTGCAACTTTAGATCAGATGATTTATCACACAAAAGCTGTTTGTAATGGTGCAAAAGATGCTTTTGTGATAACTGATATGCCTTTTGCTACTTATATAAATAAAGATGAGGCATTAAAAAACTGTGCAAGAGTATATCAAGAAACACTTGCAAGTGCTGTAAAAATAGAAGGTGGAGAAGATAAAGCTGATATTATAAAACATCTTACATCAAATGCTATTGCTGTTATGGGACATATTGGTCTTATGCCTCAATATGTAAGAAGTGAAGGTGGTTACAAAGTAAGAGGAAAAACAAAAGAAGATGAAGAACAACTAATACGTGATGCAATAGCAGTTGAAAAAGCAGGAGCTTTTGCAATTGTTATTGAAGGTGTAAAAAGTGATGTTGCAAAAAAAATTACAGAAGCTGTAAATATTCCAACTATTGGAATAGGAGCTGGAAATGAGACAGATGGTCAAGTTCTAGTTTGGTCTGATATGTTAGGATTTTTTGAAGATTTTAAACCAAAATTTGTAAGACACTATTTAAATGGAGCTAAACTTGTAAAAGAAGCTGTAAATAGCTACAGAGATGATGTACAAACACAAAATTTTCCATCAAAAGAAGAAGAGTACTAAGATGAATTTTAAAAGTGGAGCTTTATAGTGCAAAGATTAGTAGAAGTAGAAACTGTATCTTTTGAAGAAGAGAGTAATGAGCAAAGCTTAAGACCTTCAAATTGGGATGATTATATAGGTCAAGAAAAAATAAAAAAGAATTTAAGAGTTTTTATTGATGCTTCAAGAAAAAGAGCAGAAGCACTTGATCATATTTTATTTTATGGACCTCCAGGTTTAGGAAAAACTACCCTTTCTTATCTTATTTCAAATGAGATGAACTCAAATATAAAAATAACAGCTGGTCCTATGATAGAAAAAAGTGGTGATTTAGCAGCAATTTTAACAAATCTTGAAGAGGGAGATATTCTTTTCATAGATGAGATTCATCGTTTAAGTCCTGCTGTTGAAGAGATTTTATATCCAGCAATGGAAGATTATAGGCTTGATATAATAATTGGTTCAGGACCTGCTGCTCAAACTGTAAAAATAGATTTACCAAGATTTACTCTAATTGGTGCAACTACACGTGCTGGAATGCTTTCAAATCCACTAAGAGAGAGATTTGGAATGCATTTTAGAATGCAGTTTTATACAGAAGAAGAGCTAGCAAAAATTATTCAAAAAGCTTCTATAAAATTGGGAATTGAATGTGAAGATGACTCAAGCTTAGAGATGTCAAAAAGAAGTAGAGGAACACCTAGAGTTGCTTTAAGACTTTTACGAAGGGTTAGAGATTTTTCACAAGTAAAAGGTGAAAAAACTATACTTTTAAATACTTGTAAATATGCTTTAGATGAGCTAGGAATAAATGAAAATGGTTTTGATGAGATGGATATAAACCTACTTGAACTTCTTATATCAAATCGTGGAAGACCTATGGGATTAGGAACTATGGCAGCAGCTTTGAGTGAAGATGAGGGAACTATTGAAGATGCTATTGAGCCATATTTACTTGCTAATGGATATATAGAAAGAACTGCACGTGGAAGAGTTGCTAGTGTTAAAACATATGAGATGTTTAGATTAACTCCTCCTCAAAATAAATTAGATGAGAATAATCAAGGAAGCCTATTTTGAAACCAGCATATTTTTTAATGCTTTTAGCATTTGTTCTATTCTATTTTCTAATAGAACTTTTTGACCCATTTTTAAAATCAATTTCAGTAGCAGCTTTGCTTACTATTGCTACAAACTCAATGTTTTTAAGAATAAATAATAAAGTAAAAAATAGAGCCTTTTCTACAACAATTTTTACTCTTGCTATGACAGCATTATTTTTCTTACCTATTTTATATTGTATAATCTCATTTGCAACATTTTTTAATCAAGTGGACCAACAACACCTAATACAAAATTTAACAGAGATAAAAACTATGATTATTGGCTTTTTAGGTGAATTTAGCTTCTTAAATGATTTTATAAATAAAATATCATCATCTGTGGATATAGGAAAAACAGTACAACAGCTTGTATCTTTTAGTGCATCTTTAGGTAAAAATAGTGCAAAATTTATGATTGATATGATTTTGATTTTAATCTTTTTCTTCTTTTTTACCCTATTTTCAAACCAAATTGCAACTTATCTAAAAAATATAACTCCTATAAATAACGAAGATGCGAATATATTATTTAATGAATCATCAAGTGTAATGAGTGTAGTTTTTTACTCTATTTTAGTAACTGCAATATTTCAAGGTTTTCTTTTTGGAGCTTTTTTGAGTAGTTTTGGTTATGATGGGCTTTTACTTGGAGTTTTATATGGTTTTGCATCTTTAGTTCCTGTTATTGGTGGAGTTATTATGTGGCTTCCGGTAGCTTTATATGAAGCAAGTACTGGAACTATATCAAATGCAATTTTTATAGCAGTTTACTCTATAATAGTTATTTCAATAATTGCAGATACTTTTATAAAACCGCTAATAATAAGCTACATAAATAAAAAAATAGTAAAAACACCTACAAAAATAAACTCATTAATAATCTTTTTTGCAATAGTTGCAGGACTTGGTACTTTTGGATTTTGGGGAATGATAATTGGACCTGCAATGGTGAGCTTATTTGTATCTACAATGCAACTTTTAAGAAAATATATAAAAGAGGTTGAAACTAAAAGTATTCTAGAATAATTTTAAAGAGCCAAATTTTATTTTGGCTCACCTCTTAAAGTTTCACCACCAAAACTCATAATTCCATAATCAAGATTTATAACTTTTGAAAAACCCATATTTAGCATTATTTTTTGACAATAAGCACTTCTACTTCCACTATGACAATACAATATTATAGGTATATCTTTTTTATCATTTATCTGCTCTAAAGAGTTATAAAAACTAGTTGTTGGAACTAAAAAATCAGTTCCTTTTATTCTAATATTAACCCACTCCATCCACTCTCTTGTATCTACTAAACAAAAATTTACAGCACCCTCATCTCTTGCTTCTAAAAGTGCCTCTAGTTCTATAGAATTTATCTCATCATTGCTAAGTAAATCTTCACACTCTTTTTTTGTCAAACCTCTAAAGTGAGTAGCTATAGCCTCTTTTGTATCAATATTTAAAAGCAATTCATGAGCTTTCTCTTTTGTACAATAAATTCCACAGTGACAACTTCCATTTTTTGGTATCTCATTACTCAAAGCTGGTACACATGGACAAAGTCTATTTTCATTTTCATCTTCAACTACCATAAAACAAGGACAATATCTTTTTCCATAAATAAGCATATTTCTAGCTAATCCCATTTGTACAGATAAATTAACTTCATCATCAGGATTAAAAACAAAATTATATTTTTTTAATACATCTTTTGTAAACTCTTTTGTATTTTCAAGCTCATTTTGAAAAGCCAAAGAGTTAATATCAATTTTTTTTATCATTTATAAACCTTTTAAAATAAGGTAAAATTATAATGAGTTTTTAAGTAGATTTGGCTTAAAAATATTTTTTAAGCCAAAATTTTTAAGATTCAGCCTCTGCTTTTTGTAGTGCCATCATCTGAGCTTTTACTCGCATCATATCTTCTGTTGGATATTGATTTTCAGAATTTCCTCTCTCAACTCTTACAAAAAAATCTTGAGAGCTATTGTTAAATCCAAAATTCGTATTTGAAAGTACCACTTCATATTTACTCTTTGAAGCTGATTCATTTTGAGCTTTTTGTACATCAGAGTTTTCTTTTGCTTGATCTATACTCTTCTTTTGTATCTCTTTTAACTCTCTTTGTTCATCAGTTTTAGCTAAATTTGAAGTAGATTTTACCTGCTGCATCTCTACAGCTTTATTATCCTTGAACTGATCAATTTTCGGGATATTTCCAAGTTCCATAAATACTCCTTTTCTTAAATTTAGCTAATTATACTATATTTTTTTAGAAAAAGCATTTTTTTTTGTTATAATATTTCAAACTTTATTAGGGATATTTATGAATAGCACTTTTGATTATGAAAAGTTAAAACTTTTTTATATTGGAAAAGAAAAAATTGACGGTCAAATCACACCTTTAGTTTATCAAAACAAAGATTTATTAACTCATGCAGCAATTATAGGTATGACAGGAAGTGGTAAAACAGGTCTTGGAATTACACTTTTAGAAGAGGCAGCTATTGATGAGATACCTTCTATTATAATTGACCCAAAAGGAGATATGACAAATCTTCTGTTAAATTTTCCAGAATTAAATCCAAGTGATTTTGAACCTTGGTTAGATGATAGTGAAGTATCAAATAGTGGAGGAACAAAAGAAGAGCTAGCTATAAAAGTTTCAAATAGCTACAAAGAAGGAATACAAAGAGATTTTCAAGATTTAAGTAGAGTAAAAAAACTAAAAGATAGTGCTGATTTCACAATATACACTCCAGGAAGCAGCGCTGGAGTTCAAGTATCAATTCTTTCATCTTTTAAAGCACCTACAATAGAGATTTTAGAAGATATGGAGTTGTTTTCAAATATTATAAACTCAACAGTACACTCAATCTTATCTTTAATAGATAATAAAAGCGATGAAACATCAAAAGAGTCAATTCTTTTAGCATCTATTTTTACAAATTATTTTAAAGAACAAAAAGATTTAACTCTAGAAGAGTTAATAACTTTAATAGTAACTCCACCTTTTTCAAAAATTGGAGTTTTTGATTTGGAGACTTTTTTTCCTCAAAGTGATAGACTAAAATTTGCACTAAAAATAAATACAATTATTGCAAGTCCATCTTTTAGTAGTTGGTTAGAAGGTGAGAGTTTAGATATTTCAAAAATGTTATATAGCCAAAGTGGAAAAGCTAAAGTAAATATTTTTTCAATTGCACATCTAAATGACTCACAAAGAATGTTTTTTGTAACAATTTTACTAAATCAAATTTTAGCTTGGATGAGAAGACAAGAGGGAACTACCTCTTTAAAAGCCCTACTTTATATGGATGAAATTTTTGGATATTTTCCTCCTCAAGCAAATCCTCCATCAAAACAACCAATGCTAACACTTTTAAAACAAGCAAGAAGTTTTGGAATAGGAGTTATTCTTTCAACTCAAAATCCTGTAGATATTGATTATAAAGGATTATCAAATATAGGAACTTGGTTTATAGGTAGACTTCAAACTAAACAAGATATAGAAAAAGTAATTGATGGTTTAAGTAGTGCTAGTGAAAATGGATTAAATAAACAAGAGTTGTCTTTAGCTTTGGGAACACTTGCGAAAAGAAACTTTATTATGAAAAATATAAATGAAGAGAGTATAAAAACTTTTGAAACTAGATGGGCACTATCATATTTAAAAGGTCCTTTAAGCAAAGATGCTATCAAAAAACTAATGGAAAATAAAAAAAATAACTCTACAAAAAACCTAGAAGAAAAAAATAGTGAAGTAAATGAACCATTTATTGATGTTTCAAAAGGGAAATCAAAACCTATAATAGTAAGCAATATAAAAGAAAAGTATAGTTATAGTTCTCAAAATAACGCTTACTATATGCAAGGATATCTACTATTTTCTTGTAATGTTCACTATCTTTATACTCTAAAAAATGTAGATTTAAAAGAACATATAAATTTCAAAATATATTTAGATGAAAAAGCTTCTCAGATAAACTTTGATGAAAGAGAGGATGTTTTAACTGATACTTTTGATGAAAAAGAGAAACCAAACTCATTTTACTATGAACTTCCTAGTTTTATTCAAAATGAAAAAGAGTTAAAACTTTTAGAGAGAGATTTTGCTGATTATGTATATAGAAATTTCAAATTAACTCTATATAAAAATGATACTTTAAAAATATCATCAAAACAGTATGAGAGTTTAGATGATTTTAAAATAAGAATACAGGATAGATTAAACGAACAAATTGATGAAAAAATAGAAAATCTAAAACAAAAATTTGAAAAAGAGAATACTATTTTAGAACAAAAAATATCAAAACTTTTTGAGAAACTAAAAAAAGAGGAGCAAGACTCTCTTAGCGCTACAACAAATAGTATCATATCTATTGGAACATCAATTTTAGGGGCTTTTTTTGGAAAATCTAGTAAAACAGCAATCGTTTCAAAAGTAGCTACAAGCTCAAGAGGTGTAAGCAAAGCTTTAAAAGAGAGAAGTGATATAAAAACCGTTCAAGGTGAAATAGATGCTCTACAATCTTTACAAGATGGTTTGGAAGAAAAGTTAAAAATTGAAATAGAAAAGATAAATGATGAATTTAATATTTCAAAATATACAATAGAAGAGTTTTTTATAAAACCTAAAAGAACTGACATTTATGACATTAAAACAGAACTACTTTGGCAAGAGCAGTAAAATATTAAAAAATCTAAAACTTAAAATCTATTTCAAATTTTTTTTCTAGTTTTGGATTTTTTATAATACTATTTATAGAAATTTCATCTTTTTCATAAAAGCTACTTAAATATGTAAATAAATCTTCACCAAAAAGTTTAAAATATATATAATTTATAAGTTCTGTAGAGTACAATTTATCATTATTTAGATAAAAATCATAATCAAACTTAGTATTTGATTTTTGTAAATCATTTATAATATCTGATAGCTTTTTAACATCTATTTCATCTTTATATCTATAAACAGCTATTTTTATTGAGAAATTTACAAAATCATTTAAATCTGATATTTGTAACTCATCATTTTTTTCATCAATATCTATATGTACAACTTTCAAACCATATTTTGTATCAATAATAAGTCCAATATGAGAATAACCAGAAGAGTCAAAAGTTGCTAGATAATTGCTTAATTCATTATCTTCTCTTTTTAAAATAATATCTCCACTTTCAAGATTTATCTCTTTTTTTATATTTTCAACAGATAAATCATTTTTACTTTTACTAATAAATTTTTTTGCTTCAAAAGATGCAAATATTAGTAAAAAAAGTATTGCTACAACTCTAATTATCATTGTTTCTTAATATATTTCCATCTTCGGAAATTAAAACTGCTAGATTTTTTGTACTTTCAAATTGAGATAAAATAATCAATAAAATCATCATAATAGGAACAGCCAAAAACATACCTATAGTTCCCCACATAGCTCCCCAAACAACCAAAGATAAAATTACTACAAATTGAGATATATTTAGGCTTTTTCCCATAAGTTTTGGATAAATTACATTACCAATCACAAATTGAATTAATACTAAAAATATAAATAGATACAAAATTGAGCTAAGATCTGTTAGTTGGATAATGGCAAAAACTGTTGGAATTAAAACAGCTATTATAGTTCCAATTGTTGGAATAAAATTTAAAATAAATGCTATAAATCCCCATAAAACTGCACCTTGTAAACCAAAATATTGACATATTAAGAAAGTTAAAAAACCTGTAATTAAACTAACTATTGTTGTAATTAAAATATAAGTTCTTACTCCTTTTGAAATAGATGTTAATATATCTTTAGCTTTTTTTTTGCTATTTTCATTTTGAAATAGTGCATTTAATTTTAAATCAAAAAATCTCTGGTCAATTAATAAAAAAAGAACATATAAAAATATCTGCATAGTATTACTCAAAATTGAACTAAAAGCAACAAAAATTCTATTTAATAATGTAGCCATATTAAACTCTTGAAAGAATTTTTGTAAAGGCTCTTTAAGATCAAAAGATGTCAAAGTTGATATTTTATCTATTACTACATTTATTTTTGAGTCAAGTTGAGCTACTACAGAACCTAACTCTATCATACTTGAAGTCACAAAAGTTCCTATTTTCACCATAGAATACAATATGATTATAAGAGATAATGGAGTTGCAACAAAATCTAAAACTCTCTTATTTATATATGGTATTTTTTTTATCTCATTTGCTAAACCGTTTATCAAAAACCAAATAAAAAAAGATATTGCAATTGGCGTTAGAATATTGCTTAAACTATTAAAAGAGTAAATCACTAAAAACATAAAAGCAAAAAAATAAAATGCTCTAGCAAAATTTATCTCTTTGTTTAAGCTATCCATATCTACCCTTTTTTTATAGTTTATACTCTTTGTAATCTCTTACTCTCATCTTTTGCAAACTCTTGCATATCTGTAACTTCATCCATTTCATCTACTATTTCAACTCCTAGAAGTGTCTCTAAAGCATCTTCTAGAGTTACAACTCCACTTGTTTGTCCATAACTATCTTGTACAATAAAAAGATGCGATTTCCTTCTTAAAAAGGAGTCAATCAAAACTGAAATAGATAGAGTTTCTGAAACTTTATGTACTGGAATTATAATATCTTCCAATTTTTTATTTTTATTTTTCTTTATTCTCTCTGCTAAGATGGTTTGATTTAATACAATTCCAACTATATTATCAATAGTTGTATCGTAAACTGGGATTCTTGAATGAATATAGGTTTTATCATTTGCAACTGCCTCTTTTATGCTAGTCTTTTTTTCAAGTGCAAAAACTACACTTCTAGGTGTCATAATATCCTCTGTTTTTATACTTTTTAACTTAAACAAATTCTCTATAAAATCACTCTCTTTTGCTTGAATACTACCCTCTTTTTCACTCAAATTTACAAGTGCCATAATCTCATCTTTTGAGAAATTTGCTTCATCAGATTTATTTTTTTGAATATAGTTTGTAATCTTTGTTCCAACCCAAATAAATGGGTAAGTTACTTTTATTAAAAATGAGATTAAATAAGCAGTTGGAACTAAAAATCTTTTCCAATAGAGTGCCGCATAAGTTTTTGGATAAATTTCAGTTATATACAAAACTAAAAGTGTAAGAATAAATGCTACTAAACTTTGCCACTGTTCACCAAATACAATAGCTGCTTGTGCTCCAACTCCAGCAGCACCCATAGTATGTGCAAAAGTATTTAAAGTTAAAATTGCTGATATTGACTTGTCAATATCACCTTTCATCTCTTTTACCAAATCTATACTTTTTTGGCTATAACTATTTTTATCCATACTTTCAATGTAAGATGGAGTTGAAGATAAAACAGTAGCTTCCAAAATAGAACAAAGTGATGAAAAAAACAGTGCTAAAAATAGATAAATAAATAATAGTGTCATTTTTTAAACTCGATTATTGAGATATTTTTTAAAATATGCTTTATATCTTTTGCATTTAAAAGATGTTTTTCTTCAAGAACTTTCGAAAAGAATCTTACTTCTGCATTTGTAAAACCATCTGGTTCTTTCTCTTTTATAGATGGTGTTTGACCATCTTCTAATCTTATTCTATATAGTTTTTTATTTTTAAGTTTTGCATAATATACTATGTCAATTTGAGTTTGAGTAACTTTTTCTAAAGTTACAAAAACTCTATTACTCTCTAGTTCCATTTCAAAATCTTTATAAAACTCTTTGAAACAATCTATATTTAAATATCCAATATATAATTTTGTGTAAATATCAAAATATAAACTCATTTTAGAATTTGAAAAAAAACTTAAATCAATTTTAAATTTAGGATTTTTTCTAGCACCATTTAAAATCCATTCTAAAGTTGGGAAATATGCAAATTTTTTATATTTTAAACTAAAAGCTTCTAAATACTTTTTATTTTCTGGAGCTTTTAATGTCTGCAAATCATTTTTAACCTTTTTAGCAAAAATAATTTTTTCTATTAAATCATCATCATCTAAATCTTTTGTTACCCAAATCGTTGCATATGATGGAAAATTGTTTAACCCAACAGAACCAGCTGTTACAACAATTAAAGCATTTATCTCTAAATACGGAAATATCATCTTTAAAAGTGCATATTTTTTTGCAAGTCTTTTATTTAAACTTGAAGTCTTTTTGGATGTACTCATCTCTACAAAATATAGCTTATTTTCAGTAAAAAACATTGCATCAAATTCGCTTATATCTTTATATGCTGATTTAAAAACTATTTGTGAAGTTCTATCTATTAGAAGTCCACTTTTTATAAACTTATTTTCCATATCTTGATATGGACCTTTTAGTACAAAACCTTTTATATCATCATTATTTAAAGCATAATCCATCAAAAGTTCATATATTATATTTTCATAAATCTCACCTTTAAAACTACTATGAGCTGTAATATAAGAGATATTGTCTTTTGAAATATTATTTTTAAATAGAGATTTTAAAGTTTTACTATCATAAGAGTAGTGAAAAAGATTATCTTTTAATTCACCTATTTCTAAATTTTTTATCTTATTCGTAATTTTAAACTGCAAATCTTCTCTTTTTTTCATAATATCAATGATTATATCAAATATTTCTTGATATAATCCACTTTTAATTAAAGGATATAAAGTGAAAAAACTATTTTTAATAGATATACCAAACAAAACAAGAGAGAGACAAATTGATAGTATCAAAAATGATATACGAAAATATATAAAAAGAGAAAAGAGCAAAAAACTACCAGTTGGTTTTAACTCTTGGTTTTTTGATTGTAAGTTTGGACAAACAAAAGAAGATGCAAAAATTATAAATTTTGCTGATGTTATAAAAAGTGTAGATTTAGCTCAAAGTGAGAACTATCCTAGCTTTTATATCGAAATTGTTGCAAAAGCAATATTTAGAGAAAAAAAACTATCTAATGATGCTAATGATGATGAAATTTTAGAAGATTAAAATTTAGCAATTTTTGGATTGTTTATAAACTACAATTTTGTTAAAATTTGAAAAATAAAAATTGGAGAAAGAGATGAACTACATAACAAACGATAAGTTAGAAGTAGCTGATAAAGAAGTATTTGAGATAGTTGAAGCAGAACTAAAAAGACAAACAAACCATCTTGAAATGATTGCAAGTGAGAACTTTACAAGTCCAGCAGTTATGCAAGCAATGGGAAGTGTATTTACAAATAAATATGCAGAAGGTTATCCATATAAAAGATATTATGGTGGATGTGAACAAGCTGATAAAGTAGAACAACTAGCAATTGATAGAGCTTGTAAAATATTTGGTTGTAAATATGCAAATGTT
>NZ_CFAFZJ010000012.1:0-74826 GCF_983172305.1 Arcobacter thermotolerans
ACCACTTCTAAATTCTTTCAATATTTCATTGAAATCAAAGTTTATCTCTTGTTCCATTGTCAATCCTTGATATTATTTTATCAGATTGACACGGAATTTCTAACACTCCCCCTGTTGTTGTCCCAAAAAATATTGCTCGATTTGTATTATTCATTCTCATAGTTAAAAAATCTCTTCTAGATTTTATCATATTTCTTAATTCATCATCTATTTTGTTTTGCTCTTTTTTTTCACTCTCAAATTTATCTAATTTATCAACCTTATCAATAATTCTAACTAATCTTCCTGTAAAAACATTTAGAAGTCCTGCCACACCTGCTAATAAAAAAACAGGTGCAACAGAGAGTTGAATCATACTTGATATTGAATTTACCTCACTTATATTTATCACTATTTAGCTTCTTCTATTATTTTTAAAAGCCCTTCTTGTGTTTTTTGTGCAAGTTCTATTAAATCAGGGTTTATATCATCTACTAATTGAACTAAAGAGTTTAAAGTTATATTTGTCTCTCCATCTTGAGTATAAACTGCAATTTTGCAAGGCATAATACAAGCTAAACTAATATCTTCATTTAAAAAAGTTTCAGCAACATTTGGATTGCAAATATCAATTACTTGACACTGTGCATCTAGTTTTTTACCCTTTGAGCTTAAAGTCTCTTTTATATTGTGTATATGTTGAACTCCAAAACCATGGTTTGGTGCTACTTCTTTTATACTATCAACTACTTCTTGAACTGTTTTGTTTGATATTTCTATATATTGCATTTTTTTTCCTTTTATATATTTTTGTTGATTGTAGCAAATTAATTTTTATAAAAAGATATTCTTTCCAATTTATGAATCAAAATCAAGAAATTGTGATATAATCTCACAATTTCGGCATACTTCGGTCTATGCCTGACTTCGTTTATGTAGATTTTCTACAACTCATTTAAACTCAAATTATTCAACCTAGATCGTAACTTAAGCTAATAACTTTTGTAGGTTCATAAAACAAAAGGTACTTATGTCATTTTTAAACTTAGGCTTATGCACAGAACTTCTTCGTGCAATTAAAGAAGAAGGCTATACAACAGCAACTCCTATTCAAACACAGGCTATTCCAGTAATATTAGAAAAAAAAGATGTTTTAGCAGCTGCTCAAACAGGAACTGGAAAAACAGCTGGTTTTACACTTCCACTTTTGGAATTATTAAATAAAAACTATTTAAAAGATAGAAAAAGTGTTGTAAAAGCACTTATTTTAACTCCAACAAGAGAGTTAGCAACGCAAGTAGGAGAAAGTGTTGAAGTTTATGGAAAATATCTTCCATTTAAATCAGCTGTTATTTTTGGAGGAGTTGGAATAAATCCTCAAAAAGCAATTTTGAAAAAAGGTGTTGATATTATTACAGCAACTCCTGGAAGATTGCTTGATTTGGTTTCTCAAGATTGTTTAGATTTATCAAAAGTAGAGTTTTTGGTTTTAGATGAAGCTGATAGAATGCTTGATATGGGATTTATTCATGATATTAAAAAGATATTATCAATTTTGCCAAAACATAGACAAAATCTACTTTTCTCGGCTACTTTTTCACCAGAGATTAAAAAATTAGCAGATGGTTTGCTAAAAACTCCTGTTTTAATAGAGGTTTCAAAAGCAAATAGCACTTCACACAAAGTTGAACAAACTGTTCATCATGTTGATAAAGAGAGAAAAAAAGAGCTTTTAATTCATCTTTTAAATAAAAATAGCTGGAAACAAGTTTTAGTTTTTACAAGAACAAAACATGGTGCAAATAAACTAAGTGAAGCTTTAATCAAAGATAAAATAACTTCAGCTGCAATTCATGGAAATAAATCTCAAGGTGCAAGAACAAAAGCTTTAGATGATTTTAAAGCTGGAACTGTAAGAGTTTTAGTTGCAACTGATATTGCTGCAAGGGGAATTGATATAGACCAACTTCCTCATGTAATAAATTTTGAGTTACCAAATGTTCCTGAAGATTATGTTCATAGAATAGGAAGAACTGGAAGGGCTGGAAATAGTGGAGATGCTATATCTTTAGTTTGTATTGATGAGCATGATTATCTATTAGCAATTGAGAAATTAATTAAACAAAAGATAAATAAAATAGCAATAGAAGGTTTTAAAGTAAATCCAAATATAAAAGCAGAACCTATTTCAAATGGTAGAAATAGATCAAATAGTGGTGGAAATAGATCAACACAAAGTAGAGTTTCTAAAACAGAAGATAAAACTTATAGTTCAAAAAGAACTTTTGGTAGAAAAAGAGATGAAGAAAAATCATCTTCAAGTGAAAAACCAAGAGGAAATAGCAATAGATTTTCTTCAAAAAAAAGTGAAACTTCATCTAGTAGCACAAGAAATAGAAGAGTAAGCTCTAGTTTAAAAAATAAATAGACTCAAATTTTAAGTAAGATATTGCAAAATATCTTACTCTTTTAACAAAATTAATATTCAATTCATAGCCATATAGATATACTTTTTTCTTTAAAAATATAGTAAATATAGAAAGAATTTATAGATGAAAAAACTAAAACTACAAAATCTCGATTGCGCAAACTGTGCTTTAAAAATAGAAAAAACTTTAAATAATATGACACAACTATCAAATGTAAGGCTTAATTTCTCAACTTCTACTTTAACATTTGAGCAAAATATAGACAAAGATTTAAGTGATTTAATAGAAAAAGAGATTCAAAAGATAGAAAAAGAGGTAATCATTGTAAAAGAAGAGAGTAAAAATCAAAAAAGATTTTGGCAAAATTTAGACAAAAAGCTTTTGTTTATTACTTTTTTATCACTTTTTTTAACTTACATCTCATATAACTATATAGAAAATAGACAAATACAAATAGCAGTTTTTTTAATAGCATATATGATTGTTGCTTGGGATGTTTTATATAAGGCATTTAAAAATATTATTGTTGGAAAAGTTTTTGATGAGTATTTTTTAATGTCAATTGCAACAATTGGAGCAATTGCTCTTTTTGATTTTGTTGAGGCTATTGCTGTTATGATTTTTTATCAAGTTGGTGAGATGTTTCAAAGAGTTGCTGTAAATAATTCAAGAGATAGTATAAATGCACTTATAGATATAAAACCAGAATTTGCATTTGTAAAAGAGGGTGAAACTGTTGCTCAAAAAACTCCCCAAGAGTTACAACTAGATGATGTTATTTTAGTAAAAGTTGGAGAAAAAGTTCCAGTTGATGCTATTTTGCTTGAAAACTCTTGCTCTTTTGATACAAGTGCAATAACAGGTGAGTTTAAACCAAAAACTTTAAAACAAAATGAAGAGGTTTTAAGTGGATATATAAATGTTTCAAATGCTGTTTATCTAAAAGTAAAATCACTTTACAAAGACTCAACAATTGCAAAGGTAATTGAGCTAATTGAAAATGCAAGTTTAAAAAAGGCAAATGCTGAAAAATTTATTACAAAATTTGCTTCAGTTTATACTCCAATAGTTGTTGTTTTGGCTCTTTTTTTAGCATTTTTACCACCACTTTTTATAGAAAATGCTTTATACTCTGATTGGATTGAAAGAGCCTTGGTATTTTTAGTAATCTCTTGTCCTTGTGCTTTGGTTATATCTGTTCCTCTATCATATTTTAGTGCTATTGGAGCTGTTTCAAAAAAAGGTGTACTGGTAAAGGGTGCAAATTATATAGAAAAACTAACTGAAATCAAAAATTTTGTTTTTGATAAAACAGGAACTTTGACAAAAGGGGTTTTTGAAGTTACAAAAGTAGAAGCTTTTGATATGAGTAAAAATGAGCTTCTAAGAGTTATTGCGACAGTTGAGAGCTTTTCAACTCATCCAATAGCAAAAGCAGTTGTAAAAGAGTGTAAAGAGGAGTTAAACCTAAAAGAGCTTAGTTTTAGCGAAGAGTTTAGTGGTTTAGGTATAAAAGCTATTGTAAATGAAAAAGAGATTTTAGTAGGAAACAGAAAACTTCTTGAAAAATTTGGTATAAAAATTGCACAAAATCTAAATGAGAATTTAAATATTGTTTATGTATCAATAAACTCAAAATTTGTTGGATATATTGTTGTAAGTGATGTTATAAAAAGTGAAGCAAAAGAGTTTTTAAAAGAGTTAAAAAAACTAAATATATTAAAAACTTTTATGCTAACAGGAGATAAAAAAGAGCAAGCCTTAGAAGTTGCAAAAAATATAGGAATTGATGAGGTAAGATATGAACTACTACCACAAGATAAACTAAAAATTTATGAAAATATAAAAAAAGATACAAACCAAACAACTGCATTTGTAGGAGATGGAATAAACGATGCACCAACTTTAGCAAATGCTGATATTGGTTTTGCTATGGGTGGAATTGGAAGTGATTTGGCTATAAAATCTGCTGATGTTATAGTTTTAAATGATAATTTAAATTCAATAAGCGATGCAATAAAAATAGCTAAAAAAACAAAAGTTATTGTATATCAAAATATTATTTTCATAATGGCTGTAAAAATTGGCTTTTTATTTTTGGGAGCAGGGGCTGTGATTGGAATGCAAGAGGCGATTTTTGCAGATATGGGAGTAGCTTTAATAGCTATATTTAACTCTATGAGAATTTTAAAAGAGATTAAAAAATAGGAAAATATTTTGAATTATGAGATAAAAAATAGTTTTATAAAAGCAAAAATCAAATCATTTGGAGCTGAATTAAATAGTTTACAAAAAATAGAGAATGATTTTGAATATATTTGGCAAGCAGATTCAAAATACTGGGCAAGACACTCACCTGTGCTTTTTCCAATAGTAGGAAGATTAAAAGATGATAGTTACATATATAAAGGTAAAAAATATAATTTATCACAACATGGTTTTGCAAGAGATAAAGATTTTGAACTTGTTAAAAAAGATGAAGATTTTATTGAGTTTAGTTTAAAAAATGATGAAAAAACTTTGGAAATTTATCCATTTTTGTTTGAGTTAAATATCTCTTATAAATTAGATAAAAGAAAACTAATAATTTCATATAAAGTAAAAAACATAAGTGAAGATAAAATGTACTTTTCAATTGGAGCTCATCCAGCTTTTAATATTTCAAATGGTGATTTTTTAGAGTTTGAGGAGATAGAGAAAACAAAGAGATATTTCTTAAACGATAAAGGTTTAATTTACAAAGAAGAAGAGTTGTTTTTTTTGGAAAATAAAATTATTTTGAATGAAAACATATTTAAAAATGATGCTTTAATTTTTAATGATAAAAATATAAAATCTATTATTTTAAGAGATAAAAACAATAGTAAAATTTTAAAAGTAGAATTTAAAGATTTTCCATATTTGGGAATTTGGTCAAAACCAAATCTTACACCATTTGTTTGTATTGAACCTTGGTTTGGAGTTGCAAATGAGGAAAATTCAAATCAAAATCTAGAAGATAAAAGAGGAATTCAAGTTTTACAAAAAGATGATATTTTTTCTTGTCTTTATAGTATAGAAGTATGAGTTATTTTATTTATTTTTAAATAGAACTATAAAGAGAAATTATTTTCTCTTTATAGCTTTTGCGTTTGGTAAATCTGTTATAGTTCCTTCATAAATCTCAGCGGCCATACCTATTGATTCATGTAAAGTTGGGTGAGCATGAATTGTAAGAGCCAAATCTTGGGCATCACAATCCATCTCAAGAGCAAGTGAAATTTCACCTAAAAGCTCTCCAGCATTCTCCCCAACAATCGCTCCACCAATAAGCTGATTTGTATCTTTATTAAAAATTAGTTTTGTAAGCCCAGTATTTGAAACATCACTTGCTAGTGCTCTTCCACTTGCACTCCAAGGAAATGAGCTAACTTCATAGTTAATACCAGCTTTTTTAGCCTCAATTTCAGTCATCCCAGCCCATGCAATTTCTGGGAATGTATAAGCAATAGAAGGTATCTGTTTTGGTTCAAAATAAACTTTATGACCAGCAATAACTTCAGCAGCTACATGCCCTTCATGTACAGCTTTGTGTGCAAGCATTGGTTGACCTATAATATCTCCAATAGCAAATATATGATTTACTTTTGTTCGCAGTTGATTATCAACTTTGATTAATCCTTGTTCATTTACCTCTATAGAAGTATTTTCAAGTCCAAGTTTGTTTCCATTTGCACTTCTTCCAAGAGCAACTAAAACTGCATCATATAAGATTCCCTCTTTAGGTGCATTTTCACCTTTAAACTCTACATAAATTCCATCTTGTTTTGGAATTATACTTTGAGTTTGAGTTTTACTCATGATATTAAATCTATCTTTATTTGCTTTTGTATAAAGTTTTATCAAATCAGCATCAGTTCCAGTCATAAGTTGCTCTCCACGAATCGCAACATCAACTTGACTTCCCAAAGTTGAATAAACCGTACCCATCTCAAGACCAATAATTCCACCACCAAGAATTAGAAGTTTTTTTGGAACTTCTTTTACCTCTAAAGCATCTGTTGAATCCCAAATTCTAGGGTCTTCATGAGGAATAAATGACATTTTAGAGCTTTGACTTCCAGCTGCAATAATACAGTAATCAAAACTTACTTTTGTTTTTTCATCACTATTTGTAAGAGCAACTTCAACACTATGTTCATCTAAAAATGTTGCATAACCTTGAATATGGTTTACTTTTCTCATTTTAGCCATTGCATCTAAACCACCAGTTAGTTTTTTTACAACTCCACTTTTATACTCTGCAACCTTTTTTATATCAATTTTTGGCTCTTCATAAAATATTCCAGCATTTTTTATATGTTTTGCCTCTTCAATAACTTTTGCAACATGAAGTAAAGCTTTAGAAGGAATACAACCTACATTTAAGCAAACTCCACCTAAAGTTGAGTATCTCTCAACTATAGTTGTTTCAAATCCTAAATCAGCACATCTAAAAGCAGCAGAATAACCACCAGGTCCTGCTCCAATTACTAAAACTTGAGTTTTTATTTCATTCATAAATAACTCCTTATAGACTTAAAAGTCTTAAATCACTTAGGATTTGACTTAAAGTTGTTGTAAATCTAGCACCATCAGCACCATCTATTACTTTATGATCATAAGATAGACTAAGTGGAAGCATTAGTCTAGGTTTAAATTTTTTACCATTAAAAATTGGTTTCATAGATGATTTTGATACACCTAAAATTGCAACTTCTGGAGAGTTTATAATTGGTGTAAAGTATGTTCCACCAATTCCACCTAGACTTGAAATTGTAAAGCATCCACCACTCATATCATTTGAAGTTAATTTTCCTTCTCTTGCTTTTTGAGATAGTTGTGCTAACTCAATTGCAATCTCTTTGAAACCTTTTTTATCTACATCTTTAATAACAGGAACTAAAAGTCCATTTGGTGTATCAACAGCAACTCCAATATTATAATACTCTTTCATAATTAGCTCTTGACCATCACTACTTAAGCTTGAGTTAAATTTTGGATGAATTTTTAGAGCTTTTTCAACTGCTTTTATTATAAATACAAGAGGTGAAAGTTTGAAATCTTTTGCTTTCTCATTTTGCTCAATTCTAAACTCTTCAAGCTCTGTAATATCAGCTTCATCAAATTGTGTAACATGAGGTGCTGATAGATAGTTTTTGTGTAAAAATGGACCTGATACTTTTTGAACACGACTAAGCTCAACTCTATTGATTTTCCCAAATTGTGAAAAATCAATCTCTTTTGACTCAGGCAAATTAAACCCAAATCCAACACCTGTTGCACTTGCTGGTTTATTTAATTGCTCTTTTACATAAGCTTTAATATCTTCAACTAAAATTCTTCCTTTTGCAGCACTACCTTTTACAAAACCTAAATCAACTCCAAACTCTCTTGCAATTTTTCTAACACTTGGACTTGCATATACTTTTGTTGCTTTTTTAGATAATACTTTACTCTCTTCTTCAATATCTGCACTTCTTGCAGCTACTTCTTGAAGAGTTGGTTTTGCATTACTACTTTTTTCAACAGTTGTAGGAGTTGAATTTGCAGTAAAAGTTGGAGTTGGAACTTTATCTTCAATTACAACAGTTTTAATAACTTTTGCAATTAAATCTCCACTATTAATTTTTTGACCTTTTTCTACAAAAATTTCAATAACTTCCCCACCAAAAGGTGCAGGAACATCCATAGAAGCTTTTTCAGTCTCTAAAGTAATAATACTGTAATCTTTTACAATAATATCTCCAACATGAATCATAACATCAATTAAATCAACATCTTTTTCAGCACCTAAATCAGGAACTCTTACCTCTTCAACAACTGATTGTATAGATTGCTCTTTTACAAATTGAGGAGGAGTTGAAACAGCTACAACTTCTTCTTTTGGCTCTTCAATTTTTGAAGCAGTAGCAGTAATTTCATCAGCTTGATTACTATTTGATTCAACTTCATTCGTTGCTTCAATTTTAGCAATTAAATCTCCACTATTTACCTTATCTCCAACTTTTACTAAAATCTCAACAATCTTACCTTTATATGGAGTTGGAACATCCATCGATGCTTTTTCAGTTTCAAGAGTGATTAAACCATCTTCAATCTCAACAATATCGCCAACTTTTATCATAACATCAATTAAATCAACATCTTTGTCAGCACCTAAATCTGGAATAAAAACATCATATATTTTTGCCATTTTTTACTCCTTACGCATTTCTAGGATTGATTTTATTTGTATCAATCGCATATTTATTTTTAGCTTCAAGAGCCACTTTTTTATCTATTTTCCCATTTATTGCAAGTTCTGCTAATGTTGTATAAACAATAAAGTTTGTATCAACTTCAAAGAATTTTCTTAAATTTGCTCTACTATCACTTCTTCCAAAACCATCTGTTCCTAAAGCTTTGAAATTTCCTTTGATATAAGGTCTTAACTGTTCAGAATAAGCTTTCATATAGTCAGTTGCACTTATAATAATACTATCTGTATCACTTCCTAAAACTTTTTCTATATATGGAGTTTTAGCAGTTGTATCAAGATTTAATAAATTCT
The DNA here is from genome assembly GCF_983172305.1 of Arcobacter thermotolerans. NCBI lineage: Bacteria > Pseudomonadati > Campylobacterota > Epsilonproteobacteria > Campylobacterales > Arcobacteraceae > Arcobacter > Arcobacter thermotolerans. The sequence goes on from NZ_CFAFZJ010000012.1 coordinate 8,980, forward strand.
CTCTTTCTAAATCTTGAGCTTCTCTTGTTAATTCATTGTAAGAAGTAACAGAGTAGATATCAACTTTTATATCATACTCTTTTGATAAAATTTCTGCTGCTTTCATAGCCTCTTGGAATATAGAACCAGAACCTAGAAGTTTAACTTTGTAGTCATTTTTTGCTTCAAAAGTTTTTACTTTATAAATTCCTTTTATAATTCCCTCTTGTGAATTTTCTGGCATTGCAGGTTGTGCATAGTTTTCATTTAATGTTGTAATATAGTAGAAAATATCTTCTTGATTTTCTCCATACATTCTTTCAATTCCATTTTGAACAATAACAGCAACTTCATATCCATATGTTGGATCATAAGTAATACAATTTGGAATAGTATTTGCTAAAATATGAGAGTGTCCATCTTCGTGTTGTAATCCTTCTCCATTTAGTGTTGTTCTTCCACTTGTTCCTCCAACTAAGAATCCTCTTGCTTTTTGATCACCAGCTGCCCAACATAAATCTCCAGTTCTTTGGAACCCAAACATTGAGTAGAATATATAAAATGGAATCATTGGATAATCATTTACAGAATAAGATGTTGCAGCTGCAATCCACGAACTCATAGCTCCAAGCTCATTTATTCCTTCTTGTAAAACTTGACCTTTTATATCTTCTTTATAAAATGCAACTTGGTCTTTATCTTGTGGAATATACTTTTGTCCAGCACTTGAATAAATTCCAAATTGTCTAAACATACCTTCCATTCCAAATGTTCTAGCTTCATCAGGAACTATTGGAACAATATTTTTACCTATTTGTTTATCTTTTAATAAAGCATTTAAAACTCTTACAAATGCCATAGTTGTAGATATTTCTCTATCTCCACTACCTGCAATTATACTTTCAAATTCGCTTAACGCTGGAATTTCAAGTTTATTTGAAAATTTCTCTCTTCTTTGTGGTACAAACCCACCAAGAGCTGCTCTTTTTTCTTTTAAATATTGAACTTCTGCAGAGTTTTCATCTGGTTTGTAGTATGAGTAAGATTCAACATCTTCATCACTAATTGGTAAATCAAATCTATCTCTAAATGCTTTTAACTGATTTACATCTACTTTTTTAACACCGTGAGCAATATTCATACCCTCAGCTGCACTTCCCATTCCATAACCTTTTACAGTTTTTGCTAAAATTACAGAAGGTCTTCCTTTTGTCTCAACTGCTTTTTTATAAGCTGCATAAACCTTAACAGGATCGTGACCACCTCTGTTTAATTTCCAAATATCATTGTCACTTAAATTTTCAACAAGTTTTGCAGTTTCTGGGAATTTATTAAAGAAATTTTCTCTTGTATATGCTCCACCTTTTTGTTTAAAGTTTTGATACTCTCCATCAACTGTTTTCTCCATTAGCTCAAGAAGTTTTCCAGATGTGTCTTTTTCAAGTAAATTATCCCATAATCCACCCCAAATAACTTTGATTACTTCCCAACCAGCTCCTCTAAATTCACTTTCAAGTTCTTGGATGATTTTTCCATTTCCTCTTACTGGACCATCAAGTCTTTGTAAGTTACAGTTTATTACAAAAATTAAATTATCTAACTCTTCTCTAGCAGCCATACCAATAGCACCTAAAGACTCAGGTTCATCACACTCTCCATCTCCCATAAAGCAGTAAACTTTTTGAGCACTACAATCTTTAATTCCTCTATTTGTAAGGTATTTTAAAAATCTTGCTTGATAAATTGCTTGTAAAGGTCCTAATCCCATAGACACTGTAGGAAATTGCCAATATGTAGGCATAAGTTTTGGGTGTGGATATGAAGATAATCCATCTGCAAAAGCTTCTTGTCTAAAGTTATCCATCTGCTCTTGAGTAAATCTTCCTTCTAGAAAACTTCTAGCATAAATACCAGGACTTATATGTCCTTGAAAAAATATCAAATCTCCACCATCTTTATCATTTGGTGCTTTAAAAAAATGATTAAAAGCTACGTCATAAAGTGTTGCTGATGATTGAAACGATGCAATATGACCACCAAGTTCAAGTTGCTTGTTTGAAGCTCTTTGAACCATGATTTGTGCATTCCATCTAATAATAGATCTAATTTTTCTCTCTAAATCCATATTCGCTGGAATTTTTGGTTCCTCTTCTTTAGGAATAGAGTTTATATAAGCAGTTGTTGCACTAAAAGGTAAGTGTGCACCACTTCTTCTTGATTTATCTATTAATTTTTCTAGTAAAAAGTGAGCTCTTTGTACTCCCTCTTCATCTATAACAGCTTCTAAAGCCTCCATCCACTCTTTAGTTTCTAGCGGATTAACATCTTCTAATTGTACTTTTGGCATAAATATCCTTTATAAAAGTTTTCTTAAGTTTTAAAACTAATTTGGAATTTTAATTTAAAATAAATTATAATTCGCTTATATCAAATATTTTAAGGATTAAAATAGATGAAAATTAACAATAAATTTAGATTGATTATAACACAAAATCTTAGTTCTAAGATTAATTCAAATATAGATAAAGCTTTATTTAAAGCTTTCAAAAATGATAGTTTTCCAATCTTAAGACTCTATTCTTGGGAGGATTGTATTACTTTTGGAGCAGGGCAAGATATTGATGATTACAAAAAATTACAAAGCGATTACAAAAATAATGTTTCAAAACGATTAACTGGAGGAGGAGTACTTTTTCATGGTCATGATATTTCATATACAATTTTATTAAATCCAAATGCAATAGAAAATCGTGATGTAAAAGAGACATATTTTTTTATTTGTCAATTTTTATTAAAATTTTATGAAGATTTGGGATTAAAACCAAAATTTGCAAAAGATGAAGAAAGTATAGTTTTAAGTAAAAGTCCTTTTTGTCAAGTTGGATTTGAAGCATACGATATTATAATTGATGGTAAAAAAATAGGTGGGAATGCACAAAAAAGAGCTAAAAATTGTATTCTTCAGCATGGCTCAATACCACTTTTTACAAAAGAAGATAATGAAGTTTTTGGAAGTTCTTTACAAGATTTTTGGATAAACTTAAATTTTGAAGAGGCAAAAGATGGTTTAATAAAAGCTTTTAAAGAAGTTTTTGAAGTTGAAATATTTGAAGATAGTTTAAATGAAGAAGAGAAAAATATTTTAGAAAAAATAGAAGAGGAAAAGTAGTGATACAAACAATAAATACAAATGAAGTAGCTTATAAAAAGCCGCAGTGGCTAAGAAAAAAATTGACTCCACATACACAAGTTGAGATGGAAAATTTGCTTAAAGATGTTGGTGGACTTCATACAATTTGTCAAGAGGCAAAATGTCCAAATATAAGTGAATGTTTTTCAAATAAAAATGCAACATTTTTGATTTTAGGAAATATTTGTACAAGAAGATGTACATATTGCAATGTAACAACAGGAATGCCAAAAAAGGTAGATGAGAGTGAAATAAAAAAAGTAACTACTTCGGTTTTAACTTTGGGCTTAAAATTTGTAGTAATTACAAGCCCAGCAAGAGATGATTTAGCTGATGGTGGAGCAGAGCAGTTTTATAAAGTTACAAGAGATATTATTGAAAAATCTCCAGATACAAAAGTTGAGATACTAATCCCTGATTTTAAGGGAAATGATGAGAGTTTAAAAAGAGTTATAGATTCAGGTGCTACAATTATTGGACACAATGTAGAAACAGTTCCTTCTTTATATCGTATAAGAAGAAATGGAACTTATGGAAGAAGTTTAGAAGTTTTAAAAAGATTAAAAGAGCTTGGTGGCGATAAGATTAAAACAAAAAGTGCTTTGATGGTAGGACTTGGAGAGACACAAGATGAGATGATTCAAGTGTTTCAAGATTTATTAGATGTTGGTTGTAAGTTTTTAAGTATTGGACAATATCTAGCACCTAGTGGTGATTTTGAAAAAGTTATTGAGTTTGTAAAGCCAGAACAATTTGAAAAGTATGAAAAAATAGCTTATGATATGGGATTTGAGTTTGTAAAGGCAAGTCCATATGCAAGAAGTTCGTATATGGCCCATCACTATTTGAATATGGCTAGCGCTTTGTAAGAAGTAGGGATTTAATAAATCTCTACTTTTGAGTTTGCTATTTTTTTGTATATTTTTAGATTTTTATTTAGTGGTAACCAGTTTACTAAAACTATAGCTAAAGCTTCCCAAAGTGCTACCCAACCACCAATCATAACACCTTCAGAAACTATTTTTATAGCCAAGTTCTCTTCTTCTGATAAGATAAAAGAGAGAGTAACAAGAAAAAATCCAATAATAAAAAAGATAATAGAGTTTTTTAAACTCTCTTTCATACTCTTTTTTTCCAAAAATTGAAGATATGAAAAATACTCATTTATACTACTTTGAAGCCTTTTTGATGAGTCTATTGAGATACTATCTTCAAAATGAAACTGTAGAATAAAAGGAGCATTTTCTATCTCATCTACACTTTCAAAAAGATACTCTTCTAGTTTTTCTTTTAAATCTTTTTTTATAAATGATGACTTTTGGTCATAATCTTCATATAAATCTTCTATCTTTTTTGTGTTAATTTTTATGATTAAATTTCCATTTTCATCTTTGTCGTATCTGTTTAAAATATAGTTTTCCATAAATCTGCTTATTTAAAATTTTTTTATTTTACAATATTTTGCTTAATCTAGAAGTGTAATATTTTGTTATTTAATTTTTCTTTATTTTAAATTTCTCTTCCAAAGCTTTTAGCTCATCTATATTTTCTTGTGCTTTTTTACTATTTTTCTAAACAAAACTTAAAAATATGCTTTGCAAATATTATCATATTATGATAATATTTTAAATGTTTAAATTATCATATAAGGATAATAAAATGATAGCACCAATAGATTTTATAAAAGAAAAATATATAGAACCAAATAAAATAACACAAGATAAACTTTGTGAAATTTTACAAATAGGTAAAAAAACGATAAGTGAACTCTATCAGAAAAAGAGAGGTTTTACTATACATACAGCAAAAAAATTTGCAAAATTTTTTGATTTGAAACCAGAGTTTATATTATTAAAGCAAATGGAATATGATTTATCTTTAGATAAAGAAAATTATGATTTTATAAAACCATATAATAAATTTTTAGAAGAAGAGAAAAAAATATCTATAGCAAAATGGATATTATCAATTATAAATAACTCTATAAGTGACCAAAGACTCCACTATACTTTAGATGATTTATACAATATTTTTTCAAAACCAACAACAGATAAAAAATATCAATATGCAATAACTACAATTTTTAATGAAGTAAATTATGATGATGTAATAAAATATTGTGAAATTTTTGATATTGATAAAACAAATTTAAAAATATTATATGATTATTATAAAGACCAGTACAATGCAAAGGAGATTTCAGAATATGAGTGGCTATTTAAATAATTTTGAACAACAAATAAATACTTTAAATAGTGTTTATTATGAGTTATTAGCTCCTATTGAAAAACAGTCAACTTTGAAAAATTGGTGGGTTTTTGGTGGTGGCACTGCTTTAGCAATGTTTCATTTTAATCACAGAAAATCGTTTGATATAGATATATTTGTCACAGAATCACAACTTTTTGATTTTTTAAATCCAAAATGGTACATAGATGAGACAAATTTATTTGATAGTAATGAATACAGATTTGATGGGATAAATCACCATGTACAACTTAAAACTAAAGATGATATAAAAGTAGATTTTTTACTTAATGAATCAATTATAAACAATCCTATAGAAAATGAAATCATAAAGTTAGATTATAAACTTTTTTATGAATCAATTGAAGATATAGTAGCAAAAAAAATAAAGTATAGAAAACAAGATAATCTTACTCGTGATATTTTTGATATTGCAGTAGCTATATTTTTTGATAAAAAAATTATTGAAAATTTAGTTTTTTCAAGATTTATTTCCTTGGATGACTTAGATATTTTAAACTCATCTTTAGATAGACTTGATGAGAAAAAATATATTCTAGAGCTTGAAAAAATTGAACCACAAACTAAAAAGTTTGAAAATATAGCTTTAAATGCTAAAAATATAATTCAAAAAAGTATTAAATCTTTAGAAATATAAAATTTTATTTTTTTATTTTAAATTTCTCTTCCAAAGCTTTTAACTCATCTGCATTTTCTTGTGCTTTTTTTACAGCCTCTTCAAAGGCGAAGCCTTTTTGAATAATTTCAAAAAGTCTAGGTTTCTCTTTTTTCCAGTTTCTTAGTGTCATTGGAGTTACTTTTAAAATTCCTGCCATATCTCTTTGAGTCATTTTTATCCTTTTTTATTTAAAAATTAACTCAAATTTTTTGACAAAACAACAAGCAAATAATTTGCTCTAATAAGTAGATATTGGCAAAATATTTGCCTTATTAAGTATTGATTAGATAATATTTAGCTCAAAATTTTAAAAAAGAGAAAAATATTATTCTTTACAAGGTAACAATATGAATCAAAGGTTTTTAGTTCTTGATAGCTTTAGGGGAATTGCAGCAATTTGTGTTGTAATTTTTCATATGCACATAATTGGCTCAATTACAGAGCTTAGTTTTTTTAGGGGAAGTAGTCTGTTTGTTGAATTCTTCTTTGTTTTAAGTGGTTTTGTTTTAGCTCATACTTATGGCTTTAAAGATGTAACTTTTAAAAGATTTATAATAAGTAGAACTTTTAGACTGTATCCTTTACATTTGTTTATGTTTTTTATTTTTGTTTTATTGGAATTAGGTAAATTAATTGCATATAATTATGGTTTTTCTTTTAATAATGAACCATTTTCAAATTCATATTCTTTAAAAGAAGTTTTACCTAATTTATTATTTTTGCAATCGTGGTTGCCTTTTACTATTCCAACTAGTTGGAATGGTCCAGCTTGGAGTTTAAGTGTTGAGTATTATATGTATATTATCTTTTTCTTTACACTTTTTATAAAATCAAATTTAAAATATATTGTTTGGTTTTTGTTTTCATTTATATCTTTTTATATAATTATAAATAGTTTTGGAGTTATGAGTGAAGTTATTCGTGGACTTTCATGTTTTTTTGCTGGAGCTTTAACATATCTTATTTATCGTAAAATTAATTTAAAATTTGAAAAGATAAATACAAACTTATTTTCTGTTGTAGAGTTTTTATTAATATTTTTAATTATCTACATAATTTCATATGTTGAAGAATACAAAGCAATATATGCAAGTTTAATATTTTTGGTAATTGTATTTTTCTTTGCATTTGAAAAAGGAGTTTTATCAAAAATTTTAAAAGCTTCATTTTTTCAACTATTAGGAAAATTGTCTTATTCAATTTATATGACACATGCTGCAATTTTATATTGTTTAGTTTCTGTTTCCATGGTTTTAGAAAAAATATTAAATAAGAAATTTGCACCAATGATTGAAACTGTTAGATATATTGATTTTGGAAATATTTTTATAAATAACTTTGTTGTATTTATCATACTTTTTATAGTAATTTTTATATCTATGCTTACTTACAAATATATTGAAGTAAAAGGGCAAGAGTTTGGAAAAAGGTTTTTAAAATAACCAACCTCTAACACAAAATATAATATAATCCCGCCTTAAAAATTTCAAAAAATAGAGAAAACAGATGATAGAGCTAATAAATATACAAAAATCATACCCAACACAAACTTTATATCAAGATTTAAATTTAAGATTAAATAAAGGCGATAAAGTTGGACTTGTTGGACGAAATGGTACAGGAAAATCAACACTTTTTAAACTTATTCTTGGAGAAGAGCAACCTGATAGTGGAGATATTGCAACTCCAAAAAACTATAAAATAGGTGCTTTGAAACAATATTTTGATTTTAAAGAGAAAACTTTACTTGATGAAACAGCAACTGCTTTAAGTGAAGATGATAAGTACAATATTTATAAAGCTGAAAAAATTTTATTTGGTTTAGGATTTAGTGAAGAGGATTTACAAAAAGAGCCAAAGAGTTTTTCAGGTGGTTACCAAATAAGAATAAATTTAGCAAAACTTCTTTTAACAGAGCCAAATATGCTACTTCTTGATGAGCCTACAAACTATTTAGATATTTTATCTATTAGATGGTTAAGAGAGTTTTTGAAAAGTTTTGATGGAGAAGTTATACTTATTACTCACGATAGAGATTTTATGAATAGTGTTTGTACACACACTATGGGAATTATTAGAAAAAATGCTTTTATAATTGCTGGAAGTACAACTAAATTCTTTGAACAATTAGCAGCAAATGAAGAGCATTATATGAAGCAAAAAGAGGCTCAAGATAAAAAAATAAAAGATCTTGAAGAGTTTATTGCAAAAAATAAAGCAAGGGCAGCAACAGCAACTTTGGCTCAATCAAAAGTAAAAATTCTTGAAAAAATGGAAGTTATGGAAGATATTGTCTATGAAAAAGATTTGAAGTTTGATTTCAATTACAAAGATACAAGTGCAAAATATCTGCTTGAAGTAAAAGATGTAAGTTTTGGATATTATAAAAGTAATATTCTTTTCAAAGATATAACTTTTGCATTAAGTCGTGGTGAAACTTTAGGAATTATAGGAAAAAATGGAAAAGGTAAATCTACACTTTTAAATGTTCTTGCAGGTGAATTAAAAGCTCTTAGTGGAAGTGTAGATTTTCATCCAAGCACAGTTTTTGGTCATTTTGGCCAAACAAATATAAATCATTTAAATCAAAATAATACAATTATTGAAGAGATACAAAGTGTAAATAATAAAATATCAGAATCAGTTATACGAAATATTTGTGGAATTATGATGTTTAGTGGAGATAATGCAAAGAAAAAGATATCTCTTCTTTCAGGTGGAGAAAAAAGTAGGGTAATGCTTGGAAAAATTATTGCACAAGATGTAAATCTTCTTTTCCTTGATGAGCCTACAAATCACCTTGATATTGAATCAATTGAAGCACTTACAACTGCTATAAAAGAGTTTGAGGGTTCAAGTATTATAGTAACTCACAGTGAAGAGCTACTAAGAGCAGTTTGTGATAGATTAATAGTTTTTACAAATGATGGAGCTGATTATTTTAATGGAACTTATGATGAATTTTTAGAAAAAATAGGTTGGGGTGATGATATTGAAGATGCAAAACCAACAAAAACTAAAGAGAGCCAAAAAAGTGATAAACCAAAGTTAAATAAAAAAGAGAGTAAACAGTTAAGAGCTCAATTGGTTGCTAAAAAAAGTCAAGATTTAAAACCTCTAAAAGCTAAAATAGAAGAGTTAGAAAATAAAGCTTCTACACTTTTTGGTCTTGATAAAACAAAAGTAGAAAATGAAATTTTAGAAGTTATGCAAAAAATTGAGAGTATAAATAGTGAATTTGATAAAAATATGAGTGAGTTGTCTTAATTAAATATTAGCAAGGTGCAAAAGCACCAAGCTAAAATTTTTATTTAAATATGTCAGCTGTTTGGCTCTCATACCAAGCATAAGCATATTTTGCTTCTAAAATTCTAATATGACCATCTGGATCAGTTTCAGGGCTTACTCCACCTGCTCCATCAACATTTTGTATTTTATCATCAAGTGCATTGTAAACAGCGGCAATAGAAATACCATAGTTTGGACTCAATAAACTATAACAAGTATTTGCTAGTTTTGGAGGATTTAAAGGCTCTTGTTGTTTTAGCATTCTTGATATTTGAAGAGCTACAACTTTTCCTTGAGTACTTGCACTAAATGCTGATTTAGGCATAGGTGCTGCATTTGAAGCATCTCCAATAACATGAACATTTTTAACTAATTTAGATTCAAAAGTTTTTGGATGAATATCACACCAATCTTTTCCTTCTGCTACAAGTCCTGAATCAAATGCTAATTGAGAAGCTTTTTGATTTGGAATATAGTTTAAAACATCTGCTTGAACCTCTTCATCTTCAGTTACAACTATTTTTTTAACAGGATCAACACTTACAACTTTTCCACCAAATTGTGCTGCTCTCCACTCAATTAAATCACCATAAAGTTCTTTCCAACCATTTGTAAATAGAACTTGTTTTGAGAATTTATCTTTTTGATCAAGAACTATAATTTTTGAATTTGGTTTATTATTTTTAATATAGTGAGCTACAAGTGAGATTCTCTCATAAGGTCCAGGAGGACATCTAAAAGGATCAGCAGGTGCTACCATTACAAAAGTTCCACCATCTTTCATATTTTCAAGTTGTTTTTGAAGAATTGTAGTTTGCTCACCAGCTTTTACAGCATGTGGTGCATGTTTTTCATTCTCTTTTGTATAACCTTTTTCATATTTAAAATCAATTCCAGGGCTTACAACAGCTTTTGTATAAGAGATTTTTTCTCCATTTTCTAAAATTACACTAGAGCTAGCTCCATCAACTTTTGCAACTTTTGCATAAACTACTTTTATATTGTGTTTTTTTGCTAAAGTAGATAAATCATGTTTTATGAAATCCATTTTTTCCATACCAGCAATTACTGCATTTGAAAATGGACAAGTATAATACTCTTTATTTTGTTCAACTAAAACAATCTCAATATTTGAATCAAATTTTCTTAAATATCTAGCAGTTGCAGCTCCACCAAAACCACCACCTACAATTACAACTCTTTTTTTATTTGCAGGAATTGTAGATAAACCACTTGCTAAACTATTGCAAGCAGTAAAAGATAGAGCCGTAGCTCCTAAAACTAATTTTCCAAAATCTCTTCTATTTATCATCGTTTATCCTTTTTGCTTATTTAACTTTTGAAAAGTAGTAAGATAGTTGCTCAAGCTCTTCATCAGTGAAACCTTTTGTATGCTTTTGCATCATATGTGTATCAACTCTTTTTCCAGTTTTGTACTCAAGTAAAGTTTGATACATATAATTCTTATCCAATCCAGCTATTTTTGGAATAGCAGTAGTAGATTTTCCATCAGTTCCATGACAGTTTGCACAAGAAAGAGATAACATCTCTCCTCTTACAGGGTCATAATCTACAGCAAACGATAAACTTGCGAAAGTTGCAAGTAAAAATGCCAGTTTTTTCATTTTATCTTCTCCTTTTATATAACAAATACAAATGAATGATAATTTAATAAACTTAATAAAAATTTAAAATATTAAATAAATCTTATATAGAATTATAAAAAAAAATTATGTGTAAATTCTTCTCAATTTTTTATTAAGGTATAAAATATAAAAATATTGCAAATTGCAATATTTATTAAATATTTTATCAAAAATAGAGTAATATTTTATTATGTTTATTCATATTGACTTAGATTGCTATTTTGTATCAGCACATAGAACTCTTGATAAAAGTTTACATAATATTCCCGTTGCTGTTGGTGGGAAAAGTAATGTAGATATTTTTTCACACACAAGAGTAAAAAGAACAATGGCAACAAATCGTGCTAGTTTTTCAAGTAAAATTTTAGATAGTGAAGATGAAAATAGTTCAAATGATTATTTTGTTGATGAAAATAATAAAATAAGAGGAATTATAACATCAGCTTCTTATGAGGCAAGAGCTTTTGGAGTAAAAACAGCTATGAGTGTAAATGAAGCTTTAAAACTTTGTCCAAATTTGAAAATGATACCACCAAAATATAGTCTTTATGATGAGTTGTCTTCAAAATTAAAAGAGCTTTTGGAACTTGAAATTCCTCTAATAGAGCAGTTCTCTATTGATGAATTTTTTGGTGATTTAACTGGTTATATAAAAGAGGATGAAGCAGAAGATTTTGCAAGAAAATTAAAAGATAAGATATTAAAAGAGTTAAATCTTCCTTGCTCTATTGGCTTAGCAAATACAAAATATTTATCAAAGCTTATGACAAATGAGGCAAAACCAAACAATATAAAACTTTTGAAAAAAGAAAATATTGAAGAGTTTACAAAAAATATTTTAATAGAAAACTTTACAGGAATTGGAAAATCTCTTTGTGAAAAATTAAGTGGTTACAATATAAAAACTTTGGGAGATATTAGAAAAAATAAAAATCTATTTTACTCTTTTGGAAAAGTTGGAATAGATACATATAATAGAGTTTGTGGAATAAAAGATAGTAAACTAAATATAACAAAAGAGAAAAAAAGTATAGGAATTGGAAGAAGTTTTGATGTAGTTTTTAATAGAGAAGAGCTTAAAAGAAGAGTTATGATTTTAAGTAGATATTTGAGTTTTATAGTAAAAAAAGATGGGCATAATCCTTTGTCTTTTCAAATTCATATAAAATATGAGTCAAATATTAAAACAAAAGCACAAGAAAATAGTAATAAGATTTTTAATGAATTTGATTTTAAAAACTCTATAATAAATCTATTTATGCAAGCAGACAAACACAGAAATCATGGTGTAGTTCAATTATATATTACAGTTTTTAATTTTGCAAAAAAAGGAGAACATACTTATAATTTATTTGAGTATGAAGATGATTTGAAAAAAGATAAATTGGGTAAAAATATACAAAATCTAAGAGAAAAATTTGGAATTGATATTCTAAAAAGTGCTTGTGAACTATAGTTAAAATATGACAATTTGTAATATTTTAACTATTTTAAAATAGATTTAGTTATAATCTTATAATTTAAAAAAAAGTGATATTAAAAATAGATATGATTCAAAAAATATTAAAGTTGAAAAATGGGTTTTGAAATAAACGAGAAACAGTTAAGAATTCGTTATATAAGAGTTGTTGAAAAATTTTTAACAAGAACAATATCTTTGTTAAAACTTGAAAATTTTGATAAAGAGCTGTTTTTAAAAAGAACTTTAAAAAATTATGAAGATATGTGTAAATCACAAAAAGTTGAACTTTATTCAGATTATTATACTTTGCTAAATAGTTTTATTGAAAAAACTATCTCTTTTACAAAAAATCATAGTGAAAGCTTTGAAGATGAGAGAGCTATACTTTTAAAAGAGGCAAATTTACTTCAAAAAGAGAAAAATAAGAGTTCATATAAAAAAGATAAGCATAAAAAAGATAAGTATAATGATGGAAACTAATGAGAAGAGCTTCAATCTTAGTGGAGTTTTAAAAAAAGTTTTATATAAAAATGATGAAACAAAATATACTATTGCAGTTTTAGAAAATAATCAAAAAATATGTGGAGTCTATTTTGATGCAGATATTGAAAAACTTGTAGGAGAAGAGATACTATTAACTGGAAATTGGATAACTCATAGTAAATATGGAGTTCAATTTGAGTTTAATACTTTACAAGTAAAAGAGCATGAACTATTTTTTTTCCTTACTAAAATAATCAAAGGTTTTACAAAAAAATCAGCAACAGAGATTTTAGAAAAATATGGAGAAGAAGGTTTAATAAAGATTTTAGATGAAAATCCAAATGAACTTTTAAATTTTAAAGGTATTAAAGAGAAAAAACTAAAATCTATTTTAAACTCTTGGCACTCTTTTAAGCATCTTAGAGAACTTGGTGCTTTTTTGGGTAAATTTGGAGTTACTTCAAATCTAATAACAAAAATATACTCAACTTTTAGTGAAGTTGAAAACTTAATCGAAAAAATAAAACAAAATCCATATATGCTAATAAATATAAAAGGAATAGGATTTAAAAGAGCAGATGAGATAGCAAAAGCTTTAGGAATCGATGTAAAATCACCTTTTAGAATAAAAGCTTGTTTAAATTATACTTTAAGAGAGTATTGTGATAATAACGGTAACTCCTCAATAGATAAATTTCATCTTTATAAACTTTTAGATGATAGTTTGAGGTTTTCAAAAGAGGAGCTACTTTATGAAAATATTTTAGTTGAAATGTTAGCAAAAGAGGAGATTTATAGTACAAGTGAAAATCGTATTGCACTTTCAATGTTATATTATTGTGAGAAGAAAATATTAGATTTTTTTAATATAAGAAAAGATAATAAAAATAAGAAAATTATAGATAATTTTGAAGAGTATTTAGAAAAAAAACAAAAAACTTTAGGATTTACTCTAAGTAGTGAACAACAAAAAGCAGTTGAATTAATAAATTCTGGAGAAAAGACGCTATTTTTAATAGGATATGCAGGAACAGGAAAATCAACTTCAAGTAGAGCTATTTTGGAACTTCTTGAAGAGATAGTAAGCTATGATGATATTATAGCTATTGCTTTAAGTGGAATTGCAAGTCAAAGAATAAGTGATACAACAGGATACAACGCAAGCACAATTCAAAGTCTTTTAGTAAAACATAAAGAGAAAGATTTTTTTCCATATAAAGTTATTTTACTAGATGAAGCTTCAATGGTAAACTCTGTTACATTTGCCCAAATTATAAGCAAAATAAGTGATGATACAATTTTTATAATTGTTGGAGATGATGGGCAGCTTCCAGCTATTGGAGCTGGAAATATATTAGCTGATAGCATAAAATATGAATTAGCACCTATTTGTAAACTTACAAAAATTTATAGACAAAACGAGAATCAAGCAATAGCTGTAATTGCAAATGATATAAGAAAAGGTGAATTACCAAATTATAAAGAAGAGTATGAAGATTTTAAGTTTGTTGATGTATCAATAGGAAATTACTACTCTATGAAAAATTCATTGACTCAAAATGAGTTTTCAGATATGAGAGGTGAAAATAGTGAGTATATCTTAAATAATATTTTAAATATTGCAAGTAATTATATACAAAATTACTATGATTTTATAAAAGAGAAAAATATAGGAAAAGCACTTACTTTGTTTCAAGTAATTACACCTATGAAAGGTGGAGTTTTAGGAGTTGAAAATCTAAATATAGAACTTCAAAGACTTTTTAATCATACAAAAAATAGAAGTTTAAAAATAAAAGATATTGAATATAAATTAACAGATAAAGTAATTCATATTAAAAATGAGAATATGAAAGCTCAAACTATGAGTATGTATAAATCAAACTCTACTGAATTTATGGAAAGAAGAGTTTATAATGGACAACTTGGACTTGTAATAAAATTAGATTTTGATGAAAAAAAGTGTGTAGTTTTATATCCAAATGATGATATGGTAGTATTTTATGACTTTGATAATATTCATCATCTTTTAAATTTAGCATATTGTCTAACAATTCATAAAACACAAGGAATGGAGTATGAAAATGCTTTAATTCCTATGAGCTTTTCACACTATATAATGCATAATACAAAACTACTTTATACAGCAATAACAAGAGCAAAAAGTATGTGTTTTATTGTTGGGGAAGAAGAAGCTTTTAAAAGTGCTTGTAAAAAAATAGAAGTGACAATAAGAGAGAGTGTTATAAATGATTTATTGTGCAATAAAGATAAAAAAATAGAAACAAATAGTTTATCTATAAGCGTTTAAATAACATACAAGCAAGATTTTTGTATTATAATCTCTAAATTTTTTTTAAGGGTTTATTTTATGATAACTTGGATGCAAAGACATAAAAAGTGGTTGGTTATTACGATTTGGATTAGTACTATTGCCTTTGTAGGTGCTGGATTTGTAGGATGGGGATCATATGACTATGGTAGTAAAGGTGGCGTTGTTGCAACTGTTGGAAACAAAGAGATTAGTGTAGAAGAGTATCAACAAGAGTATTCAAATCTTTATAATCAATATTCACAAATTTTTGGAGCATCTTTTAATAAAGAGTTAGCAGAGCAATTAAGATTAAAAGATGTTGCATTTTCTCAACTTTTACAAAAAAATCTTCTTATGTCTTATGGTAACTCTTTAGGTTTGATGGTAACTGATGAAGAGATTGCAAAAGAGTTGATTAATTATGAAGAGTTTAAAGTAGATGGTAAATTCAATAAAAATCAATATGTAAATGTTTTACAACAAAATAGAATGTCACCTCAAGAGTTTGAAACTAGTCTTAAAAATTCAATACTTTTTCAAAAAGTTCAAGCTCTTTTTAGTATAGAACCAACTCCAAATGAGATAGAAAATATTAGTAAACTACTATTTTTAGAAGATGATATTACTTATAAAATATTGACTTTGAATGATGTTGATGTAAATAGTGTTGATGAAAATGAACTTAAAAAATATTTTGATGAGAATCAAAATGCATATAAGAGTGAAGTTTTTTATGATTTAGAGATAAAAGAGCTTCCTATTTCTTCTTCTAACTCTACACAAGAAGATATAAAAAATCATTTTGACAAGTTTAAAAGTGATTATAAATTTGAAGATGGAAAGTTAAAATCTTTTGAAGAAGCAAAAGAAGAGATTATAAAAGATTTGGATGAGAATTTTAGTAAAAAAGAGGCTCTTACTCTTTACTTAAAACTTAAAAAATCTGAAGATAATTTTGACAAAAAAGCGACTTATTCTGAAAATAAAATTCCATTTTCAGCTGAAAATGTTCAAAAAATTAAAGAGTTAAAAAAAGAAGAGATTTTAAAACCATTTTTTGAAAATAATAGATTTTATATAGTAAAACTAGCAAAAGTGAACCCTTCTGTTAATTTAACTTTTGAGCAAGCAAAAGCAAAGGTAATTGAAGATTTTAAACTTAATTTGAAAGCAAAAAAATTAGATGAATTAGCACAAAATAGTTTAAAAGATTTTAAAGGAAATGAAGCAACAGCAGTAAATAGAGCAAGTGCTTCTAAAATTAAAGGATTAAATGAGCAAGAAGCAATAGAGTTTTTAGGACAACTTTTTGCTAGTTCTACTAAAGAGGGAATTGCAAAAGTTGGTTCAAAAGTTGTTTTATATAAAATAATTGACTCAAGAATGGCTTCTTACGACAAAGCAAAAGATAGTTTTGTAAGAGATGAGATAAAACAGGTTCAAAATTCTGATTTATTGTCAAATTTACTTAAAAAACTTGAAAATAGTATTGTAATAAAAACATTTATGCAGGCAAAGGAGTAGTTTTGAATAATACAAATGATATTTTTCTTACAATAAATATTGGTTCTAGTGTTACAAGTGCAGTAATATCTAAACCAAAATATGATTTAGATAATAGTATTGAAATTTTAGGTTTTGGAGTTCAAGATAGTGTTGGAGTAAATAAAGGACTTATAACAAATATTGAAGATGTTTCAAGAACTATAAAAGATGCAATACTTCAAGCAAAAGAGAGTGTAACAGAGACTATTGGAACGACTGTTGTATCTATTTCTGGAAATTATACAAGAGGAATCAAAGCAACTGGATATGTAACTATTCCAAATGGACTTGTTTCTGAAACAGATATAAATCAAGCAATGCAAATGGCTCTTTCAAACTCAATAATTTTACCTGATTATGATGTAGTTCACGTAATACCACTATTTTTTAAAGTAGATGATCAAGAAGTTGAAAACCCATTTAATATGAATGGTTCAAAGCTTGAAGCATCTGTTTACATTGTAACTGCAAAAAGAAATGCACTAATTAATATTAAATCTGCATTAAGAATTTTTGGTATAGATGATGTTAGATTTGTGCTTGACTCTTATGCTGCTTCTTTGGCAGTTTTAGATGAACAACAAAAAAGAATAGGTGCTGTTGTGATCAACTTAGGTGCTTCTACAACTGAGTTTGTATATCATAAAGGAAACTCTATAATTTATAATGGATTTATTCCTGTTGGTTCAAAAAATATTACAAATGATCTATCTTTGATGTTAAATACACCTCTTAGAACAGCTGAAAAGATAAAAATTGAGTATGGTTCTTTAATAAAAGATTACTTTGGAAATGGAGAAGTTGGACCTTCAAATGTTGGAGTTTCACAAATAAATGATGAAGAGTATTTTAAAGAGTTTCCTCTTGGTCATATTCAAACAATTATTCACGCAAGAGTAGAAGAGCTTTTAGTTTTAGTTAAAAATGAGTTAAAAAAGAATGCTTTACTTGATAATATTGGTTCAGGAATAGTGCTAACAGGTGGAATGAGTCAATTAGGTGGAATAAAAGAGCTGACAAAAAATATTTTTGAGAAGATTCCAGTAACAATTGCTACTCCAAAAAACATTCCAAATTCATTTAGAGTTAGTTTTGATGAGCCACATATGGCAACAGTTGTTGGATTGATTATGTTTGCTTTAGGAATGAATAGAGGTTATCAATTAGATTCTAGTAAAAAATTAATAAGACCTATTAGAAAAGGTCAAGTTAATGATAAGTTTATTGCACCACAAACTCCACATATTGGACAAGCTGGACCTGATATGAGAATAAGAACGAATGATACAATCTTAGACCCTTTACCAAAAGATAAAAAGAAAAAAGGTCTTGGACTTTGGAAAAAAATTGAGGAGTGGTTTTAATGGAAAATAGTAGCAGTCACAATCTATTTAGAGTAGATGATATAATGATAAAAGAGGATATGCCTACAAAAGCACTATCAAATAATCTTCCAAAAATTGCAGTAATTGGTGTTGGAGGTGGTGGTTGTAATATGATTAATTATATGATTGAAGAAGGTACTCATATGATTGATTTAATAGTTGCAAATACAGATTTAAAAGTTCTTCATATTTCAAAAGCTCCAAAAAAGATTGAATTAGGACCTATGCTTACAAATGGGTTTGGTGCTGGAATGGATCCAGAAGTTGGAAGAAACTCAGCGCTTGAAAGTTATGATGAGATAAAAGAGACTTTAAAAGGTGCTGATATTGTTTTTGTTGCTGCTGGATTAGGTGGAGGTACAGGAACAGGAGCTGCCCCTATTATTGCAAAAGCAGCTAGAGAAGTTGGAGCTTTGACTGTTTCTGTTGTTACTAAACCTTTTGGTTTTGAAGGAAGAATGAGAGCTGCTTTGGCAAATTTAGGTCTTGAAGAGCTTAAAAAAGTTAGTGATTCTTTAATTGTTATTGCAAATGATAAACTAAGAGAAGCTGTTGATGAGACAATTGGTATAAAAAATGCTTTTAAAGTTACAGATAATATTTTATATCAAGCTGTAAATGGAATGAGCCAAGTTATATTAAATCCAGGTAGTGGAAATGATATAAATGCCGATTTTGCAGATGTTAAAACTATTATGAAGCATAAAGGTATTGCTTTAATGGGAATTGGAAAAGCAAAAGGAGATGAGGCTACAAGTAGAGCTTTAGATAATGCTATAAACTCTCCTTTACTAGAAAAAGTACCTTTAGACGGTGCAAAAGGAATTTTAATTCACTTTACAATAAGTCCAGAAATATCACTTTTTGCTATAGAAGATGTTATGAATAATATAAATCAAAGAGTTGATATAAATGCTCAAATTATTTTTGGAACTACAACAGATACAGATTTTGAAAGAGATGAAGTAAAAATTACTATCATAGCAACTGGATTTGAAGCTAAAAATGAGATAAAAGAGGAACAAAAAGAGAGTGATGAAAATGAGATTGAAGCTATAAAAGTTGAAGCAGTTGAAAGCACTCTTGATACTCCACCTCTTATGAGAGGTTATACAGTAGAGTATCCACTTCACTAAAATGATTTAATAAAATATTTAAGGATACAAACTCAAATATTTGAGTTTGTATCCTTTTTTTTATATTTCGTAATCCAAAGGTTTTTGTTTTTTATCATCATCTTCCCATTCAAATAAGAAACACATAGGAAGTTTATCTTTTTTATAAAGTATTTTTCCAGTTATAAAACCAGATACTCCAATAGAAATTATTGCTAAAAATGAACTAAATACAAGGGTAGAAACACCACTTAAACCTTGTCCTACAGTACATCCAATAGCCATAATTCCACCAATTCCCATCATAGAACCACCTATCATATTGTATTTTAATTTATTAAAATTCATTTTTGAAGTGCATCCAAAACTATATTTTTTATTAAAAAATGTCGAAAAATATGCACCAAAAATTGCACCTAAAACAATACAAACTCCAATAGATAACTCTGTTATTTCAAAAAAAGTAAAAAATTCTAAAGTTTTTGCACTAGGATATACATAACTTAAAGCTTGAACTTGAATCTCTTTTTCAATACTTTCAGCTCCAATATATCCAGAGATAAACCAAGAAAGACCAACTAAAAATCCAATAATAACACCATCGTATAAACTAAAAACTCTTTTTACTTTTTTTACAAAATATGCCAAAAGTAAAACTAAAATTGCTAAAACAAAGTAAATATTTAGCGTAAAGTTTGATAAATTACTTGAAATATCTATCATAAATTGATTATTTATAAAACCATTTACAACTCCAAATAAAACCCCTTTTGTACTAGCAAATGCAAAAATTGCAATAAAAAGTAGCGTTACTAAAGCATTTGCATCACCTTGAGAAAATTTTACTATGCTTCTACTACTGCAACCATCAGCTATCATCATTCCAGCACCAAATAAAGCACCACCAATAATAATAGCAAAGTAGTTTATATTACTTTTAAAATAGCTACTAGAACTTAAATCAATGTCAAAAATAGATGCAAATATTTGAGTAGAAATAATAGCTACAATCATAGCCATAACAACACTAGCTGCTCTTTTTGTTGATTTAATTTGTATATAATCTTTTAAACTTCCACTAAAACAGAACTGTTTTTGTTGAGCAAAAAATCCAAATACAAAAGCAATAGCAAAAAACGCTATAAAAACAATTTCATAAATCTCTAAATCAAACACTAAATTTCCTCCTCATCATCTTCCATATCTTCTAAATCTAGTAAAATATTTTCCGCCTCTTCTTGAGTTAATTTATTTTCATTTATAAGTTTCAAAGCTTCATCATAAAACTTTTTTACCTCTAAAAAGTAGTTTAATTCCTCTTTTATCTCTTTATCATTTTTCTTTGAAAGTAACTTTTCTAAAGCCTCTATTTCAGCTTTAAGTTCTGGTAAAACCTCTTTTTCTAAAAGTTTTTTTAACTCTTCAATTTTATTCACAAAAATCCTTTTTATAATATTAAACTATGATTATATAAAAAATTACTTATAATATAAGATTAAAAAGTTTTATATCTTTAAATTTCTTAAAAATATGTCACTAAAAGGCTTTTTTATTTTAGTTTAGATAGACTTTAATCTAAAAAAATAGAAAAATTTGGAATATATTTTGGAAATAGAGACAAAAAAAGAGAAATTTAACGAACCACTTTATCTTGAAAGTGGAAGGCTTCTTGAAGAGTTTGAGATAGTTTATGAAACTTATGGAAGATTAAATGAAGATAAATCAAATGTTATAGTTATTTGTCATGCTCTATCTGGAAGTCATCACGCAGCTGGTCGTTATGAAAATGAGGCAAAAGCTGGTTGGTGGGATAAGTTTATAGGAGATAAAAAAGCTATTGATACAGAAAAATATTTTGTAATTTGTTCAAATAATATTGGAAGTTCATATGGTTCTACGAGTCCTTTAAGTATTAATCCATCTACAAAAAAAGAGTATAGATTAAAATTTCCTGTTTTAACAATTTCGGATATTGTAAATGCACAAATGAGACTTTATAAAAAATTAGGAATTAAAAATGCAGTTGCGGTTATTGGAGGAAGTATGGGTGGAATGCAAGCTCTTTGTTATGCAATTGAGCATCCAACTTTTGCAAAACACTATATTCCAATGGCAACAACAGCATATACAAGACCTTGGGCAATAGCTTTAAATAAAATAGCTATTGAAGCAATAAGACATGATCCAAATTTTCAAAATGGAAACTATGAAAAAGATGATTTAAAAGCAAGAGGGTTAGTTGGTCTTGCAGTTGGAAGAATGGCTGGATTAATTGCATATTTAAGTCCAAATCTATTCATAAGCAAATTTGGAAGAGATTATGTTGAAACAGATGGATTATATGAGCTATTTGGAAGATTTGAGATAGAGAAATATCTTGAGCACAACTCATATAGTTTTCCAAAATTTTTTGATCCACTATCATATTTATATATTTGTAAAACAATAAATATTTTTGATGCTGGAAGAAATAAAGATAAATTAGAGGATTCATTTTTAAAAATAGAAGGAAAACTTCATTTAATTGCTTTTAAAGATGATATGCTATTTTTCCCAAATGAGATGGAAGAGATTAGAGATATTATGGTAAAAATAGGTAAAAAAGATCAAGTGACATTTAAATTAGTAGATAGCTCTAGTGGTCATGACTCTTTTTTAGTAGAAGTTGAGAAATTTGAAGAACATATAAAAGATATTTTAAAGGATTAAAAATGGAAGATATTAAAAAACAAGAAGATATTAATTTTGAAGATAAAATTACAAAAGCAAAAGAGCTTTTAGAAAAACTTTCAAATCCACAAATTACAATAAATGAGTCATTAAAGTTATATAACGATGGTTTAAAAGAGTTGGAGCTAGCTCAAAAGTTATTAGAAGAAGCAAAATTAGTTTTTGTTACTCAAAGCAATAACTCTTAATAAAACTCTATATGATAGTGCTTTTATAACAAAAGATTAAGTACTTTTTGGGTAAACTTGCCAAATTTTTAAATCAGTGAAAGGAAAGTTATGCCAAAAAGAGAAGATATAAAAAACATTTTGTTGATTGGTTCAGGACCGATTGTTATAGGACAGGCGTGTGAGTTCGATTATTCTGGTACTCAAGCAACAAAAACTTTGAAAGAGCTAGGATATAGAGTTGTCCTTGTTAACTCAAACCCAGCAACTATCATGACAGATCCAGAATTTGCTGATAAAACTTATATAGAACCAATTACAGAAGAGGTTGTTTTAAATATAATTAAAAAAGAGAATATAGATGCTATTTTGCCTACAATGGGTGGACAAACTGCACTAAATATAGCGACTTCAATGTATTCAAAAGGACTTTTAGAAGGAATTACTTTTTTAGGAGTTCATCCAGAAGCAATTAAAAAAGGTGAAGATAGACATCTTTTTACTGAATCTATGAAAAAAATAGGTCTTGATTTACCAAGAAGTGAAAATGCTTATAATCTTGAAGAGGCTATGAGATTAGCTAAAGAGATTGGTTTCCCTGTTATTAGCAGAGCTTCATTTACTCTAGCAGGTGCTGGAAGTGGTGTTGCTTATAATATGGAAGAGTTTAAAGCACTAGCGCAAGCAGGACTTGATGCTTCACCAATCAATGAAATTGAGATTTTAGAATCGGTTTTAGGTTGGAAAGAGTATGAAATGGAGATTATCAGAGATACAAATGATAACTGTATAGTTGTTTGTTCTATTGAAAATCTTGATCCTATGGGAGTTCATACAGGAGATAGTATAACTATTGCACCTGCGCTTACACTTACAGATAAAGAGTATGCAAAAATGAGAGAAGCATCTTTTGCAATTCTAAGAGAAGTTGGAGTAAATAGTGGTGGATCAAATGTTCAATTCTCTATGTGTCCAAAAACAGGAAGAATGCTTGTAATTGAGATGAATCCAAGAGTTTCAAGAAGTTCTGCACTTGCTTCAAAAGCAACAGGTTATCCAATAGCAAAAGTATCAACACTTTTAGCAGTTGGATTTACACTTGATGAGATTAAAAATGATATGACAGGAACATTAGCAAGTTTTGAGCCTGCGGTTGATTATATCGTTGCAAAAGTTCCTAGATTTACATTTGAAAAATTCCCAAAAGCAAACTCAACTTTAACAACTTCTATGAAAAGTGTTGGTGAAGTTATGTCTATTGGAAGAAATTTCAATGAGACTATTCAAAAAGCTATGTGTTCACTAGAGACTGGTCTTTGTGGTTTTGATACTGTCTCAACAGATTTAGAGTTAATCAAAAAAGAGATTAGAAGACCAAATGATAAAAGACTTCAATACCTAATGGATGGTATGAGACAAGGTTTAACAAATGAAGATATCTTTGAGTTATCAAAAATAGATCCTTGGTTCTTAGCTAAGTTTAGAGAGATGTACGAAATGGAACTTTCTATGACTCCTGCAATTTTAAAAGATGAAGCGTTTTTGCGAAAAGTTAAATCAAATGGATTTAGTGATAAATTTATTGCAAATGTTATTGGAAAAACTGAAGAAGATGTATATCTTGCACGAAAAGCTTTAGATATAGATTTTGAATACAATGAAGTTGATACTTGTGCAGGAGAGTTTAAAGCTTTAAATCAATACTTATATTCAACTACAAATGTTTCAAAACTTCCAAAAGTAGAGATGCCTAAATCAACTCAGAAAAAAGTTATGATTATTGGTGGAGGACCAAACAGAATTGGTCAAGGAATTGAGTTTGATTATTGTTGTGTACACGCAAGTTTTGCATTAGCTGAAATGGGTGTAAAAACAATTATGTACAACTGTAATCCTGAAACTGTAAGTACAGATTATGATACATCAGATGTTTTATACTTTGAACCAATTGATTTTGAACATGTTAGAAGTGTTGTTGAAAAAGAGCAACCAGATGGTGTAATTGTTCATTTTGGTGGACAAACTCCACTTAAACTTGCACAAGCACTTACAAAAGCTGGAGCAAAAATTATTGGAACAACAGCTGATGTAATTGATTTAGCTGAAGATAGAAAAAAATTCTCTGCATTTGTTGAAAAAATTGGTCTTTTACAACCAGAAAATGGAACAGCTGTAAAAATTGATGAAGCTATACAAATAGCTGAAAAAATTGGATATCCTGTATTAGTAAGACCTTCTTTTGTTCTTGGTGGAAGAGGTATGAAAATTGTTTACTCAACAGAAGAGTTAAAGCAATATATGGATGAGGCAGTAAGTGTTTCAAATGATGCACCTGTTTTAATTGATAAATTCTTAGATAGAGCTATTGAGCTTGATGTTGATTGTATTTGTGATGGAAAAGAGGTTTATATTGGTGGAATTATGCAACATATTGAAGAAGCTGGTATTCACTCAGGTGATAGTGCTTGTTCACTTCCTCCAATCTCTATAAGTGATGATTTAATTAAACAATTAGAATCAAAAACTAAAGAGATGGCTTTAGGTCTTGGAGTTGTTGGTTTGATGAATACTCAATATGCAATTCATAAAGGACAAATATATCTAATTGAAGTAAATCCAAGAGCATCTAGAACTGTTCCATTTGTATCTAAAGCAACAGGAATGCCGCTTGCAAAAGTTGCAACTAGAGTTATGTGGGGAGAAACTTTAAGAGATGCTCTTAAAGTTTATGATAGAGATATTGTATATGAAGAAAATGGTGTTTTAAAACCAAGATTAAAAGATCACGTAGCTGTTAAAGAGTCTGTTTTCCCATTTAACAAACTAGTAGGTGCAGATTTACTTTTAAGTCCTGAGATGAAAAGTACAGGTGAAGTTATGGGTATTGCATCAAATTTTGCAATGGCATTTGCAAAATCTCAAAATGCAGCTAAAAACTCTCTTCCAAAAAGTGGAAAAGTGTTTATCTCTTTATGTGATTTGGATAAAGAGTTTGCTTCAACTATTGCAAAAAGTTTAGTTGATAGTGGCTTTACTATATGTGCTACTGGAGGAACTGAAAAAATTATATCTGAAGCTGGAATTGCTTGTGAGAAAGTTTTAAAAGTTAGTGAAGGAAGACCAAATATAACAGATTTATTGACAAATGGTGATATTGTAATGGCAATAAATACAAGTGGAGAGCAAGAGTCTTCTAAAGATGATGGAAAAGAGATTAGAAGAGCAGTTTTAAGAATGAATGTTCCATATTTTACAACAGTAGCTGCTGCAAATGCTGCAACTGATGCAATTAAAGAGTTAAAAACAAAAGATGTTTCAACTCCAAAATCTATTCAAGAGTTTTTAAACTACTAAAAATGAATCCCGATTTAGTATATTTGGTACAAACAGATACAACTGTTGGTTTCTCATCATCAAATGATGAGAAACTATCAAATATAAAACAAAGACCTTCAAATCAAAAAATCCTTAAAACTTTGGATAGTTTTGTAACTTTAAAGGAGTTTGCAAGAGTTCCAAAAAAGTTTAGAAAAATAGTGCGAAATAGTTCTAAAACTACATTTATATATCCAAATTTAAACTCTTTTAGAGTTGTAAAATCTGAGTCTATATTTTTTGATTTTATAAAAAAATTTAGAGTTTTATCTTCAACTTCTGCAAATAAGACAAAAAAAAGTTTTGAGTATGATTTTGCTTTTGAAAAATGTGATGTAGAAGTTATCTCAAATTTAGGATTTTTTGAAACTTCCTCTTCAGAAATTTATAAATTAGGTAAAAAAAGGTTAAAAAAAATAAGATAGGCATTGTCTTATTTTAAGCAAAATAAAACGCAAACTAAACTATAATCAAAATTCTTTTTTAAGACCCTGTCGTCTAGTGGCCAAGGACCTCAAGATTTCCTCTTGATGACGCATGTTCGAATCATGCTGGGGTCGCCACTTATAATTTATTACAATTTAAATTTTCTACTTTTACCTTAAATAAAATTTTATATAAATTAAATGACTTATTAAATATATAAAATGTAAACCAAAGTGTAAAATAGTCAAATTACTTTACATTTAAAGAGTATTAGTGTAAACTATTATACTTTTAAAAGGAGCTAATATGTTTGATTATACACAATTGACTTATTCAGAAAAAATAAACGATTTATTAATATATCATGGTAGTCAAGCAAAATTATCTGATTATTTGGAAATAAGTCGACAATCTATTTTAAAATGGAAAGAAAATGATAGTTCAATCAAAGAAGAGAATAAGCTTAAAATTGATGTTGCTTTTTGTAAAGCCTTTGGATTTAAATCTATTGATGCGAATGAAGTTATTAGAGTTTTAACACAATTAAATAAAACCGATTTTTCATATTTTAATATAAAAGAAGAAGATATAGTTCATTTAATCTCTAAATATTCATCATTTGGATCATTGGAAATTGAAGAGGCGGATATTAGTGAGAAAAAATTTGATAAAGTTATTTCCCAGAATAATGAGTTAATAAACGACTTGAACAAAAGAGAGATATTTTCTATAAATAACTTATCATCATTGAGTAATAAAATCATAATGGATACATTAAACAATACAGAAGATGTATTTCCAATAACTACTGAAAAAATAAGAATATGGCATTTTATTTTAATGAGTGGTATTAGAGCAGATGCTGGTAAATATTCAACAAAAATAAGAATTATTCCAGGAAGTGAAGATTTACACTTAACTGACCCAAGAGATATACCAGAAGAGTTGGAATATTGGTGTTCTAAATATAAAGATATTGAAACAATTGAAGATATTGCAAAAGCTCATGCTCATTTTGAAGCAATACACCCTTTTGGAGATGGAAACGGAAGATTAGGAAGAATAATAATGGCTGCTCAATGTATTAAAATAGATTATATTCCTCCTTTGATTAATAAAAAAAATAAAGCTTTGTATCTTGTTTTTTTAAAACATGCTCAGGTTAATTCAGAATATGGACATTTATCATATTTTTTAGGAAATTCTATATTGAATATGCATAAAAAAGTATTTAAGATTTAACAGATACTATATTTGTGTAGTATAATGCAATTAAATAAAATGTACTCTAATAATGTATATTTTCATAAAAATATGATAGAATATACATTCTAAATGTATAAAAGGGTTTAAATGATTACTATAAAAGCTTGGAAAAAAGATATAGCACAAATCATATTTTAAATGAAACAAAAATAGTAGATGAAAACTTTAGTAAGGAAATAAAAAAGTGAGAGATATAGATTTTAGTTTATCAACAACTCAAGAGATAATCAAAGAGTTCGCTTCTAGAGCAAAAAGAAAAAGAAAACAAAATATAGAAACATACGGTACTCAAAAAGAGTTTGCACAACATATAGGAATGAGTTTTAGAAGTTATCAAGAGTTTGAGATTAGCGGGAAAATAAGTTTAGAAAAATTTATTGATGTTTTAAGAGGGCTTGATTGTATTGAAGATATTCAAGATATTTTAAAAATCAAGGATGAAGAATTATTTAAATTTAAATATAGATATTAATTAATTTCCAAATGTAAACTAAATTCTCTTTATCAAACCTTTGGAAAAATTTCAGGTATAACTTCTGATGCAAAATGAGAGTTAAATTTTATAGAAATAGGACCTTGAGGTTTTAATGAGGTAATATATTCTCTTTTTTCTAACTCTTTAACTATTTTTATGGCTGTTGGTTTACTTACACCTAATACATCTTTTACACTATTTCTTGGAATTTCTCCATATATAAGCAAATGCTCAAATATTTTTTCAGAATGTTTTGGTAATGGTTCAATATCTTTATACATATTTTTTTGTGAGAATATTACATAATTTCTGATTCTATTTGCAATTAAATCTATTCTTAACACTTCGGACATATAATTTATTTGATCCAAAGCTATATCTAACATAAAATCTAAGAATAACTTTAAAGCCTTTAATGATAAATTACCTCTTCCATCATCATAACTACCTGTATAAGGTTCATCTGCTATTGATAAAAACTCTTTGTACTTATCAATATTTCTCGCTAATCCTCTTGATATATTCCATAGTCCATAACCTTCTAAATCAATTTTATATAAAATATAATCTAAATATAACCTAGAAATTCTTCCATTTCCATCGTAAAAAGGGTGTATATAAACTAAACGATGATTAGAACATAGTGCATAAATTAATTGCATAGTTTTATTTTCAAACTTACTTTGATTGTAAAAAAATTCAAATTCCCCAAAATAGGAACTTAAATCTTTAGGATCAGGAGCAAGATGATTACCAACTTTTACAAAGCTTTCTCTTAACTTCCCAGGAATCATATCTACTTCTAAATCATCATGTTTTATCTTTAAAGCATATTTCATTTCATCTTTAGAATAAAACTCTTTATGAATATCAAGTATAGTATCCAACAAATAAGTATCTTTGTTTATTGTTGTTAAGTGCTGTATATACTCTTGTACTTCTATGTGTACCAAAGAGAGTTGTTGTAAATCTTTTTTCTTTTTCTCTGATGAAAAATCTTTTTTCATTGCTTTTTCAATATCAAAAGGGTGAGTACCTTCTGATTCAATTAAATTTGAATAGTAACTATTTGTGATTTTCAATAAATCTTTTATTGCTAAGATAAATTGTTTATTATGTCCACCTGTTAACTTTGCACTTTTCATAACAATTTCTTCAGCTTTTTTAAATAAAAAAGTATCAAGCTTTATAGAACCAGATTCAGGAATTGCTGGAGTTATATACATACAAAAATCCTTTATATAATTTACCTCTAATTTTACCTTATGTTTATATCTTAAAGTATTATTTATTGGTATTTTAGCATATTTATTTAAAAAATAAATATATATAATTTTACCTCTAGTTTTACTACTATTTTGTTTTTTTTAATTACATCAAATTCGATGGAATTAAAAAAATATAATTAATTTTTAATAGTGTTCAAAGATTAAACATAGTATATTTCAAACTCAATTTTTAAAGGGGAATTAAGATTTTGAATCAAGAAGAGATAGAACTAAAAATTCTAAGAAGTGTAGATAAAGTCACAAGCCAAAGAACAATAGCAGATGAGATAGGCTATAGCTTGGGAAAAGTGAATTATGTACTTAAAAACTTAATTGATAAAGGTCTTATAAAAACTCAAAGATTTGTAAACTCAGAAAATAAGATCCAATATAAATATCTTCTAACTCCTAAAGGTATCAAAGAGAAAATAGAGATTACAGAGAAGTTTATTGCTATAAAAAAAGCTGAGTATGATGAGCTTCAAAAAGAGCTTGATGTTTTGAAAGGTTTAGGGGAGAATTAAAATGACAAACATAATATTATGCGGTGGAAGTGGAACAAGACTATGGCCAATTAGTCGTACTCTTATGCCAAAACAGTTTGTAAAACTCTTCGATGATAAATCACTTTTTCAATTAACAGTTGAGAGAAATAGTAAACTGTGTAAATCTTCTATTATAGTTTCAAACTCTGAACAATATTTTTTAGCTTTAGATCAACTTGAAGAGCTTAATATTGAGAATAATAAATATTTATTAGAACCAATAGGAAGAAATACAGCACCTGCAATTGCACTTGCTTGTATGCAACTTGATTATGATGAAATAGTTCTTGTAACTCCAAGTGATCATCTAATAAAAGATGAAAAAGAGTATGAAAAAGTACTTAATAAGGCAAAAGAGTTTGCATCTGAAAATAAACTTGTAACATTTGGAATAACTCCAACATTTGCTGAAACTGGATTTGGATATATTGAAACTGTAAATGAGTTTGATGTAAAAGCTTTTCATGAAAAACCAAACTTTGAAATAGCAACTTCATATTTAAAAGCTGGAAACTATTATTGGAACTCTGGAATGTTTTGTTTTAAAGCAGGAGTATTTCTTGATGAACTTAAAAACTATTCACCTGAGATATATGAAACTTCAAAAATAGCTTTTGAAAATGCAACAAATACAAATAACCTAATTAGAATAAAACATGAAGATATGGCAAATATTCCTGAGGATAGTATAGATTATGCTGTTATGGAAAAATCAAATATAGTTAAAGTAATTCCTTCAAATATCTCTTGGAGTGATGTAGGAAGCTTTGATTCACTTTATGAAGAACTTCCTAAAGATGAAAATAATAATACTATAAATGAAAATCATATAGCAATTGATTCTAAAAATAATTTAGTATATGGAAGTGAGCGAAAAATAGCAACAGTTGATATAGAAGATTTAATAATTATTGATTCTGGTGATGCACTTTTAATTTCTAAAAAAGGCTCTAGTCAAAAGGTTAAAAAAGTAGTTGAAAAATTAAAAGAGTCAAACTCACAACTTCATAATATTCACTTAACAGGATATAGACCATGGGGAAGCTATACAGTTCTAGAAGAATCAACTGGATATAAGATAAAAAGAATAGAAGTAAACCCCGGGAAAAG
Organism: Arcobacter thermotolerans; assembly: GCF_983172305.1. NCBI lineage: Bacteria > Pseudomonadati > Campylobacterota > Epsilonproteobacteria > Campylobacterales > Arcobacteraceae > Arcobacter > Arcobacter thermotolerans. The sequence goes on from NZ_CFAFZJ010000012.1 coordinate 39,675, forward strand.
ATTATCGCTACAAAAACATTTCCACCGAAGTGAACACTGGATTGTGGTATCAGGAACTGCAACAGTAACTGTAGGAGATGAGAAAAGATTAGTTAGACCAAATGAGAGTACATATATAAAAGCTGGAGAACTTCATAGACTTGAAAATGAAGGAAAAATACCAGTAGTTTTAATAGAAGCACAAGTTGGTGAATATACAGGTGAAGATGATATTGTAAGAGTTGAAGATGATTTTAGCAGAGAGTGTAAAAACTAAAATGCTTGAGTTGGATAAATTTAAAACTTTAGTTGATATCGCACCTTTAGTTTCAATAGATTTTATTATTAAAAATCAAGACAATAAAATACTACTTGGTAAAAGAGTAAATAAACCAGCTTATGATTACTTTTTTACACTTGGTGGAAGATTGTTTAAAAATGAAACTCTAAATGAAGCAAAAAAAAGATTATTAAAAGATGAAATTGGATTAAATATTGAAGATTTTAATCCAAAGTTTATTGGAGTGTTTGAACATTTTTATAAAGATAGTTTTGTAGATGATAATATATCAACTCACTATGTAAATCTTGCATATGAGATAGAAGTATCTTATATCCAAGACTTACCAAAAGCTCAACATAATATTTATGTATGGTTAAGCAAGGATGAAATTATGAACTCTAAAGAAGTTTATAAATATGTAAAAGATTATTTTAAAAACAGTATAGGAGAAAGAATTTAATGACAAATCAAAAAGTAGCACTAATCACAGGAATCACAGGACAAGATGGAAGTTATCTTGCTGAATTTCTTTTAAAAAAAGGTTATATAGTTCATGGTATTAAAAGAAGAAGCTCTTTGTTTAATACAGATAGAATAGACCACTTATATCAAGATGTTCATGAAAAAGATGTAAAGTTACATCTTCACTATGGTGATATGACAGATAGTATGAATCTTACAAGAATCATTCAAGAAACTCAACCTGATGAGATTTATAATCTTGCTGCTATGAGTCATGTTCATGTATCGTTTGAAACACCTGAGTATGTAGCAAATGCAGATGGTACTGGAACTCTTAGAATCCTTGAAGCTGTAAAGCTATTAGGACTTACAAAAAAAACAAAAATATATCAAGCATCTACTTCTGAACTTTATGGAAAAGTACAAGAAACTCCACAAAGTGAAACAACTCCATTTTATCCAAGAAGCCCATATGCAGTTGCTAAAATGTATGCATATTGGATAACTGTAAATTATAGAGAAGCTTATGGAATGTTTGCTTGTAATGGAATATTATTTAATCATGAATCTCCAGTTCGAGGTGAGACATTTGTTACTAGAAAAATAACTAGAGCTGCAAGTAAAATTGCTCTTGGACTTCAAGATAAACTATATCTTGGAAACCTTGATGCAAAAAGAGACTGGGGACATGCAAAAGATTATGTAAGAATGATGTGGATGATTCTTCAAGCAGAGGAGCCAGAAGATTGGGTAATAGCAACTGGTCAAACTACAACTGTAAGAGATTTTGTAAAATTCTCATTTGCTTATGCTGGAATAAATCTTAGATTTGAAGGTGTTGGAGTTGATGAAGTTGGTATAGTTGATTCTTTAGATTTAGAAAAAGCAAAAGCATCAAATATAGATATTTCTCACCTTAAATTAGGACAAATAGTAGTTTGCGTTGATCCAAGATACTTTAGACCAACAGAGGTTGATTTACTTTTAGGAGATCCTTCTAAAGCAGAGAAAAAGCTAGGATGGAATAGAGAATACAATCTACAAGATTTAGTAAATGATATGATGAAATCAGATTTAAAACTTATGACAAAAGATGTTTACCTAAAAGATGGTGGATATAAAACTATGAGTTATTATGAGTAGGATTTTTTGATATGCAAAAAATACTAATAACTGGTTCAAATGGAATGGTAGGAAAAAATATATTTGAATTTGAAAAATCAAAAAATTATATTCTTTTAACTCCATCAAGTAAAGAGCTTAATCTTTTAGATAGAAATTCGGTTGATAAATATATAAAAGAAAATAAACCCGATATTATAATTCACTGTGCAGGAAGAGTTGGTGGTATTCAAGCTAATATAGCAAATCCTGTAGCATTTTTAGTTGAGAATACTCAAATAGGATTAAATATTATAATGAGTGCTTATGAAACTGGAATTAAAAAACTTATAAATATGAGTAGCTCTTGTATGTATCCACGAGATGCTATTAATCCACTAGGAGAAGAGCTAATACTCAAAGGTGAATTAGAGCCTACAAATGAAGGCTATGCTATTGCAAAAGTAACTTCAACTAGACTTTGTGAATATATAAATAGAGAAAATAGTGACTATAGATATAAAACAATTATTCCATGCAACCTTTATGGACGATATGATAAGTTTGACCCCAAACATTCTCATATGCTTCCAGCAGTTATTAAAAAAATTCATGAAGCAAAAGTAAATAATCAAGAAACTCTTGATATTTGGGGTGATGGAGAAGCTAGACGAGAGTTTATGTATGCTCAAGATTTGGCAGATTTTACATATTTTGCTTTAGAAAATTTTGAAGATATGCCACAGAATATAAATGTAGGGTTAGGGCATGACTATACGATAAATGAATATTATAAAGCTATAACAGAAGTTATTGGATACAAAGGTAAATTTATCCATGATTTATCAAAACCTGTTGGAATGAAACAAAAGCTTATTGATGATACAAAGCTTCAAAGCTTTGGTTGGAAATATAAAACATCTTTAAAAGATGGAATTCAAAAGACTTATGAATATTATTTAAAAGAGGTATTAAAATGATAACTAGCTATCCATTAGCAACATCAACATGGGATGAAAAAGAGTTAGAAGCAATCCAATCTGTAATAAATAGAGATATGTACACTATGGGTGAGAGTGTTGCACAGTTTGAAAAAGATTTTTGTAAATTTACTGGAAGTAAATATGCTGTAATGGTAAGCTCTGGTTCAACTGCAAATTTAATAGCAACTGCGGCACTTTTTTATACAAAAAATCCAAAGCTTAAAAGAGGAGATGAAGTAATAGTTCCTGCTGTTTCTTGGTCAACTACATATTATCCATTACACCAATATGGATTAAAATTAAAATTTGTAGATATAGATTTAGAAACTTTAAACTATGATTTAGATGCTTTAAAATCTGCAATCACAGATAATACAAAAATGATAATGGTAGTAAATCTTTTAGGAAATCCAAATGATTTTGATAAAATCTTTGAAATGACAAAAGATAAAGATATCTTCATACTTGAAGATAATTGCGAATCTATGGGAGCAGAGTACAAAGGTAAACAAGCTGGAACTTTTGGGATAATGGGTACATTTTCTACTTTCTTTTCTCATCATATGGCAACAATGGAAGGTGGATTTGTAGTAACTGATGATGAAGAGCTTTATCATATATTACTTTCTTTAAGAGCTCATGGATGGACTAGAAATTTACCTAAAGATAATAAAGTTTGTACAAAAAGTGATAACTGGTTTGAAGAGTCATTTAGATTTGTACTTCCAGGTTATAATGTACGACCAGTAGAAATGAGTGGAGCAATAGGAATAGAACAGCTTAAAAAACTTCCAAATTTTTTAGCTAAAAGAAGAGAAAATGCAAAACTTTTCCAAGAGTTATTTTCAAACCATCCTGATTTTATTATCCAAAAAGATATTTGTAATAGTTCATGGTTTGGTTTTTCACTTATTATCAAACCTACTTCAAAACTTAAAAGAGTTGATATAGTTAAAAAGCTTATGGATGCAAAAATAGATTGTAGACCAATAGTTACTGGAAATTTTACTAGAAATGAGGTTATGAAGTATTTTGATTATGAAATCCATGGAAAACTTAAGAATGCTGATTATTTACATGAAAATGGATTATTTGTTGGAAATCATCAAATAGGATTAGAAGATGAAATTAAATATTTGGCAGAGGTTTTAAAATGAAAGTATTATTATTAGCAGGTGGATTTGGAACAAGACTATCCGAAGAGACAGATATTCGACCAAAACCTATGGTAGAAATTGGTGGAAAACCAATTCTATGGCATATTATGAAAATATATTCGAAATATGGTTTTAATGATTTTGTTATTCTTCTTGGATATAAAGGTTACTATATAAAAGAGTACTTTGCAAACTACTTTTTACATCAAAGTGATGTTACTATTGATATGCAAACAGGAAAAATGGAAGTTTTAAATAACTCAAGTGAACCATGGAAAATAACACTTCTTGACACAGGTTTAGATAGTATGACAGGTGGAAGAATAAAAAGAGCACAAAGTTTTATTGGAAATGAACCTTTTATGTTAACTTATGGTGATGGTGTAGCTGATATAAATATAGATGAACTTGTTAAATTTCATAAATCTCATGGAAAAGCAATCACAATGACTTCTCATCAACCAGATGGAAGGTTTGGAGCTATAGAAATAATTGATAATAATCAAGTTGCAAGTTTTCAAGAAAAACCAAAGGGTGATGGGCATTTTATAAATGCTGGATATTTTGTATGTGAGCCAAAAGTATTTGATTATATTCTTGAAGGAGATAGTACAATATTTGAGCAAGCTCCACTTAAAAATTTAGCAAAAGATGGTGAGATGTTTACATATAAGCATACAGGATTTTGGTCTCCTATGGATAGTTTAAAAGATAAAAATGATTTAAATAAACTTTGGGATAGCGGTAAAGCTCCATGGAAAATTTGGTAATGCAAAGTTTATTTTCTGGAATCTATAAAGATAAAACTGTACTTGTTACAGGGCATACTGGATTTAAAGGTTCTTGGTTATGTTTTTGGTTAAAACAAATGGGTGCAAAAGTTGTAGGGTATTCACTTGAAGCTCCTACAAATCCAAACCATATAGAACTTTTAGACTTAGATATTATTTCTATTATTGGAGATATTAGAGATTTAGATAAATTAAATCAAGTTTTTAGTGAATATAAACCAGACATTGTATTTCATCTTGCAGCACAACCATTGGTTAGATTATCTTATGAAAATCCAATAGAAACTTATGAAACAAATGTAATAGGAACTTTAAAAGTATTTGAAGCTAGCAGAATTAATAATGTAAAAGCAATAGTAAATATCACAAGTGATAAAGCTTATGAAAACAAAGAGTGGGTTTGGGGATATAGAGAAAATGATCCAATGGGAGGATATGATCCATATAGTTCATCTAAAGGTTGTGCAGATATATTAGCAACATCTTATAGAAATTCTTTTTTTAATATAAAAGATTACAAAAAAACTCACAATACTTTAATTGCAACTTGTAGAGCTGGAAATGTAATAGGTGGTGGTGATTGGGCAAAGGATAGACTTATTACTGATATTATGATTTCAGTTTCAATTGGTAAAAAAGTAAGTATAAGAAATCCAAAAGCAACAAGACCATGGGAGCATGTACTTGAACCACTTAGTGGATATTTACATATTGGTCAAAAACTTCTTGAAGAAAAAGTAGAGTTTGCAGAAGCTTGGAATTTTGGTCCATCAGATGAAGGAAGTATTACAGTTGAAGAGGTTGTGAAAAATGTAAAAAAACATTGGGATAAAATAGATTATGAGATAAATAGTGATCCAAATCAACTTCACGAAGCAAATCTTCTAAAGCTAGACTGCTCAAAAGCACATATTCTTTTAAAGTGGAAAGATATTTGGGATAGTGAAACAACATTTGAAAAAACTGTAAAATGGTATAAATCTTATTATGAAAATAATAAAGAGATATTAACTCAAAATGATTTAGAGAGTTATATTGCTGATGCAAAAGCAAAAAATATAGAGTGGGCAAGATAGTGGAACTAGCTTTATCAAACCAATCCATAGCTATATATAAAGATGGGGAGCTTGAGCTAAAGACTTCAATAGATAGTGAAACTATATGGCTTACTCAAAAACAAATTGCAGAGCTTTTTGATAAAGATATTAGAACAATAAATGAACATATAAAATTTATTTATAAAGAGGAAGAGCTAGTTGAAAACTCAACTATCCGGAATTTCCGGATAGTTCAAAAAGAGGGAAATAGAGAGGTTGCTAGAGATGTTTTACACTACAATTTGGATGTAATTATATCTATAGGATACAGAGCAAATAGTAAAAAAGCTACAAAATTTCGACAATGGGCTACATCAGTATTAAAAGAGTATATCTTTAATGGTTATGCTATAAACAGTCATAAAATAACAGAACAAAGACTACTAAATCTTGAAAATGATATGCAAGTTGTAAAGTCAAAGATCAAAGATTATGAACCACACCAAAATCACATTTTCTACAATGGACAAATTTTCATTGATGAAAAAGATATTTATCACTTTGGAGCTAGTTTGAAAGATTTGGGTAAAAAATGGTTTGCAGTTTCCAAGATGGATATAAACTCTTTTGAGCTTTTAGGGAAGTTAAAATGACAAAAATATTTGAAAATATTGAGATATTAAAACAACATTTAAGTATTCAACCTTTAAATACAGGTGAAATTTTTAATTATAGAGATATAGAATTTGACAATATGGAAGGATTACATGCCATAGAAGACACTGAAAAAGATTGTGTAAACTTAATGAGTGGAGTTGAGTTTGATTTTTTTGAGTATCGTGGACAAACGAGTGTTTATAACCCTTGCTTATCAGGTTTTGGGAGAATAAAAGATATTGAAGAACTATTTCTTGCTATTTGCCGTTCATTGTATTTTGAACAAGCTATTCAAACAAATCCTAGATTTACTTTTGCAAAGAGTAAGAATATATGCGTAGATTCACATGCTATAGGACAACATTATGGTTTGGCAACTGATTATTTAGATATTACAAAAAATTTTGATGTAGCAACTTTTTTTGCTACACAAAAATATAATTTTAATACACAACAGTATGAACCTATGAGAGAAAATAGTAAAGATGGAGTTATATATAGAATTACTCCAACATTTTTATTTATGACACAAGCTAAAAATGGAAATAGAATTTACACTCCAGTAGGTTGGCAACCATTTAAAAGACCAGAAGAACAAAGGGCAAATGCAGTATATTTGGAAGATATTAACTGTTTTACAACTATTCCAACAGTGCAAACTTATCTTTTTAAACACTCTTATGAGAAGTCAAAAAAAGTTTATGAAATGTTTGAAGGTGGAAAAACTATTTTCCCAGATGATGATATTGCACTTTTTGCATATAAGGTTAAAGAAAAATCATCTTTTTCTTTAGATATTATAGAGCAAAGTTTTTCTCAACTTTCAAAAAGAAGAGGATGGGAAGATAATGCCAAAAATAGAGAAAATATCTTAAATCAAACAAAAGTTTCAATAGAAGAAAATGATAATTTAAAGTGGAATGAAAAAGAAGAAGATATAGAAAAAGAGTTTTGTGAAATGATTGAACGAACTAGAGCAAGACTTACATATTGATAAAAGGATTAAATATATGATAGTAAATATTCAAAAGTATTTTTGTAGTGTAAAAGCTTTGCTTGAAGTAAAAATAATAAAATATAGTGGAGTAAATGATGGAATTAGAACAAATATCAAAAAATATTAGAAAGTCTATTGTTCAGATGAATGCTAGATCATTTGCTTCACATTCAGGAACAGCATTATCAACAGTTGATATATTGACAATTTTATATTTTAAAATTATGAATATTGACTCTAGTAATACAACCTTAAAAAGTAGAGATAAATTTATTCTCAGCAAAGGACATGGAAGCTCAGCCCTTTATGCAACTTTAGCAGAGAGAGGATATTTTTCAAAAGAATTACTCAATGGATTTTATTTAGATGGAGGAAAATTACCAGGACATTTAGATAAAGATGCAGTTCCAGGAGTTGAAGTTTCTTCTGGCTCTTTAGGGCATGGATTATCGATAGGTGTAGGAATGGCAATAGCAAATAAAATAGATAAACTTGATAATCATGTTTATGTAATGTGTGGAGACGGAGAACTAAATGAAGGATCTATATGGGAAGCTATTATGTTTGCACCACATAAAGATCTTGATAATTTAACCATGATTATTGATTACAATAAATTACAAGGTTACGGAAAAACAAATGAAGTAGTTAATCTTGAGCCATTAAATCAAAAGTTAAAATCATTTAATTGGGAAGTTATTGAAATAGATGGACACAATTTATATGAAATAGAGCAAGCATTAATTGCAAAAAGTAATAAGCCTAAAGCTATTATTGCTCATACAATCAAAGGGAAAGGTGTAAGTTATATGGAGAATGAATTTGTGTGGCATTATAAATCACCAAATAAAGAACAATTAGAACAAGCAATAAAAGAGTTGTCATGAGAAATACATTTGTTAAAACACTAGTAAAATTAGCAGAACAAGATGAAAGAATATTTGTGATAACACCAGATTTAGGTTTTTCTGTTTTAGAAGAGTTTGAAGAAAAATTTCCAGATAGATTTTTAAATGTTGGTATTGCTGAATCAAATGCTGTAAGTATAGCATCTGGGTTAGCTTTAAGTGGTAAGATAGTTTATGTTTACAGTATAATTCCTTTTGTAACAATGAGACCATTTGAACAAATTCGTGTTGATGTTGCTTATATGAATACAAATGTAAGACTTGTGGGAGTTGGTGCTGGTCTTACATATGGTCCTGCAGGTGCTACTCATCACTCTATTGAAGATATTGCAATCATGAGAGCATTACCGAATATGACTGTATTTTCTCCTTGTGATCCTTATGAAGTAGAAAAGATTACAGAAGAATCTATAAATCATCAAGGTCCAATATATTTTAGACTAGCTAAAAAAGGTGAACCTATAATTAGTGGTCAAGAATCAAAAATAGAATTAGGCAAAGCAAATTTTATAGAAACAAATGAAAACAGTAATATAGCTATTTTATTTACTGGAAATTCTTCTGATATAGCTTTGGAGGTTTCAAGTGAACTAAAACAAAGAGGATTTTTAGCAGATGTTATTAGTTTTCACACTATAAAGCCTTTTGATTACGAAGCTTTGGAGAAAATAGTATCTTCAAAAAAATATATATTTACAATTGAAGAACATAGTATTATTGGAGGATTAGGAAGTGTGGTATCAGAGTATATTGCAGAATCTAGGTTAAATCCAATATTTAAAAGATTTGCACTACCTGATGAATATTCTCATTATGTTGGAAGTCAATTTTTTATTAGAGAAAAGTTTGAATTTACTTCAAAAAAAATTTCAAAAAAAATATTGGAGATATTATGAACATATTTATAACAGGTTCAAATGGATTTATAGGAACTCATTTAAAAGAGTATTTAAATAAAAACTATTCAAAATATAATCTTTTTACTCCTTCAAGTAAAGAACTTGATTTAGTAAATGAAGAAGCAGTAGATAATTACATTTTAGGAAATAAAATTGATATTATAATTCATTTGGCAAATAAAGGTGGAGATAGAACAACAGTTGATATGAAAAATGTTACTGAGTATAATCTTAGAATATTTTTTAATATCGCTAAACATGAGAAAAATGTAAAAAAAATTATATCATTTGGAAGTGGAGCAGAATATAGTAAACATAAACCTATAGTTGACGCTCGTGAAGAAGATTATTTAGATGCACAACCTTTGGATGAATATGGTTTTTATAAATCAATCACTTCTAAATATATCGAAAAATCGGATAATATAGTTCAATTAAGAATTTTTGGAGCTTATGGAGAGTATGAAAATTATAGATTTAAGTTCATTACAAATGCGATAGTGAAAAATCTATTAAAATTGCCAATAGTGATAAATAAAAATGTTTACTTTGATTATATTTATATAGATGATTTGTTACGGATGATAGATTGGACTATTCATAATGAATCAAAAGAAAAAATCTATAATGCTACAACAGGTATAAAAATTGATTTAATAACTCTTGCAAATTTAGTAAATGAAACAAGTGATTTTAAATCTGAAATTAAAGTTCTAAATGATTGTTTAAACAACGAATACACTTCAAATAATGAAAGAATTATGAAAGAATTAAAAAACTTTGAATTTACTTCACATAAAGATGCTATTTCAAAAATGAGAAACTATTTTAAAGTAAATCTTGAAAGGCTAGATAAAGAATCTATCATAAATGATCCATATCTAAAAGAAATAAATAATATCTGGAAAGGGAAATAAAACAAATGACACAACAAGAAAAACTAAAACAAGAGATTTTACAAAAAACAAAAGAGTATTATGAACTGGTTCATAAACCAGTGCAAGAGAAAAAATTTGTTGATGGTGAAACTAGAGTAAATTATGCAGGAAGAGTTTTTGATGAAACAGAGATGCAATATTTAGTTGATAGCTCTTTAGATTTTTGGCTTACATATGGTGATTATAGTAAAAAATTTGAAAAAACTTTGGCTAAATATTTGGGTGTACGATATGCATTTTTAGTAAATTCAGGAAGTAGTGCAAACTTACTTGCATTTTATGCTTTAACTTCTCCTTTACTAAAAGATAGACAAGTTAAAAGAGGAGATGAAGTTATAACTGTAGCTGCTGGATTTCCAACAACTGTAGCTCCAATAGTTCAATATGGAGCAGTTCCAGTATTTGTAGATATGGATTTAAAATATGCAAATGTAGATGTATCTCAACTAGAACTAGCACTTAGTCCTAAAACAAAAGCTATTATGATAGCTCATAGTTTAGGAAATCCTTTTAATCTAAGAGCTGTAAAAGAGTTTTGCAATAAACACAATCTTTGGTTAATCGAAGATAACTGTGATGCATTAGGTTCAACTTATGAAGGAAAACCAACAGGAACTTGGGGAGATATAGGTACTAGCTCTTTTTATCCTCCACATCATATGACTATGGGTGAGGGAGGAGCTACTTATACAAATAATCCACTTCTAAAAAAAATTATGCTTTCAATGAGAGACTGGGGAAGAGATTGTTGGTGTGAAAGTGGTGTTGATAACACTTGTGGATGTAGATTTTCTCAAAGCTTTGGAACACTTCCAAAAGGTTATGATCATAAATATGTTTATTCTCATTTTGGATTTAATTTAAAAGTTTCAGATATGCAAGCAGCGATTGGATGTGCTCAACTTGAAAAATTCCCAACATTTGTTGAAAAAAGAAAAGAGAATCAAAAGAAACTATATGATGGATTAAAAGATTTAGAACAATTACATTTAGTTGAAACTCAACCAAATTCTGACCCAAGCTGGTTTGGATTTATGATGACTTTAAAAGATGGTGTAAACTTTACACGAAATGAACTTGTAGAGTATCTTGAAGCAAATAAAATACAAACAAGAAACCTATTTGCTGGAAATATGATAAGACATCCTATGTTTGATAGTATGGTTTTAGATACTGATTATAGAATAGTTGGAGATTTAAAAGTGACTGATAAAATTATGAATGATAGCTTTTGGATAGGTTTATATCCTGGTATGGGTGATGATGCTATTAATTATATGATTGAGAAGATTAGAGGGTTTTGTAATAAATAATGAAGATATTATATGTAGATTTACAATACGATTATGGTATCAAGGCTCGTGGCAGAAATATCATAGGGCTTGATGGTTTTAAAAAATCATTTGAAGAGTTACATCATGAAGTTGTAATGTTTTATTATGATGAGTATTTACAAAATACAAAACCGATGCAACAAAAATTAAAAGATTTTGCAGATCATATTAAACCTGATTTAATTTTCTTTTCTTTATTTCAAAATCAGTTTGAATTAGAAACACTAGATTATCTTAAAACAAAATATTTAACTATAAATTGGTTTGGGGACGATCAATGGAGATTTGATAATTTTACATATAAATATGCAAATCATTTTACATATTGCATTACTACAGATAAGTTTTCTATAGAAAAATACAAAAGCTTAGGTCAAAATAACATTATTTATAGCCAATGGGCTGCTATAAATAGCCATAAAATACCAAAATTTGAAAAGTATAAATATGATGTTTCTTTTGTGGGTGGTTTTCATCCATATAGAAAATGGTTTATAGATACTCTTAAAAAAAGAGGTATAAAAATAGAAGTATTTGGAAATGGATGGGAAAATGGTCCTTTAAGTGCTGAGGATATGAATAAATTATTTATATCCTCAAAAATTAATTTAAATATTTCAAACAGTGTTAGTTATGATATTAGATATATGTTATATAACCCTAAAAATTTTTTAAGAACAATAAAAAGTATGTTTACAAAAAAAAGTAAAAATCAAAGCCAAACAAAAGCTAGAAATTTTGAAATACCTTATTTTGGTGGATTTCAATTAACTGATTATGTTCCTACAATTGAAAATTATTTTGATATAGGTAGAGAAGTTGTTTGCTATAACAATGTAGATGAAGCTGAGTTGTTAATAAAGTATTATTTACAAAATGAAAAAGAAAGAGAAAGTGTAAAAAAATTAGGACATGAAAAATCTATAGAACAACATGGATATATTCATAGACTTAATGAGATACTGGAAAAAATCAAATGAAAAAAGCATGTATTGTAGTATCTAAATCTTATCAGAATAATAAGCTTTTTGATTTGAACGATAAGATTATAAATCGTGATAATTGTATGTATCCGTTTTGGTTTTTAAAACAAGAGTTTAAAAAATATGGACATGAATTAGCAACACAAGATATACATTCGATTGAAGAATCTCAGATTGTAATATATAATGAAATGCCAAAAATATTACCGAAAAAAGACGACATACAAAAATCTTATCTTTTGATTTTTGAAAGTGAATTAATTAGACCTGATAATTGGAATTTAAAAAATCATAAATATTTCAATAAAATTTTTACTTGGAAAGATGATATTATAGATAACAAAAAATATTTTAAATTTAATTTTGCTCAAGAAATTCCAAAAACTATAAATAAAGAGGTATCAAAAAAAGAGAAACTTTGTACTCTTATAGCTGGAAATAAAAAGGTTAATCACCCACTTGAGCTTTATAGTAAAAGAATTGAAGCTATAAGATGGTTTGAAAAAAATCATCCGAATGATTTTGATTTTTATGGAATAGGATGGGATGAATTTAGAAGTGAAAACAAATATGTAAATATTTTATTAAGAAAATCAAAATTATCAAAAATGTTTAAACCAAGTTTTTCAAGCTATAAAGGTAAAGTTGATTCCAAAAAAGAGGTACTTGAAAAATATAAATTTGCTATTTGTTATGAAAATGCAAAAGATATCTCAGGCTATATTACAGAAAAAATATTTGATTGTTTTTTTGCTGGATGTATCCCTATATATTGGGGTGCAAATAATATAACAGAACATATTCCAAAAGATTGTTTTATAGATAAAAGAGAGTTTGAGAGTTATGAAAAACTTTATGAGTTTATAACAAGTATAAATAATGAAAAGTATCTACAATATTTAGAAAATATAGAAACTTTTTTGAAAAGTGATAAAGCTTATTTATTTAGTAGCGAGTTTTTTGCAAAAACTTTAATAGGAATAATTATTGATAAATAAAGAGCTTTTAATTTTAATAATTGGTAGAGTATTACAAATTATAATTGCATTAGTAAGTATAAAAATAGCAACAAAATATTTAGAACCAATAGAAATGGGAAATTACTATTTAATAATGAGTATAGTAGGACTTTATGGATTTTTTTTAATAAATCCAGTAGGACAATATATAAATAGAAATACTCATAGATGGTATGAAGAAAAGAAAATCATGAATGTTTTTTTTATATTTAATTTTTATGTTGTTTTTATGTTTTTTATATCTTTTATTTTGACATATTTATTATATAAAGTAGGTATAGGTAATAGTATTGAAATGTTTTATTTTATTTTATTTGTATCATTATATATATTTTTTAATACTTGGAATCAAACAATTCTTCCTATGATTAATTTATTAGGGAATAGAGTTTCTTTTATTTTATTTACAATTGGTACTCAAATAGTTGGACTTCTACTCTCTATCTATTTTATAAATTATTTTGATTTTAAAGGTGTATTTTGGATTTTGGGACAGGTCTTTGGATTTGGATTGTTTGCTATTTTTGCATTATTATATTTTATAAGAAAGATTCAAAATGAGTTTAATATTTCAAGCTCTTTTAGAATGATAAAATATGACAATATAAAAAGTGTTTTAAAATTTTCTTTACCACTATCTATTGGAGTTCTTTTTTTATGGATGCAAACTCAATCCTATGGAATAATCATTGAAAAATATATAAGTGCAGAGTTTTTAGGATATTTTGGAGTTGGAATAGCACTTGCTTTTGCAATTTCAAGTGCTTTTGAAACTGTAGTTATGCAATATTTATATCCAATGATGTATAAAAACATGAAAGATGAAAGTAAATTTAAAAATACCATAAATGATATTATAAATCTAATTATCCCAATATATTTTTTACTAGCTCTTTTTGTCTCTTTTTTATCTTTTTATTTTATAAAAATTTTAGTAGATGCAAAATATTATGATACTTATATTTATGCTATATTTGGTATTTGGATTGCTTTTTTTAGAATGTCAGCTAATATGGTAGCGAATATTGCTCATGCAAAAATAGATACAAAAAAACTTATTTTTCCATACGCTGTTGGAGGTATTTTATCTGTAGTTGGTGTTTTAATAGTTGCTCAATTTGAAAATTATAAAATCTTAGTATCAATAGCTTTATTGTTCGCAAGTTTTATGGGATTTTTAACCATGTATTTTAAAATGAATAAATTAGTTAAAATTAACTTGGAAATTAAAACATTTTTAATGATATTTCTATATGCTTTACCTTTATTGATTTCTATTTATTTTTATGAATATTCATATCAATTAAAATATTCATTAATTATATTAACAGTATATGGAATTTATTTTTTATTTGTGATGTATATGATAATCAAGAAAAAAGGAGTTTTAGTTGAATAATCAACCTTTAGTATGTATTTGCATACCAAATTATAATAATGAAAAGACTATAAGTGAAACACTTGATAGTTTAGTAAATCAAACCTATAAAAATATTATTATAAAAATATTTGATAATGCTTCAACAGATAATAGTATGAAAATATTAAAAGAGTATGAAGCAAAATATACTCATATAAAAGTATTTCAAAATGAGACTAGCATAGGAGCTGAAGGGAATTTTAATAAGTGTATACAAAATCTTGAAGGAGAATATGGTGCTTTATATCACTCTGATGATGTTTATGAACCAACAATAGTAGAAGAGCAAGTTAAATTTCTGTTAGAAAATAAAGAGTGTGTAGCTGTTTCTACTGATATGAATTTGATAGATGAAAATAGTAAAAGATTATATAAAGTACCATTAAAAGAATTTTTTGAAAATAAAGAATTTATGACGATAGATAATCAAATTGAAATGTTAAAAAAAGTATTAGAAATAGGTAATTTTATTGTTTGTCCAAGTGTTATGATGAGAACTGATATTTATAAAAATAAGATAAAAAAATATGATGCTGAAAATTTTAAAACAGCTGCTGATTTTGAACTTTGGTTTAGAGTTCTTGAATTTGGTAAATTTGGAATAATTTTAAAGCCACTTATTAATTATAGACAATCATCAAATAGTTATAGTTTTAGAACAAGATTGGATACAAAAAAAAGTGATGGGAATTATGTGGTAGATTATTATTATAACAAGTTTAATAAAGATTTAACAAAAATATATAAAAGAAAATATAAATTTTTCTGTTTTAAAGATGAAGTTAGAAAAACAGTAAATCAAATACTTGATGATAAAAGAGATTATAAATTTAAATTAAAAATATTTGATTTTGATATGTTTAGAGAAGCAATCAGTTCAAAGAAGAATTTTAAATTTTTTATAGTTGGATTTATTGTAAAATTTTTGAGATATTTTGGATTACCAAACTTTTTAAGAGAAAAACTAATAGATATGCGGTTTAAAAAATGAATGTTTCAAAATACTACTGTAAGTATGCAGAAGATTATCATCTTTGGACTCAATTAGCAAAAGTTGGAAAATTTTATAATATTCCTAAAGTACTGTTAAATTATAGATTTTTAGAAACAAGCATGACAAGAGTTGCAGAAAAAGAGGTTGAAAAAAGATATCAAGTAGTTAAAAATATTTTTCAAGAAGCTTTAAATATTCTTGATACAAATTTAAGTGAAGATGAGAAAAAATTACATTTTATAATATCTGACAATATACGAACAAATGCAAAGAAAGTTTTACTGAGTGATTTGAAAAATTACTTCAAAAAGATAGTAAAAGCAAATGATAAATTGAAAAAAGTAGATTCTATTGCTTTGAATAAAGTTTTAGGTAGAAGATGGTTATATAATTTTATTTGCCATAAAGAGTTTAATGCTATATTTTCAAAATATTTTTGGTATGGAGCTATGAGTGTGATTGAGAGAAAAAGCTAGATTGTGAAGATACAAATTGATTTTTAGAGATAGAGAGGATGTAGTGTTGATAGGTTTTTCTGCAAAAATAGTAAAAAGATATGATAGGCAAAGTATGATTTGGAGAAAAACGGATAAAAATAGAGAGTTTGTAAAATAGATTTTAATTATACAATGAACTTGTTGTATTGTAAGCAATTTTTAAATACAATCAAAATTTATTAATTATGAAAATAGGGTTAAAAATGAAACAAAGATGGACACTAAATATACAAGATTTTGGGAAGATAAAAGAAGCTGAAATAGAGATAGCACCTTTTATGCTTTTTGTTGGTGAAAACAATAGTGGTAAAAGCTATTTAGTATCTTTGCTTTGGGGACTTTTAACTCAAGGAAGGTTTTTATTCCCAAAAGATGTTCCAAATAGTGAGCATTATAAACAATTGGAAATGACAATTTTTAATCATCTTTTTGAAGATAGTTTTGAACTAACTGAAAATGAAATTTTAGTAATAATTGAATGGTTCAATCAAGTTTTAAAATCAAAGAAAAATGAACTTATAAAAAGAACTTTTGCAAATGAAACTTTGACTATTGGACAATTGTTTTTAAGTAATTATAAAAGAGAAAAACCAATAAAAATAAATTGGCAAGAAAAAAATACAGAACTATCTCAAAGAATATCTTCAGGAGGCGACTATATAAGAGTTCCTGTGGATAAAAACAGTATTACTGATACAGAAAAATATAAAATTATCCAATATATAACTTGGAAGTTAATTATAGAAGATTTAAGCTCTCCTCTTTTTCCAATAAATTCAAATATTGATAAAAGAGCAGGTGGAGAGTCTTTGTACCTACCAGCAGCTAGAACAGGTTTTATGCTAACTTATAAATCTCTTACAAGTGAGCTTATGAATATGTGGGGAGAATTAAATGGAGAGATTTCAAGTAGATTTACTCTTCCTGTCGTTCGTTTTTTGCAAGGATTAATAGAATCAAAAAAGAGTGAAAAAGCAAAGTTTAAAGATATTGCTAATTTTTTAGAAGAAAAGGTAATGAATGGAAAGATTGAGCAAAAGGAAGATTTAATTCCAGATTATAGCTATTTACCAAAAAATTCTAAAAAATCTATACCGTTTTATATAACTTCATCTTTAGTTGTAGAGCTCTCTCCTTTGATTATTTTTTTGAATTCAAAAGTGGATTATAGATCACTTATAATAGAAGAACCAGAAGCACATCTTCATCCAAAAATGCAAAGAGTCGTAGTTCAAGCTATGTCAAGACTAGTAAACAAAGGTTTACCTCTTTGGTGTACAACACATAGTGATACTATCTTGCAACAAGTAAATAATTTAATAAAACTTTACAATCATAAAGATAGAAAAAATTTAATGGAAAAACTTGCTTATGAAAAGAGTGATTTGATAAATCCAAAAGATATAAAAGCATATCAATTTGTTTTGTTTGACAAGCAAACTGAAGTGAAGCCATTAAAACTCACTACGGATGGATTTGAAGTTCCAACTTTTAACGAATCTATACTATCTCTAGCAAATGAAACTTTAGAATTAAGTAGTTATGAATGATAGAGTTTAGCTTTGAAGAAAGATTAAATTTTATTTCTAAGTCTGAATATCAAATGGAAAAAAATGTCATAGTAGAAGAGAGGGTAGAGACAGGAAAAGCTGAAGTTTTATTCTCTTCAACTACTAATGATTTGATATCAATTTCTTTGAGTCAAGAAAATAGATTAAAATATATAAATTATTCAGAAGTTGCCGATGGTACAGTAGTTGAACTATTAGAAAATAATAAAATAAATCTTCATATAGTTGAGTGTAAAAGAAGTGTTAATGAAGTAAAATGGGAGAAAGTTAAAAAACAATTAAGAGGTGGCATTGTAAACTCATTTGGACTTTGTGGAGTTTTAAATAAAAGTATAAAAGAAATATTTTTATATACAGCATTTAGAAATGAAAGCTTTAAGAAAGAAAATAGCACTAATCCTGTTTTATTAAAAGCTACTTTAGGTACAAATCAAAAAAGTAGCTCACTTGATTGGAATGATGAGAGTATTAAAATTTTAAAAAAATATTTTAAACATATAAAGATTCAATTAGATGACAATGGGTATGGAAAGATTGAATTGTTATGAAATGCAAAGATTTATAGATGGCATCAGATAACTGGAATAGTATAGATAAGTACTCTGCACAATCAAATGAATATTATTGTGCCTTTTTGGATATTTTAGGCTATAAAGAAAAATCTGATAAATTTTTTGCTGGAGAGTATAATCTAAAAGGTAGATTTAAAAGAGCTATTGAAAATTCGTTAGAAAGTATAGAATTAGTAAAAATATTAAATTTTGTTAATCTTTCAAAATTAAAAATAGAGTTTTTTTCAGATAGTATTATTTTAACTCATCCAGTAAATGAAAATAAAATAGATGCTTTACATAACATTTTGCATTTTAGTAGAGTTCTTATTGCTAATTTAACTTTTGAAGAGTTATTTGTAAGAGGTGGCATAGCTAAAGGAGAACATGTTTTTGAAGCTAATAAACATTTTTCATTTTTGTCTTCAAAAGCTTTGGAAAAAGCATATTTACTAGAATCAAAAAAAGCTATATATCCAAGAATAGTTATAGATAAAGAGGTATTAGAAAATATTGATGAATATAACTTATCAAAGTTTGTAATAAAAGATAAAGCAGATTTTATTTTGCATTATTCTCCACAATTAATAAATAGTGAAGGAGATAACTTAAATGATGTTTTACTTGAATTAGAAGATATTTATAAAATATATATCAATACGAATGAAGATAAAGTCAAAGAAAAATATTTATGGATAATAAAATATTATTATTGGACATTAACAAATATTAAAAATATAGATTTGGATAAGTTTGATAAGTTTTATAAACTCATCGAGCAAGATTTAAGTGAATTTAGAAAAGTTGGACTTGATGAGATTAATTAAAATTTTTAAGAAAGATTTTTATAGGTATTGTTGATGGAAAGTATTTTAATTTATTCAGGTATTCCTGTAGTTGTTGTATTATTTTTGATTTTTATTTCAAAAAATTTAATCATAGAATTTATAAAAAATAGTATCAAGTATGATTATGATGAAAAGATAGAAAATCTAAAAGCTGAGATAAAATCAAATGAATCTGAAATATTAGCACTTAGAAGTGGTGCTTTAAGTGGTATGACTGAAAGGCATAAATTATTATATTCAAAGCAACTTGAAGCTATCGAAAAGTTATGGCAAAGTGTAGTTGGTATTATGCCTACAAAAACTATATCAATGATGATGCAGAGTATTGATTATAATGAATGGTCAAAAAGAGCAAAAAATGATACAGAACTACAAAAAGCTTTCGAACTTATGGGAGATAATGTATTCAAACTAGAAGATTTTAATAAATTTGACATAAGCCATTTAAGACCGTTTGTAACACCTATCCTTTGGGCTTATTTTCAAACATATAGAACTATTCTTGCTCATGATTTGACAAAATTTAGTCTTATAAAAATGGGGCAACATATACCAAATATGGATGATAACACTCACGTAATAAAACTTTTATATACTGCAATACCAGAGTATAGTGAAGCAATAGAAAAACATAAGAGCTTGTCTTGTTATAGCTATCTTGAAGTTTTAGAAAATAAAATGTTAATTGAAATCCAAAATATACTTGATGGACTAGAAGTTGATAAGCAAAGTGTGCAAAAAGCAAATAAGATATTAAAAGAAGTAAAAGAAATTCAAGAGAAGAATAAACAATAAAACTAAAAAAGGAGAATTTTCAAATGAAATATAAAAATTTATTTTTATAAAACCTCAAGATGAATATTTGATACGAGATATATTAAGTGAAGTAGAAAAAATAAGAAATTTCTCTATGAGCGATGAACAGTATAAAATAGTAACTCAAAAATGTAATGAAATTTTAGAAAATACAAAAGGAAGCAGATGAATTTGAAATTTATGATAAATATAGGAATTTGGTTAAAAGATGAAAATAATTATTTTTTTAATAATTCTCAATTTGATTAAATATAAATTCGGAGATGATAATGAATGGCAAAAATATATTTTTTTCGGTAGTTGTACCTTTATACAATAAAAATTATTCTATACAAAGATGTATAGATTCAGTTTTAAATCAATCTTATACAAATTTTGAAATTATTGTAGTAAATGATAGATCTATAGATAATTCAGTTCAAATATTAAAAAGTACATATAAAGAACAGATAGAGAGCAAAAAGATTTTACTAATAGAGCAAAAAAATCAAGGAGTTTCTGTAGCTAGAAATGTTGGAGTATCAAATTCAAAATCTAATTATGCTTTTTT
This sequence comes from Arcobacter thermotolerans, assembly GCF_983172305.1. Classification (NCBI taxonomy): domain Bacteria; kingdom Pseudomonadati; phylum Campylobacterota; class Epsilonproteobacteria; order Campylobacterales; family Arcobacteraceae; genus Arcobacter; species Arcobacter thermotolerans. The sequence goes on from NZ_CFAFZJ010000012.1 coordinate 60,450, forward strand.
TGATATTTTTCGACTCAAGTTTATCTGTGCAAAATAAAATTGATATACTTAGTTATGGTATTGTAGATAAGTTGTTTAGGAGAGAATAGATGAAAATGAAATTTAAAATAGCCTTTTTCTTAGGATTGGTTTTATACTTATATATACTGACTAACTTTTCATATGTAAGTGTATATTATACATATGTAGCACTTCCTACTCTTGCTATGTTGGGTTTATTTGGATTTGGAAGTTTTAAATCATCAAAATCAACAGCTCAAATGATTTTTTGGTTTACACTCATTATTTGGATAGTTACGCTTTTTTTTGTTTCATATACAGGTGTTTATTTGTCGTACATTGCAGTTCCAATTTTATTGATAAGTGGACTTGCAGCTTTATTTATAAGAGATAGTAAATAATTTAAGGAGTTATATTTGAATAATAAAGACTATGCATATATAAGTGTGATAATACCTTGTTATAATTCATCCAAAACAATAGAAAGAGCTATAGAATCGGTTATTAATCAAACATTATTACCAAAAGAAATAATTGTTGTAGACGATTGTAGTAATGATAATACTTTAGAACTTTTAAATAATTTTAAAAAAAAGAATTTAAAATTCAATATAGTTATTTTATCTTTAGAAAAAAATGTTGGTGCAGCAAGTGCTAGAAATAGGGCTTGGGATATTGCAAAATATGATTTTATAGCTTTTTTAGATAGTGATGACCTATGGCTTCAGGATAAGCTAGAGATACAAGTAAAATATATGATGAACAATCAAAATATTGTATTGTCTTATGGAGATTATTTATCATTTATAGAAGATGGAAAGATTATAGAGAGCAAGCAACTTTATCCAATCAAAATCAAAGATTTAAAAGAGAGACTTTTGGTATTTAACTTTATAGCCACTCTCACTGTTATGGTAAAAAGCGATGTGCTAAAAGCAACTGGTGGATTTGATACAGAACTTTTTGGTCCAGAAGATTGGGATCTGTGGATAAAGATATCTCAAAAAGGTGATATAGGCTATATCAAGGAAAATCTTGCTATGTATAGAGAACATGAAGGTGGGATATCAAAAAATAAAAAAAGACAACTCGATGAGGAGTATAAAGTACTAAATAGACATGTTTTGCAAAGTAAGAATAAAATTTTAAAAAAATATGCTTTATGGTTTTATAATCTTAAACTTGCAAATTTTTATTTTTCTCAAAGAAATATAAAGTTTTTTATAATTAGCTATTTTAAGATGTTAAAGTTGATTCCTTTTAAGATTGAAAATTTAAGTTATCCTTTGAAAAGAGTTTTTAAGATATGAATACTTTGAGTTTTAGACAAAAGTATCTTGTATTTAATATGAATGAAAAATCTATATTTTCATTTTTGATGTTTATACTTTTTTTCTTTATCTTTTATCAACAAATATTGGTTGTAAATATAGGTGGAAGTTTTAAAATATATGAATTAATAGCTGTAATATTTTTAGGTTTTTATTTATTGGATAAAAAAATAATTTATGGAAAAAATTCATTGGTATTGTTTTTATTTTTTGTAATTTCACCTTTAGTAAGCTTTGTAGTTTATTATATAGGGCTAGATGCAAGTAGTTATTATCAAAGATTTCCAGAGGCGAATGCTCAACTTAGATTTAATATATATTTTATTCCAATATTAATACTAATATACTATATCTTTAACTGGGTAACTATAAACTATATTATTGGATCCAAATGGGTTTTTGAAAATAGATATAAACTTGTTAGAATTTTTATAATGAGTGGTACTTTGGTATCCATATATAGCTTATATGGAATCTTTTTTGTTTATAATTTAGGTTTTCCAGATTTGGTTCCTAGTTTTATAGACTATAGAAACTCAAAACCTACATTTCAAATACGACCAGCAGGTTTTTCTGCTGAACCATCAAACTATATAGTGATGTTATCATGGATAATGCTATTTTTAATGTTCTTGCCAAATCTATTTTCAAGAATGAAGCGGAATTTTTTAATATTTATTAATGGACTAGTGTTAGTTTTAACTTTGAGTAGTGCAATAGTAGCATTTCTTGGAGCAATATTTGTGTATTATATGTTTTTTCAAGGTTATAAAAAGTTCTTAAAGTTCTTTTTTGTATTGATAACTACAATTTTGCTTTTTTATCTATTTATAGGAAATTATGTTGACATGGGATTTGTTCAATATACTTTTTATGAAAAGATAATAGAATTATTTACACTACCAGAAACAATACTAAGCTCAGGACAATTTAGAAGTTATACTTCATGGTTAGGTATTGAAATATTTAAGGAGTACCCATTATTTGGAGTTGGAGGGGGAAATTCATATTACTTTCTTTTTAATTTTGAGAAAAATATACCTATAGAAACATATGGGTTTGAATTAACTCACTCTATAGCACCAATGAATATTTATATAAAGGTTTTAGCTGAATTAGGCATTTTGGGATTTTTATTATTAGTTAGTTTTCTTTTTTATTCACTATATGCATTTTCAAAATTTCATAAACAAAATCCATTTTTTAAAATAGGTTTTATTGGTTTATTAATGACTTGTGGTTTCTTTTTTTCAGTATATCCAGTATATAGTTTATTTTTGTGGATAAATATTGCATTGTGTTTAAATATTCTGTATTTCAGAAAGAGATTGATGTGAATGTAATAATTTTAGAAGATTCATCAAAAGCTGGATTCGGTGGTGGTCAAAAAATTACTTTAGATGTAATAAGTGCATTAAAAGAAAATTATAATGTATATGTTTTTGATACTACAAATCAGTCTTTATTTGCTCAAAAACTAAAAGAACTGCAAATTGAGACAGTGAAGTTAGAAACATATAGTAAAGTTTCTCAATCAATATTTATGAAAATTTTTGAAAAGTTTGTTAATACATTATTGATTGCAAAAAATATTTACATAATCAATAGATTTCTAAAAAATAACAAAACTAAAAATAACAGCCTGATATATGCTACCACAAAAAAAGGTTTATTATTATCTTATATGTTAAAAAAACTTTTTAATATTGATTTTGTATATCACGCACATATGATTGAAGGTACAACTATAAAAAATATGGTTAATTTTTTAACTAAAAAAGCTTACAAGGTTATAAGTGTTTCTTCATTGGTTGCGGAACAATATATCTCTAAAAATGTCGAAATCATATTTAATTCTATAGACCTTTTTGAAGCAAAAAGTAAAAGTATTATAAACAAACAAAATTTTATTATCGCTACAATTTCTTCTTTAAATTATATAAAAGGAATTGAATATTTTGTAGGAAGCTATGAGTTTTTAAAAACTAAAGACATTGTTTATCACATATATGGGGAAGGTCCATTAAAAAGCTTAATAAAGTACAATAAAAATAAAAATCTAAAACTTAAAGGTCATATTTCAAATGTAAAAGAAGTTTTATTAAAAGAGATAGATATTTTAGTTGTACCTACAATTATTCCAGAATCATTTGGAATAGTAATATTAGAGGCATTTTCATGTGGGATACCTGTTATAGCTACAAATATTGGAATGCAAGCAGTTTTAGTAAGTGAGAGTAAAGCTGGGGAATTAGTAAGTATAAAAAACTCAAAAGAAATTGCTATTAAAATAGAGGAGATTTTATCTAATACGGACAAATATGAAGCATATTCTAAAAATGGATTAAGCTATGCAAAACAATTCGACAAAAAAGATTTTGAAAAAAAGATTCTAAAGGTGTTTAAAGACTATGATATTACAAATAAATAAAATGTATGAGCCAGATATAGGCGGAGTTGAAACAGTTGTTAAAGAGTATAGCAATTACTTAAAAAATTATGATGATGTGACGGTCTTATGCGTTAGTAAAAGCTTTTCACTAAAAACTACTATAGAAAACATCAATGGAATAAAAGTCTATAGATGTGCTTCTTTTGGTACTTTTTTGTCTATGCCTATATCTATTGTTTTTTTCTGGTATCTGTTTTTTTTAAGTAGAAAAGCTAAAGCTATACATTTCCATGAACCTTTTCCATTGGGTACAATTGGGAGCTTATTAGTTCCCAAAAATAAAAAAATATTTGTCACTTGGCACAGTGATATTATTAAACAAAAAAGTATAAAAAAGTTTTTTGAATATTTTCAAAAATTGCTTTGTAATAAAGCTACAAAAATAATATCAACTTCAGATAGGCTTATAGAGTTTTCTAATGTATTAAAAGAGTTTAGAAGTAAAGTAGTAACTATTCCATTATCAATTGATAAAGAAGAATACTTAAATAAAAATTTAACTGATATAATAATTGAAAATTTACCTAAAGATTATGTTTTATTTTTAGGACGATTTTCTTACTATAAAGGAATATTTGTTTTATTAGATGCAGTAGAGATGATAGATGAGCATATCCCATTTGTAATAGTTGGAAATGGAGAACTATCAGAAGAAATTAAAGAAAAAGTCAATAAGAGTAAAAGAAATATTTTATTAATCGATAGATTTGTTACAGATGATGAAAAAAAGTATTTATTGAAAAATTCTAAATTTATGGTTTTTCCATCAATATATCCAAGTGAAGCATTTGGTATTTTACAACTAGAATCAATGGTATATGGAAAACCTGTAATTAATACTAGTTTACCAACGGGAGTACCTTGGGTTAGTGTTCATCAGGAAACGGGTTTAACAGTAGATATTAACGATTCTACTCAATTAGCCAAAGCTATTAATGAATTATATGAAAATCAAGAGTTTGTTAATAGATTGGGTGATGGAGCAAGAATAAGAGTAAATACTCTTTTTTCTTCCTGTATCACAAATGAGCAATTACACAATTTATATTTTGGAAATTAAATGAAAATACTAGTTACAGGAAGTAGTGGATATTTAGGAAGTAGTTTTATTGATCAATATAAAAATAAATACAAATTCGAAAAATTTTCATTATTAACTCAAAAACTGGAAAATACTAATTTTAATAGTATTGATATAATTTTACATTGTGCTGCACTTGTACATCAAAAAGTAGAACATCCTTATGAAAAATATCATGAAATAAATGTAGATTATCCAGTAAAACTTGCAAAATTAGCAAAACAAAATGGTGTAAAACAATTTATTTTCATAAGTACTATTGCTGTGTATGGTGAAGAAAAAGAAAAACTAGATGAAAATACTATTTGCAATCCAATCAAACCTTATGGTAAAAGTAAACTAGAAGCAGAAAAAGAGCTTTTGAAATTAAATGATGATAGTTTTATAGTAAGTATCATAAGACCACCCATGATATATGGCAAAAATGCACCTGGGAATATAGATAGTTTGGTAAAATTTGTAAAAAAACTTCCTATCATCCCTCTAGGTAAAATTGAGAATAAAAGAAGTTTCATATCTATAGAAAATCTTTGTTTTATAATAAACGAAATTATAACTCATCAAAAAGCAGGAATATTTTTGGCTTCAGATGATCAACCGTTGAGTACTTCAAGATTGATAGAGTTAATGGCAAAAAATCTTGATAAAAAAGCATACCTAGTAAAAATACCATTTTTTGAAACTTTATTGAAAATTTTAAAACCATCATTTCACAAGCGACTTTATGGAAGTTTGGAAATAGATAACAGTATCACGAAAGAAAAATTAAATCTAAAAAATCCATATAGTGTAGAAGATGGGATAAAGTTAATGATAAATGGTGAATAATTGTATAAATTACTTTACAAATTTTAGTAAATTAAGATAATTGTAAATTAATTTGTACAAGGTAGTGAAATGATAGAGATATCTCACCACCAAAAAAGAGTTCTTGAGCTTCGTGATTGATATTAAGCCATCAAATCATTTAGAACATAATATATATTGACAATAAAGTATGAAAAATAGTACAATAAAAAATACTAAATAAGGAGTGATATATGCAACCAATATTAGCAAACTATACAGCAAGTATAACCGAACTTAAAAAATCACCAACTCAACTACTCAAAGATGCTGGAGATGAAGCAATAGCTATACTCAATCATAATGTAGCTTCTGCTTATTTAGTTCCAGCAAGTTTGTATGAAAAGATGATGGAAGTTATGGATGATTACTACCTAAGCAAAGAGCTTGAGGAAAGACTTAAAGACAATGAAAAACCAATAAGAGTAGAGCTAGATGAGCTACTTTCTTGATTTTCATCCAAAAGCTTTGAAAGAGTGGAAAAATCTTAATCAATCTTTAAAGATACAGTTTCATAAAAAACTAAAAGAACGACTTGAAAATCCAAGGGTGTCAAAAGATAAATTAAGTGGATATGAAAATGTTTATAAAATAAAATTAAGAAGTTCTGGTTTTAGACTTGCTTATGAGGTTAAAGATTTGGAGATAATAGTATATGTTGTAAGTGTTGGTAAGAGAGAAAATAATAAAGTGTATGAAAATTTGAAAGATAGAATATGATATATTTAATACTATTTTTAATCTCATTTTCACTTACATATTTTATAAAAAATTACATGATAAAAAAATCACTTGTTGCTACTGTAAATGAACGAAGTTCTCACACAATACCAACTCCACATGGTGGAGGAATAGCTCTTGCAATCACTTGGTTTATAGGATTATTTTATCTATATTTCATAGGTGAAATATCATCAAATCTTTTTTATGCTTTACTTTTTGGAGCAGTTGTTTCAATAGTTAGTTTTTTTGATGATATTTATGAATTAAGCCCAAAAATAAGACTTATAGCTCAATCTATTGTTGCTATTGGAGGATTATATTTTTTAGGTGGATTTGAGACTTTGACTTTTGGTATTTTTGATATACAAAATCCTATTTTTACAAATATCTTTGCATTTTTTATGATAATTTGGTTTATAAATCTTTATAACTTTTTAGATGGTATAAATGGCTATGCGGGAAGTGAGGCTATTTTTTTAAGTCTTGCAGGATTTATTTTATTTAGTGGAAATCATTTTTTAGTTTTAGCTGTTGCCGTTTTAGGGTTTTTATATTGGAATTGGAATAAGGCTAAGATATTTATGGGAGATGTTGGAAGTACTCTTTTAGGATACAATATTGCAATTTTTACTATATATTATGCAAATGAACAAGCTTCAAATTTTTGGATATGGATTATACTGTTTGGAATTTATTGGTTTGATGCAACTTTGACTTTAATACGCAGAAAACTAAATAAAGAAAAATTATCACAGGCACACAAAAAACATGGATATCAAAGACTGACACAAGCTGGTTGGAGTCACTATAAAGTTACAAATTACTCTATAGGATTAAATATGATTTTATTTTTTATAGTTTATTTTGTATCAAATATTTTTGTGGCTTTTATACTTGCTTTACTAGTTTTAGCTTTAAGTATGAAGTTTGTAGATAATAAGAAAGCATTTGAGTAATGAATTATAAAAGATTAGAGATACCAGATTTAGTACTTTGTGAACCTAAAATTCATGAAGATAATAGAGGATTTGTTTTTGAAGCTTTCAAAAAAGATAGTTTTAATAATTTTTTAGGATTTGAAGTAGATTTTTGCCAAGATAATATCTCTTATAGTAAATATGGAGTTATTAGAGGACTTCATACAAATACTCTTGATTTTGCACAATCAAAACTTGTAAGTGTATTACAAGGAAAAATTTTAGATGTTGCAGTTGATTTCAGAGTTGGAAGTCCAAGCTTTGGCAAAGTCATTTCTTTAGAACTAGATAGTTTTGAAAATAAACAACTTTTCATACCAAGAGGATTTTTACATGGTTTTTCTGTTTTAAGCCAAGATACTATTGTGAATATAAAAATAGATAGATATTTTGCAGCAGGTGAAAGTATTGGTGTAAGATATGATGACAAATATTTAAACATTGATTGGAAAATAAAAAAAGAAGATATGATTTTAGGTGAGGGCGATAAGAACTTAAAAAGTTTTAAAGAGGTAAAATCACCTTTTATGTATGATGATAATTTATATAAAACTATAACTAAGGAATAAATATTATGTTCAGAGACAAAAGATTTTTAGGGGTAATTATAAATATAGTAGTATCTATATTTTCTTTATATTTAGTAGCATTTTTACTAAATAAAGAGCTTAGTTTTACAATTTTAGTTGTAGTTATAGGTTTTAGAATCTTAGCCTCTTTTTTACTTTTTGATGATTATAAACTATCTTGGTCAAAAGCTTCTACAAAAACAGGACTTATGAAAATAGTTTTATCTTTACTTGCTTTTGCTATTTATACACCGATTTTATACTATTTTTACAGTGTACCTTTTAATCTTCTATTTATAGATGTCGTTTTTTATACATTTATGATAAATATTTTAGTTTATATTTATAAATATTTTTATTCAATAAAAGGAAATAAGAAAACAAAATCTCTTGTAATTTATGGAGCAGGAAAAGCAGGACTTCAATTACAAAGAGAGTTTTTAAGCAGTGAATACAAGCTTATTTGTTTTATAGATGATGATGAGATTTTACATCATAGAAGTATAGATGGTATATCTATTTTTTCAAGAGAAAAATATAGTTTAAATTATAAAAACCGATTTGATTTGATGATTATTGCTATGCCATCAGCATCTCAAGAACAAATTAAATCAATATATGAATCTATGCAAGATAAGTTTGAAAAAATAAAAATATTGCCAAGTATGCAAAATATTTTAAAAAAAGAGTTATTTGCAAAACAGTTAAAAGATATTGGAGTTGAAGATTTACTTGCACGTTATCCAAAAGATTTAGATAAAAATGCCATACAAAATTTTATTAAAGATAAGATAGTTTTAATAACAGGTGCAGGTGGAAGTATAGGAAGCGAAATATCAAGACAATGCAAAGCCTATGGAGCAAAACAACTAATATTAGTGGATCATAGTGAGTTTAATCTTTATTCAATTTTAGAGGAATTACAAGATGAAAATATTATTCCTATTATGCAAAGCGTTAAAGATATAGATATTTTAGAGAGTACATTTTCTAAATACAGACCTCAAATTGTAATTCATGCAGCTGCTTACAAGCATGTTCCTTTGGTAGAACACAACATTTTAGAAGGTATTACAAATAATATAATAGGTACAAAAAATACCATAGATTTATCTATAAAATACAAAGTTGAAAAATTTGTTTTAATATCGACAGATAAAGCTGTTCGACCAACAAATGTTATGGGAACTACAAAAAGAGTTTGTGAACTGTACGCTCAAAATGTAGATTCAAAAAATACGGAAATAGTTGCTGTTCGGTTTGGAAATGTTTTGGGAAGTAGTGGAAGTGTAATTCCAAAATTTAAAGCTCAAATAGAAGCTGGTAAAAATATAACTGTAACTCATCCAGATATTACAAGATACTTTATGCTAATTCCAGAAGCTTGTGAACTTGTACTTCAAGCAGCTAGTATTGGAAAGGGTGGAGAGATATTTATCCTTGATATGGGAGAACCAATAAAAATAGTTGATTTGGCTAAAAAAATGATAGAGCTAAGTGGAAGAAGTGAGATTGGAATAGAGTTTTGTGGTTTAAGATGTGGTGAAAAACTATATGAAGAGCTTTTAATAGATGATAGTGATAAGAAAACACAGTATGAATCAATCACAGTTGCTAGTCCAACTTTTTTTGATATAGAAGAATTAAATAAAAAAATAGAAGAGTTGATAGTTTGTGAAGATAAAATATCAAAACTAAAAGAGATAGTTCCAGAATTTGATCATAGATTGAATTAGAAAGTTAAATGGTGAGATATATTTTATATAAAATATATCCAAAAGCTCAATTAAAATATTGTAAGAAAAGTATTAAAAATAGTGCAGCAACTATTGTTTGTACAGTTATTATTGATGTTATTAAAGGTAAATCACCACCCAATTGTCGTGCAAGAATAAATGAACTAGGAGCAGTTGGCATAATAGCAAATAGAACTAATATTGCAATCATTAAATTATCTAGTGAAAAAGAGATTGCTAAAATATAGATTATAAGTGGTAAAACTATAAACTTTGCAATCATAGTGACAGTTAAATCTTTTTTTGCACTTTTTATCTCTTTTAGAACTAATGTATAACCAATAGATATTAACCCCAAAGGAAGAGCTGCACTACTTAATATTTTTAGTAGATTTTCTATACTAATTGGTATTTTTATTTCAGAAAAGTTTATTAAAGCTCCTAAAACACAAGAGATAATCAAAGGATTTTTTACAATAGATTTAAACAAATAGAAAAAATCAATTTTGCTATTGTTTGAGTATAAAGCAAATATTGAAATAGATAAAATATTTAAAAAAGGTATTGCAAAAGTTATAATAATTGCAGCTAATACTAAACCTTTATCCCCAAAAATAGAGGCACTAAGAGCTAAAAATACATAAGTATTAAATCTTATTCCACCTTGAACTATTGAAGTAAAAGAGCTATTTTGAGTAGGACTTATTTTATTAAATATCATTAAAATTATCATAGTGATAAATATTGCAAGAAGGCAAACAGATATAAAAGTTATGCTACTTGAATCAATTTTAGCTTTTGATAGCGTAAAAATCAGTAATGCTGGCATTAATATATAGTATGTTAGTTTATCAGCCATTGGCCAAAAATTATGTGAAGGGAAACTTATTTTTTTAAATAAGTATCCAATCACAATTAGTGAAAAAATAGGAATAAGGCTAGAAAATATATGTTCCATTTTTTAATTTTTGTTTTTTAACATCTCTTTCAATATAATTTTTCCACCTTCAACACCTGGTTGATCATAAGTGTTTATTCTTAGGAATTTTCCTACAATTGAAGTTAAAAGCTCATAGTAAAATAGAAGTTTTCCTATTTCATATTCGCTTATCTCTTCTAACTCTATTAAATCAATAGGGATATCTTTTTTATACTCTTTTACTGATGCTATTGTAGCATCTGCTTGAAGATTTATTAACTCTTTAAAATCAAGATTATTTATATAATCAAGCTCTTCTAATCCACTTAAACTAATAGGAGCAATTTTTGTATCATCTTTAAAATCTTTAATTTTTATAAATGTTACAGTTTTATCTCTTTTACCTTCTACAATTAACTGTAAAAATGAGTGTTGATCAACAGGTCCTAAAAGCCCAATTGGAGTTAAACCTTGATTTGTGTTATTTGCATCAATTTTTCCAAGGCTTTCTCCCCAAAGTTGAATATACCACTTATTAAAACCTTCAAGAAGTTGAGAGTATGAGAAAACAGCATTTATGTTGTAAACATCTTTGTATTCATAGTAAGTTCTAGCTTTTTTTATTAAATGAGTAAAAAGTTCATACTGTTCAAAAAATGAAGTAGATATTTTTCTAGCACCATTTAAAAGCTCATCAATATCAAAACCAGCTAAATATAAAGGCACTAATCCAACATTTGATAAAACAGAAAATCTTCCACCAACATTTTTTGGAATATCAAAAGTTTTTATATCGTTTACTTTTGCAAAACTATTTAGTTTGCTATCGTTTTCTGTTATTACTAAAAGATTTGATTTATCCATTTTTATAATAGAACTTAAGTATTTAAAAATCGAAATAGTTTCAATAGTTGTACCAGATTTTGAAATAACTATAAATAAAGTATCTGCTAAATCAAATTGAGAGATTGTTCCATTTAAGTTTACAGGGTCTGTACTTTCAAAGAAAAAAATCTCTTTTTTTAAAGATTTATTTTTTTGTTTGTGGTATTTTAAGAAATTGTATATTGCATAAGTACCTAAAGTACTTCCACCAATTCCAACTATTGCAATATTTTTTTGTTTAAAATCAAGAGAATCTAACTCTTTTTTTAAGTTTGTTATATCACTATGAGGCAAAGAGTAGTAACCTATCTCTTCACGCTCTTTTTTTATCTCTAAGAAAATATCTTCATCACTTAGAGATACTTTTGGATAATATAGATTGTTTTTCACTATTTTTTCCCGTTATCTTTTTTTTCTTCTTTTTTCTCATTTTTTATAGATTTATCATAAAAGTAGTTTGTAGCTTTTACAAATCCATCTATACTTCCACAGTCAAATCTTTCACCTTTAAATTTATAAGCTAAAACCATACCATTTTTTGCTTGAGTTAAAAGTGCATCAGTAATTTGAATCTCTCCACCTTTACCTGGTTTTGTCTCTCTTATAATATCAAAAATATCTGGAGTTAAAATATATCTTCCAATAATTGCTAAATTTGATGGTGCAACTTCTGGTTCAGGTTTTTCAACCATATCTTTTACCATGAAAATCCCTGGTTCTATCTCATTTCCAGCAATTACTCCATATTTATTTGTATCCTCTTTTGGTATCTCTTCAATAGCAACAATTGAGCAGTTATATTTTTTATATAGTTCAACCATTTGTGATAAAACACCTTTATCTGGTGCATCACATAAGTCATCTGCTAGAAGTACAGCAAATGGTTGATTTCCAATTAAGTTTTCACCACATAATATTGCGTGACCTAAACCTTTCATCTCTATTTGTCTTGTGTATGAAAAAGTACATTTTGTAATAACACTTCTAATCTCTGTTAAATAGTGCTCTTTACTAGTCCCTTTAATTTGGTGTTCAAGTTCATAAGATATATCAAAGTGATCTTCAATAGCTCTTTTCCCTCTTCCTGTTACAATAGACATATTTTCAATACCAGCAGCTAGTGCCTCTTCAACTCCATATTGAATAAGTGGTTTTGTAAGTACTGGTAACATCTCTTTTGGAGTTGCTTTTGTTGCTGGTAAAAATCTTGTACCATATCCAGCAGCTGGGAATAGACATTTTTTGATTGGATTATTTGTATTGTTCATATTATTTTCCTTGTAAATTATTAAATAGATTTATTAATGCATCTTCATATACTTTTGCATTTTCTTGATTATTTGCTTCAAATCTTGTTACTAATTTTGGAGTTGTGTTACTAGCTCGAACTAATCCCCAACCTTTTTCAAAAATAACTCTTACACCATCAACAGTAATTATATCCTTGATTTTTAGAAAATCTGAAGGTGGATTTTGTAAAGCAACTTTTAAATCTTCAATGATTTTAAATTTTGTATCTTCTGTTACAGTTATATTTATTTCAGGTGTTGAGTAAACTTGTGGTAGAGCTTCATACTCTTTATCAAAATCAAAACCAGCATCGATTAACTCTAAAGCTCTAAATGTTGCATAAATTGCATCATCGTATCCAAAATATCTATCATTGAAGAATAGATGCCCTGATACTTCAGCAGCAAAATCAGCATTTGTCTCTTTAATTTTAACTTTTAAATTTGAATGCCCAGTTTTGTACATGATAGCTTTACCATAAGAGTTTATAGTGTCATACATAACTTGCGAACATTTTACTTCACCTATAACTGTTGGGTTTTTCATATGTTTAGAGAAGAATATTGCTAATATATCACCTTTGAAGTTATATTTTTTTGAAAGTAGGGCAATTCTATCTGCATCTCCATCATAAGCAAAACCAAAATCAAACTCACCACTTGCTAACTCTTTTTTAATATCTTCTAAAGTGTGTTCGTCACTTGGATCTGGATGATGATTTGGAAAATTTCCATCTGGTTCTTCAAATAAAATTTTATTTTTAATATTTAATTTTGTTAAAATTTCACCTAAAACAACACCAGCAACGCCATTTCCACAATCAAAAATAAACTTTTTATCTTGAAGTTTTAAATGCTTGAAGCTTTCAACTATGTAATCAATATATCTATTTTTTGAATCAATTTGTATAACAGCTTCGTTATCACTAATATTTGAATTATCTGCTAAAATATCTCTTCCTAAAGAATAAATATCTTCTCCAAAAAATGGCTCTTTATTTAATGTTATTTTAAATCCATTATATTCAGGGGGATTGTGGGAACCTGTAATCATAATAGAACCATCACATCTATATCCATCTATTTCATTAAAATTAGCAAAGTAGTTTGCAGGAGTTGGAACTAATCCCATATCCAAAACTTTTAAACCAGCTTTGTTTATTCCTGAACTTAACCAACCTTTTAAAGTTGGTGAATGAAGTCTTGCATCATAACCAACAGCCAAAAAAGAAGCATTTGGAACTCTTTTTAATAGTGCCTTTGCTAAATAAAAACCAATTTTTTTTACAATATCTTCGTTTAATTCCTTTTGAAATATCCCTCTAATATCATACTCTCTAAAAATAGATGAACTCATTTATATTACAACTCCTATTGTATAATTAAAAAATTGTGGAATTTTATCTTAAAATCGTTAAATAATTGTATAAAACCGAAAAAAACTACAAATTCCCAAATTTAAGCCAAGATTAATAAAAACCCCTTGACAAAACAAAAAAAAGGCACTATAATTCCCGTCCAATTTGACCAGCAGGTTAAAATTAGAGTTCTTTAAAATATGTATGAAGT